>JBFEIJ010000001.1:0-104730 GCA_041553775.1 Planococcus sp. (in: firmicutes)
GAACCGTGGCATGGACAATCCCATGACCGCTCGGCGTCGTTCCATTTTGTTTCGCAACCCAAATGCGTGCATGTCGTGTCGACCAAATGCAATTGGCCGTACTCATCGCGATAACCACCCGCTTTTTTACCCCCGACTTTTACTAAGCCACCTTGACCATTTTGCAATTCTTGAACCGATTTCGAAGAAGAATGTAATTTCCCTTTTACCAACTCTTTGGCTACCGAACTATTGTCTTTGATGAAACTGAGGGCATCTATTGCTTTGAGTTTCGTCCGTGTCGGATCGAAAAGCTCCGCATAAGGATTTGCGTGACCCAAAATGTAATCAGTAAGCAATTTGCCCGCTGCCGCGCCGTTTGACATGCCCCATTTATGAAAGCCTGTCGCAACCAAGATATGATCGTATCCTGCTGTAATTTTTCCTATATAAGGGATCTTATCAAGCGTCGTCATATCTTGCGAAGACCATCGATAAGGAATGTCCGTTACCCCAAAATGTTCTTCGCCGAATTGTGCCAAGTTTTCGTAATGCTCCATTGTCGGTGATTTGCTCTTGCCAGCTGGATGCCCGTCTCCTCCTATGAGCAGCAACTTCTCGCCGTCGAGCCCTGTAGCGTAACGCAGCGACCTGGATGGTGCATCAATGCTGATATACATGCCGTTTGGAACTGGACCGGATGTCCGAGTCGCAATGGCATAAGAACGATTAACTGAGAGTCTTGAGAAATACAGGCCATCCGCATCATTAAACGGATAATGCGTGGCTACAACCACTTTGTCGCATGACAGATGGGACATGTTTTCGGTTTGGATGACCGGATCGTCTTTGCTCAGAATTTTTTGCGCACGGGTGTTTTCGTAGATTTTACCCCCAAGCCGCTCAATTTCACTTACCAATTTAGCTAGGAATTTCACTGGATGGAACTGCGCTTGATTGCGCATCACCACAGCCTCTTCGACGTTAAAAGGCAATTCCACTTCCTCTTTTGCCAAGCCGCCTTCAATTCCTAAGGCATCGTATGCTTCGGCTTCTTTTTTCAACAGCGCAGCACCTTCCGACGTTGTAGCATAGAGAAATGCGTCATGATGACTCAAATCGCATTCAATGCCAAGTTCAGCTGTCATGTCTTCAATGAATTTCAAACCGTCTATATTTGCCTCATAGTACAATCGAGCTTTTTCTTCTCCTACCAACTTGATGAGCGGAGAATAATACAGTCCGTGCTGTGCCGTAATTTTAGCGGTCGTATACCCTGTAACACCACCCACCAATTTCCCGGCTTCAATGAGCGTGACTTTCTTGCCCGCTTTTGCCAGCAGATATGCCGTGATGATGCCGGCAATCCCTCCGCCGACAACGCCAATTTCCGTGGATTCATTGGCTTGAAGCGCCGGAAAGCTGGGTACTTCCTTATAAGTTCTCCACAAAGATTCCATATGCTCTGGCAGACGGTTCGAATGATCATGTTCAGACATGCTACCCCTCCTAATACCGATTTACTAGATAAGTACCCTGTCCTCTTATTTTTAATCCGAAACACGTTCCCGCTTAATACTTCTCACGCAAAAATTTTTCGCACACAAAAACCGGACGCGCATCTGCACGTCCGGTCTCATAGAAGATTTACTTTTCATCTCTTGCAGGATTTCCATTTTTTCTATGGCAATCCTCTTGCAAATGAAGTTATTCAGCTTGCCTGCTTACGATTCACAAGACTCGCCTGTACAATAAGTGGTTTTGCTTTGCCCCATCGGTTTAAGCTTTGGACGAATGCCTTCTTCTTCCGCGATCTCACGGATGGAATCGACAAACGCCTCAAGCGGCTGCGCTCCAGAAATTGCGTATTTGCGGTTGATGACGAAAAACGGAACTCCTTGCACGCCAATTTGACGTGCTTCCGTAATATCCGCTTCCACGTCTTCATGGAATTGCTCGGAAGCCAATACTTCCGCTACTTTATCTTTCGGCAATCCGGCTGCTTCAGCCGCTTCCACCAAAACTTCAACCTTGCTGACATTTTTACCTTCGACGAAATAGGCACGCATAAGAAGTTCAGCCAAATAGGCATCCTTGCCTTGTTCCTCTGCCCATTTCATCAAGCGGTGAGCCGCCATCGTATTGCCATTCATCATATCGTCGAAATTATATTCAAGTCCTACTGAGCGAGCGTGTGCCGCAACGCCTTTCGTCATTTCTTTTGCTTGTTCAATTGTCGCGCCTGTTTTTTTAGCTAAACTTTCATAAACGGGAACCGTGGAATCCACTGGTGCCGCTGGGTCTAATTGATAAGCTTTGAATGTAATCTCAGCTTGTGAATGAAACCCGGATTTTTCAAGAGCCTGTTCCAACGTACGCTTGCCTATGTAGCAAAACGGACATACATAATCTGACCAAATTTCAATCTTCATAATTTCACCTCACGCATTACTATAACAACGAACAATACCCCACTCAATATTTTTGCCTAGCCCATGAAAAGTGCAGATGCCCGCGCAATCCCCGACAGGCGCTGGAGGACTTGCCGGTAATGGCGTTCTTTGCCATTGACGGAAAGGCCGAAGCGACCCGAGGGGCTGGGCATCGGAACTAGACACCAAGAAAAGTGCAGATGCCCACGCAAGCCCCGACAGGCGCTGGAGGACTTGCCGGTAATGGCGCTCTTTACAAAACGCAACCTTCAACCGCCTTTACCGTCCTGTTACCCGTGGCTACTGCAAGCAGGAATAATCCATAAAAAAACTGACCCCCGAGGGATCAGCTTAATGCTTCTGTAATGACCGGTACAATTTGTTTTTTGCGTGACACGACGCCAGGCAATAACACGCGGTTGTCGACAACCGTTGTTTTGAATGCTTCTTCGATGATGTTCGCTTTATGTCCTAAGACGATCGCGACCGAATCGTTATTCAAAATATCCGTAACCACAAATGCAAACAAATCCAAGTTTTTGCGGGCGATCGTTTCGTTCATCAGCACTTCCAACTCTTCTTGGCGGCTGATGACTTCATTGACATCGATTGCATTGACTTGAGCAATCTCAAAATGATGGTCGCCAACTTCGAATTCTTTGGAGTCAAGAGACATCAAATCTTCAAGCGTTTTATTGCTTAAATCTGCACCAGCTTTCAACATAGCGAGACCGTATTCTGCTGCATCAACATTTGCAATGTCAGCAAGTTCGCGGGCAGCCTGCAAATCCTGTTCTGTGCAAGTTGGAGATTTGAAAAGCAATGAATCGGAAATGATAGCTGACAGCATAAGTCCAGCGATATCTGCCGGTACTTCAACGCCGTTTTCCTTGAACATTTTCAAGATGATGGTCGTAGTACAACCCACCGGTTCAGCACGGAAATATACTGGGTCCGTCGTTTCAAAATTAGCGATACGATGGTGATCCACCACTTCAATGATTTGAACATCTTCAATATCAACTGCGCTTTGTTGACGCTCATTGTGGTCCACCAAAATTACTTGCGTCGCTTCTGCAGCGACCTTTTCTACAAGACGCGGTTGTTTGAAGTCAAAATGCTCCAATGCGTAGGCAGTTTCATTGTTAATTTCGCCTAAACGAATCGGTTCTGCCGTCATTCCAAGCTGATTTTTTAAATATGCATATGAAATAGCCGAACAAATTGAATCGGTGTCCGGATTTTTATGTCCTAAAACAAGAACGTTTGACATTTTTTAGCCTCCTGAATGGTGTTAGTTTCCGAAATAATTTTAACACAATTGCCAGCATAGCCAAAATACAATTAAAAAACACTGAAAAAGTCAATTCTTTAACGCTCTTCATTAGTCAATGCTACAATAACTTTCTTAATTGTAATGCTAATTCGAAAAACTCCGCCATTCTTGCCCTATCAGGAATTAACAAGTTATTTTTCGCTGGGTATATTTAATAATTTTATATCTCTATACCTAATTTTCTAAATAATAAGGTAAATTAAAACCCTTCTTTTTACCCTTTAAAAAAATTTTTAAGAAAAAGGAAATAATTATATACATTTTAATAGGACAAATGATATAATCATCACAACTAAATTTATTATTTCTAGAAAGGAGTGTTTAAATTGACTATAATTTTGGAAAAAAAATACATCCCTCTATCTGATTACTTCTCTTCCGCTTCATCTCAAAAAATCACACTGTCCTTTAATGAAATCGAACAGATTATGGGGCAGCAACTTCCCAATGCCGCTTATTTGAATAAAAGCTGGTGGAAAAAGACCAAGCCGCCCGCAAAACATTTCCACGCCTGGATGGATGCAGGTTATTACGTGAGCGATGTCATGACGAACCGCTTTGTTGTTTTCGAACGAATCAACCCGGATGAAGGCGGCGGTTCAAAGACAGGTACTGAAGACATCTTATTGATCCGCCAAGCGGAACATGGAGATGCGCGCTCATTGATCGCTTTGCAAAAATTGGTTGAAGGCGAATCGAAATACATGCTTTATGGAAAAGATGAACGCGTCCAATCTACTCAAAGCATGCGCAAGCAGATTATCGAATGGAAGCAAGAAGGACATTCCACCATCTTTATCGCAATTTTAAACGGTGAACATGTCGGTTATTTGATGGTCATCGGCAATACAGCCGCACGCGCAGCTCACCGCGCCGCTGTGGTGCTTGGCATCCAAAAAAGCGCCCAAAACAAAGGCCTTGCGACTTCTTTGCTGGAAAAAGCAGAAGACTGGGCAAAAGCGAAAGGCATCAGCCGTTTGGAACTGACTGTTGTCGAAGAAAATGACGCAGCCCGCAAATTGTACGAGAAAGCCGGTTACAAAGAAGAAGGCGTTCGCGAAAAATCTTTGATAATCGGTGGCAAGCCGCATAACGAAATTTATATGGCGAAATTTCTCGGATAACTAACCCGAAGCTACCTTTATTTAATTGAACATATTAAAAGAGAAGTCAAAGCGGATTCCGCCTCGACTTCTCTTTTTGTGTTTCAGTCTTATCCAATTTTTAATTAAGTAATAATAACGACAAGTATAAGCCCGTCAGCGTAATGAACAGAATTGGAACCGTCAAAATGATTCCGATTTTGAAGTAATAGCCCCAGCTGATTTCCACACCCTTGGTTTTCAAGACGTGCAGCCATAGCAATGTGGCAAGCGAACCGATTGGTGTAATTTTCGGACCTAGATCTGACCCGATGACGTTGGCGTAAATTAGCGCATCACGCACTACACCGGTCGTTCCCGTTTCAGAAATGGCCAGTGCATCAATCATCACCGTCGGCATATTATTCATAATCGAAGACAAAATCGCGGCAATAAAGCCCATGCCGATCGTTGCTGCGAACAAGCCGTGGCTTGCTGTCCATTCGATTGCTGAAGCAAGAACTGACGTTAAACCTGCGTTTCGCAAACCGTAAACGACCACGTACATACCGATTGAGAAGAAGACGACTGCCCACGGGGCACCTTTTAAGACCGTCATCGTTTCAACTGCTTCGCTGCGGCGAGAAATCGCCAAGAAGATGATAGCGACCGCTCCCGCGATGAACGACACGGGTATTCCCAATGGATCGCTGATGAAATATCCGACCAACAAGACCCCAAGAACCGCCCACGATAGATGGAACATTTTCACGTCTTTGATTGCAGCGGCAGGAACTTTCAATGCCCCTTCATCAAAATGAGTCGGGATGTCTTTACGGAAATATAAATACAATACGAGCATACTCGCCCCTACACTGAACAAGTTCGGCAAGAACATATTCAACGCGTACCGTGCAAAGCTGATGTCGAAAAAGTCAGCGGAGACGATATTGACCAGGTTGCTGACCACAAACGGCAGCGATGCCGTATCGGCGATAAAACCTGAAGCCATGATAAACGGCAAGATCATCGAATCCTTGAATTTCAAAGCACGCACCATCGCTAAAACGATCGGCGTCAAAATCAGCGCGGCACCGTCGTTAGCGAATAATGCAGCCACGACTGCTCCAAGCGCAATAACGAGCAAGAACATCCGAATCCCGCTGCCTTTGGCATAACGCGCCATGTGCAGTGCTGCCCATTCGAAAAATCCAATTTCATCGAGAATCAACGAAATGATGATCAATGCAACGAACGTCAATGTCGCGTTCCAGACAATGCCGGTTACTTCCCACACATCGCCGAAGTCAACGACTCCAACTACTAACGCCACGAGTGCCCCCGCAATCGCCGACCACCCGATCGATAATCCGCGCGGCTGCCAAATAACAAATACTAAAGTAATTAAAAAAATCAAACTAGCTGACCAAACTTCCACTCTACCTACAACTCCCTATTCACAAACTACTTTTTTTCCTTCTGCAATCAAGGTTTCCACTGTTCGTTCCGGCTCTGGAAGCAAGCTCAGCAAATGAATGAGCATCGGATACAGCGAATGGCGGATATTCAGTGACCAAATTGTCCAACGTCCGCGCTTTTCTTCGGTGACAAGTCCCGCTTGCTTCAATTTACGCATATGTTGACTAATAGTCGGCTGCGTCATATCCATCAATTCCGTGAATTCGCAGATGCACAGTGACTCCGCCGTCAAATATTTTAAAATAATCATGCGGTTATGGTCACCGATTGCCTTCAAATACGATTCCATTTCAAGATATTCCATTTTTTCACCTCTTTATATGAGTGCCTCCCACATTATATAAGTGTTCACTTATAAGTTCAAGGGGTGAAAATGGTGTTGTTTGCAGGAAATCCGATTTTGTTTGCGGGAAACCGGAATTTGTTTGCGGGAAACTCGAGTTTGTTTGCGGCAACACACCCTTTGTTTGCGGTATAAGTCTTTTTGTTTGCAGCACCCGCTTTTTAGTACACCAATAAAAAAAGCCCCGCCGCAGCGGAGCATCATCGTCATTTATTATCCTAATTTTTCAAGCAGCTTCAACGATTCACGGTTGAAAGCTGGCAAGTCGTCCGGCTGACGGCTTGTCACCAATTGGTTTTGGCATACCACCACTTCTTGATCGACCACTTTCGCACCCGCGTAGTCCATATCCGTCTGAATCGATTTGAAGCCGGTTGCGTCTCGGCCTTCTAACGCACGCGCAGAAATCAGTAATTGCGGTCCGTGGCAAATAGCAAAAACCGGTTTTTCTGCATCCATAAACGCTTTTGCAAATTTCACAAAGCGCTCATCCGCGCGTAATTCATCCGGCGAATAGCCTCCCGGCAAGAACAAGGCGTCAAAATCTTCAGGACTGACAGAGTCGATTGCCTTATCGATTTCCACTGTAGCATCCCCTTGTTTGCCCGTTACCTTTTTGCCTGCTTCCTTTTCAATCGTAAAGACTTCATGGCCCGCTTCTTTGAATGCTTTGGCTGGCTCTGTATATTCTACATCCTCAAACATATCGGTAATCAACGTTGCAATTTTCGCCATCATCTTCCACTCCTCGTTTAATTAGTCTCCCTTATTATTCCACGAGAAAACCAAACTAAACACATCAATTAGGAAGACAGAAAGGAGCACCTTTTCATCCTTATAAAAAAATGGACATCGCAGCACTCGTGCGATGTCCATTTTTTAAATTAAGAATAAAATTATTTATCACTCATCTTTATCCTTTTTACTTTTGTTTGATTTTTCATCATTTTTATTGCCCTTTTTTGAATCTGAATCCTCTTCTTGCTCAGAATCTGCGTCTCGATCTTTCTTTTCTGCCGCTTTTCTAGCTTCCTTTTGACGCTTTTCTTCTGCTTTTTTACCAGCTTCTTGTTTTTTTGCTTCAGCTTTCGCTTTTGCTTGTTCTGCTTTTTTACTAGCTTCTTGTTTTTTTGCTTCAGCTTTCGCTTTTGCTTGTTCTGCTTTTTTACCAGCTTCTTGTTTTTTCACTTCAGCTTTTGCTTTTGCTTGTTCTGCTTTTTTACCAGCTTCTTGCTTTTTCGCTTCAGCTTTAACTTTTGCTTGTTCCGCTTTTTTAGCAGCTTCAACTTTTTTCGCTTCTGTTTTAGCGGCAGCTGTTTTCGACTTGACTTCTTTTGTTACAGGGGCTGCCATAGCAGATTCAGTTTCATCTACTTTCACTTCTTCTTCTTCTTCTTCTTCTTCTTCGTTAGCTTCATCTTCTGTTTCTACTTCTATCTCTTCCAATTCAACTTCTTGCGGCATCTCAGTTGATTCGTCCATCATTTCTTCTTCAATAACGCCGTCTTCAGTCACCGGTTCTTCTGAACTTTCTTCTTTTTCAGCTTGTTTCGCTAATTTCGCTAATTTCTTCTCCACTTTTTTGTTTAAACGCTCTATGGATTTCAACACGTTTTTCGCTAATGCTTCTTTCGCTTTAGGGTTTTCCACTTTTTCTAATGCCGCTTGCAAGGCCAAAAGATTTGAAGAGAATTTTGCAATCAATGCTTCACGCACTAACTCTTCTTCTGTTTTTTCAATTACAGGTTCTTCTACAACGTCACCTGATTCTGAAGATTCTTCTTCTAGCGTTTCATCCGATTCTGCATCTTCTTCCGACGCTTCCTCGTCAACAGGTTCTTCTTCTTCATTCGCGCCCTCTTCTTCAGTAGGCGTTGGTTCTTCAACACTTTCATCCGCTTCTTCATCTGCTGCGATTTCATTATATTTGGCGATAGCTTCTTCTTGTTGATCAATCGCAAGTTGAAGAATTTCATTTGCCAATTCTTCTTCTCCATTTTCAAATAAAGCAGTCGCCTCTAAAATGCGCTCTTCAACAAATGCATTTAATAGTTCCACTTCTTTTTCATCATTAAATGTGAAAGCTAATTTTAAATTTTCTTGAATTTTTTTTAGGAAATAAAAGAAATCTCCCGGCACCAACGAAGGTTCTTCCGTTTCGACAACTTCTTCAGACTCGCTATCAACGACACTTTCATCTGAATCTGCATAAGCCGGGTTGACGCCCGCACTAACAACGAAGCCTCCAAGTAACATTGCGCTTAAAAGTGATTTGTAACTTTTGCGAGTGAAAATTGACATAAAAAAACTCCCCTTTTCTAATTATGATAAATACAAGGAAGAGATGTGAAATAAACTTAATCAAGTTTACACTCAACATTCTTCAGCGGTTCAGCCACCCTTACGATTCCTGCTTTAGGTCTGTAACTTTGCGTCTTCACCTTTCGATGAATTTGCCTTTTTCGAATGAGAACTAATTATTCAATAAATCGAATATGGGTATATTATACACTTAGCTCTATCAATATTCTCGTGATAATTGTACTATTAAACTTAATTTTATATACAATTTGATATATAATTCGTATCAATTGCTAGAATTGTGGGGGTTGAAAAACTAAATACTTCTATAAATTTCAGTTTACTTCCCCATAAAGTTCATCTTTTATCCAATTAAAAGAAGCCTCCACTAAATTTAAAATTTGGTGGAGGCTTCTTTTAAGACTTTCTGTAGTAATCGCTCTCCCTTTTCTTAAAGAAAAAAGGATTGCTTAACAGCCTTCATTCAATCAATTCCTTTAAAGGTTCTAAGCTTTAAGTCTTATCGAGTTATCGGATTAGCGATATTTGGAAACGAACGGATTGTCCTGCTCCCAAAAACGGAATGGATAATGGACAGCTTCTTGCGAATTTCCGATACCGACCCTTGGCCCTTTTGCGATTGCATGGACCGGATCGCCTTCTGCCAAATACAAGGGACGCTCAGAAAAATGATGCCCGTAATAATCCATTGTGATGCCCATCGCTTTTGTTAATTTCCCTGGACCGCTCGTCCACTGCTTGATCGGCAAGTGCTTTCCGCGCAATTCCGCCATTAAATCGATGTCTTCTACCGGTTCGACCGCACGGATCAAGATGGCTTGCGGTGTATCGATTGGTCCGCTCACAACATTGAGCAAGGTATGGGTGTGCATTTGATACGTATAAACACTGCCGGCTTTGCCGAACATGATTTCTGTACGTTTTGTGCGCCGGTTATTAAAACTATGAGCCGCGCGATCAAGCGCTCCCAAATAAGCTTCGGTTTCAACGATACGCCCCGCAATTATTCCTGCTGGCGTTTCATGTACGACGAGTTGACCCAATAAAGAACTTGCCAACTCCAGCGTTGGCGCATCAAAAAATTGTGCCGAGATTGGTTTGAACATGAGTAAATCCCTCCTCTCCGGAATTATACCGGATTTGAGGCAGTCACCGCTTCTATGAGGGGTTTGATGTCGTCGATTTTGTTGTCGTAAAAGGCTTGAACAATTGCACTCCCGACAATGAACCCATCAACGTCGTCGCGCAGCATGTCGACGTGATGCACTTTTGAAATCCCGAATCCCGCGTAGACAGGAACTGGGCTCTTGTCGCGTACGCGGCGCATGAATTCCCGGACATCGTTCGACATTTCATCACGCGCTCCTGTAATACCGGTTACGGTTACGGCATAAACAAAGCCTTCCGCTTCCTGCAAAATCGCTTCAAGCCGTTTTTCAGTCGTGGTTAATGTAACAAGTTGAACGAGGGCGATGTCTTCTTTTTTCAAATAGGTTTCCACTAGTTGACGGTGTTCATAAGGAAGATCCGGAATAATGACGCCTGAAACCCCTGCAGTTTTCGCTTCCTTAACGAAACGTTCCACGCCAAATTTAATAACCGGATTCAAATACGTCATGACCAATAGTGGCACTTTCACTTCAAATGTCCAGCTTGTCATTTCAGCGAGCACTTTTTCCAATGTAACGCCTTCTTTTAAGGCACGGTTGCCCGCCGCTTCAATCGTCGGACCATCCGCTACAGGATCTGAAAAAGGAATGCCGATCTCAATCGCCGTAACACCGGCATCCTGCAGGTATTGAATTTGCTCTTTAAGACGTTCAAGTCCGCCATCCCCTGCCATTACATAAGCCACAAATGCTTTTTCGCCATTCTCCTTCAATACAGACAGTCTATTCATGCCAAGCCCTCCAATTTCTCCGCGTAAGTCGCCATGTCTTTATCGCCGCGCCCAGATACGCAAATGACCAGAATTTCGTCTTTGCTCATTTCTTTCGCTGTTTTCTCCGCTTGCGAAATCGCATGGGCGGTTTCGAGCGCCGGAATGATTCCTTCTAACCGCGAAAACGAAATGACCGCTTCCAGCGCTTCGGCATCGGTAATCGCTTTGTATTCAACGCGTCCAATATCGGCAAGGTACGCATGTTCCGGTCCGATACCAGGGTAGTCAAGGCCCGCTGAAACCGAATGGGCTTCCAGCACTTGTCCTGATTCTGATTGCAAGAGCTTCATGAATGCACCATGCAACACACCTTCTGTGCCTTTTGTCATTGTTGCCGCATGCTTCTCGGTTTCCACACCTTCTCCCGCTGCCTCGACACCGATCAAGCGCACCGATGCATCTTTCAAGAATGGATAAAACATACCGATAGCGTTGCTGCCGCCGCCGACGCATGCCAAAATCGTATCCGGTAAACGTCCTTCATGTTCCACGATTTGGCGTTTTGTTTCTTCTCCGATTACGCTCTGGAAGTCCCTCACCATTGTCGGGAATGGGTGCGGTCCAAGTGCTGAGCCGATTAGATAATGCGTATCCTCGACATTTGTCACCCAATAGCGCAGTGCTTCATTGACCGCATCTTTCAGCGTTGCACTGCCTTTTGTGACACTTTCCACTCGCGCCCCTAACAATTTCATGCGAAACACGTTAAGCTGTTGGCGCTTCACGTCTTCTTCACCCATGAAAATGACGCAATCCAAGTCAAACAATGCACAAACCGTTGCCGTTGCAACGCCGTGCTGACCAGCTCCTGTTTCTGCCACAATCTTGCGTTTGCCCATACGCATCGCGAGAAGCGCTTGGCCGATGGCGTTATTGATTTTATGTGCGCCGGTGTGATTCAAATCTTCGCGTTTCAAATAGACTTTCGGTCCGCCCCACATTTCCGTTAAACGCTTCGCATAAGTCAGTGGTTGTTCACGCCCGACATACTCTTTCAAGTAATGCGCGTATTCTTTCTGGAATTCCGGATCGTCTTTCGCTTCCGTATATGAATCTTCCAGTTCTTTGACCGCCTTCATCAACGTTTCAGGCACGAATTGTCCACCGTATTTACCAAAAAAACCAACTTTTTCTATAGTCTCCTGCATCGAATCACCCTTTGCCTTTCGAATAAACTGCTCTATTTTCATTGCATCTTTTATACCTTCAGTTTCCACTCCACTCGAGACATCCACCATGAAAGGCTTTGTTTGATCGATTGCCGCTGCCACGTTTCCTGGATTCAAACCGCCAGCCACAATTAACCGGGAATGGTCTATATCCACCCCATCCAGTAATGACCAGTCAAACACATGGCCGCTGCCGCCGCGAAATTCCGTACCCGGGGCGTCTACCAAGATAAAATCAGCTGCCGACCGGTTCAATTTTTCGGCATCTGCCGAGGTGCGCACTGAGAAAGCCTGAACAACCGGCACGGAAATCGCTTTGACCAGTTCATCCGGTTCATCGCCATGCACTTGCACCATCGTCAGAGGCACTTCACGAACCGTGCGCTCGATCTCTTCCAAACTTGCATTGACGAAGACGCCGATTTTATCGACCCCTGCCGGCACATGCTTTGCGAGTTCTGCCGCTTGTTCCACAGTGACTTGCCGTTTGCTCGGAGCAAAAACAAAGCCAATGGCGTCTGCTTGTCCCGCAGCTTTGACATGTTCAGGTTTCATAAGGCCGCAAATCTTCACTTTCGTCATTCCGCCACCTCCTCTGAAGTAGCTTCTTGAATCCACTGACCCGGATCCACTGCACGCATAAGCGCTTCGCCGACCAATACACCCGAAGCTCCGTGCTCGAAAACAAACGATGCATCTTGCTTTGTTTGCAGGCCGCTTTCACTGATTAACACGCGCTTTCCGTCTTTCGGAAATTGCTTAGCCAGTTCAACGGTGCGCTCTAGCGAGACGTCAAATGTCTTCAAGTTGCGATTGTTGATGCCGATCAATTGCGCATCCAATTCAAGCGCGCTTGCAAGTTCGTTTTCATCATGCACTTCAACGAGCACTTCAAGCCCTCGTGAAGTTGCATAGTCAAATAAACGGTGAAGCTCATCATTTTCGAGAGCTGCTACAATAAGCAGGATGATGGTTGCACCAGCATTTTGCGCTCGGTCAATCTGGATTTCACTGACGATGAAATCTTTGCACAATACCGGTATCGATACCACTTTCGCCACTTGGCGCAAGTCTTCACTCGATCCCTTGAAATAATGCTCATCGGTCAATACTGAAATCGCCGCTGCTCCTGCCGCTTCGTATTTCTTTGCTTGTGCGACTACATCCACATCTGTGGAGATATCTCCCTTCGAAGGAGATGCGCGCTTGATTTCCGCAATGACGCCTCGTCGATCTTGCAAATGCGAAATCAGCAATGTCTTTGCCGGAAATTGTTCCGGCGTTCCTGAGTTTTTGCTGTATCCCTTAATTTCCATTCGTTTCGTTTCTATGATTTGATCCAAAATCGTCATACACACACCCCCGAAGTTAATTTATGCAACTCGAATACACGAGCCGTTTCTCCTGATAACAGCGATTTCCGCGCCTGATGAACCCCTTCCGCTATGCTTGTTGCACGGCCGCTTGCGTATAGACAAGCTCCCGCGTTCAATGCCACTGTGTCGAGGTACGGACTTTCGTTGCCACTTAAGACATCCATGAAAATTTCCGCATTGCGCTTTGGCTCTCCACCGCGAATTGCTTCGATTGGCGCAACTGCGAGCCCCGCTTCACTTGGGTGGAATGTCATTTCTTGCTTACCATTTTCATCAAAAAAGATTAATTCATTCGTGCCTGCAAGCGACAATTCATCTAAGCCACCTGCGCCGTGAATAATCACTCCGCGTTTACGTCCTAAGCGCATCAATGCATCGGCCATTGGTTCCATCATGTCGCGGCGGTAAACGCCTGTCATTTGTACCGTGATCGGCAACGGATTTGCTAACGGACCCGCTAGATTAAAAATCGTCGGCGTACCGATGCTTTTTCGAATGTCTCGTAACTTTCCAAGCGCCGGATGAATTGCCGGTGCGAACAAAAACGCAATGCCGGTCTGCTCCAGCATACTTGGTATTTTCGCAGCATCAGCGTCAGCAGCAATTCCGAGCGCTTCTAGCACATCTGAACTCCCGGTTTTACTCGAGACACTGCGGTTGCCGTGCTTCGCCACTGTCATGCCGGCACCCGCTAATACGAATGCTGTCAGCGTACTAATATTAAAGCTGTTTGATTTGTCTCCACCAGTGCCACAAACATCAACCAGTTCCTCGGATATGTTTGGCATCGCGACTGCTTTTTCTCGCATCGCCTTTACCAATCCAACCAATTCATCGGCTGTTTCCCCTTTTTCGTGAAGGCCGATCAAAAATTCTTTGACTTCCGTTTCCGTCATATCTCCATTCAATAGGCTGCGTGATTTCACTAACATTTGTTGCTCTGTCATGTTCTCTACTCTGCTCATTTTCAGCTCTCCTCAACTCGTTTTTCAATGCAAAAATCCCCGCAACCGGACAGATATCCGGTTGCGGGGACGGGTTAAACCGCGGTACCACCACGCATTAATGCAATTTTGCACTCACTTAAAACAGGCTCTTCGCCTTTCCCTTTAACGCAGGGCCTACGTCTGCCTTACTCGCTTCCGCTTTCAGGCTAGCTCTCCTAAGTCCATTCGCACAAGTGATCCAATCAGCTTCCACCACCCGCTGACTCTCTATAATAGATCGCCTTGCCTACTCGTCTCAATCCTCGATTTATGCTCTCTTCTATTCTTAACTGTTCTAGGCTCTTCTCTCGAATAGACTTGCCGCTCGTTCAACAAGTTGTTCCTCATACTAGAAGGTTTTGTTTATTCTGTCAAGTTTTTTGAATTCGATGATTTCATTTTTCAACAGCAATGACACTCGCATCATAAAACATTCTGCTTTTCTTCATCGTTTTTCACCATTTGCTTATTGGAAGCAGCGTTTTCCAAGCGGGCTTTAAATTGCGGATGGTCGAAGCGCTCATGCGCTTTCAATACCGGAGCCATGCAACAATCAACCGTCAATGAAGCATCATAGCATGCTTGCCAAGTTTGTTCTTTGAAAAAAAGAGCCACTTGCTCATGTTCCTTGCTCCCTATCCGCTTTTCATGCCACCCTTGCCATCCCGGCCGAGCCGCCCAATCACAAAAATTAAGCCAAAATTTTTCTTCTAGCGCCGCGAGAGCAACGTAACGCCCATCTCTTGTTTCGTAGATGGCATAATTGAGGCGAGAACCATCTATAGCCGGAATTCCACATTCCGAAACTCCGTGTTCATGGTACATATCGTGGGTGCCTTGAAACTCGTTTAACACTTCTGATAAAGCGATATCCAAATAAGCTCCTTCACCGGTGCGAATCCTTCGCAGCAAGGCAGCCAAAATTCGCTCTGCAGCCAATAAGCCACCCGTGTAATCCGCAAACGTATTGGTCGGATGAACTGGGCATCCCGAGCCATCTACCATTTGGTTCAGCACGCCGGACAACGCCAAATAATTCAAATCATGGCTGCCATAACGCGCAAGCGGACCCGTTTGACCGTATCCGGACAATGAACAATACACCACATCCGGTTTGATGATTTTCAACGCTTCATAGTCTAACCCGAGCTTTTTCATCACTCCTGGACGGAATGATTCTATTAGGACATCCGCCGTTTTCACCAATTCCAGCAGTTCTTGGCGTCCTTCTTCCCTTTTCAAATCAATAGCAATGATCGTTTTACCTGCATTATTGGCTTTATGTACGAGGCCTCCGTCCATAAACCGAGCAGGATCACCTCTAGGTGGTTCGATTTTAATCACTTCAGCTCCAAGATGCGCTAACCGCATAGTGGTAAATGGTCCGGGCACATAATAGGTCACATCAAGCACACGCATCCCTGTCAGTGCATGCTCCATTTACAGGCCCATCCGCTTCGCAATGATTGTCTTCATGATTTCATTCGACCCTGCATAAATCGCAGCTACCGGAATATCCCGATAACGGCGCGCAATCTTGTACTCCTCCATATAGCCGTAGCCCCCATGAAGCTGCATGCATTCGCCCGCAATTTTCTTCGCCGTGTCTGTCAGCCAGTATTTCGCCATCGATACTTTTGACACGATGTCTTTTCCAGCCATATGATCTTCAATCAACGACTCTAGGAAGGAATGGCCCAATTCAATTTCAGTCGCCATTTCCACTAATTTAAACTGCGAATTCTGGAACGAGCCAATCGTTTTGCCAAATGCTTTTCTGGATTTGACGTAATCCAAGGTCATTTCCAGCATTTCTTCTGACGCGGTTTGGGCAGCAAGAGCCACTACAAGACGTTCTTGCTGCAATTTTTCCATCAAATACGTAAAGCCCTTGTTTTCCTCGCCAATCAGATTTTCGACCGGCACCACACAATCCTCGAAATACAGTTCAGAAGTGTCTTGCGCGTGAAGCCCTACTTTATCGAGCTTGCGCCCTTTCGTAAATCCTGGCGTTCCTTCTTCAATCATCAATAGCGAAATGCCGCGATGTTTCGGTTCTGCTTTGGTATCGGTTTTGACCACTACGACGACATGCGTGGAATTGATGCCGTTCGTAATAAAGGTTTTCTGTCCATTGACGAGATAATGGTCACCATCGCGCACAGCAGTTGCTGAAATATTGGCCAAATCAGAACCTGCACCGGGCTCGGTCATTGCAATCGCTGTAATATAATCCCCCGAGACGCAGCCTGGCAACCAGCGCCTTTTTTGCTCATCGGTGCCATACGCTTCAATGTAAGGAACCGTAATATCGTTATGGAGTCCGACGCCTGTTAAGCTTGCACCTACCCGCTCCATTTCTTCGCCGATAATCACGGCATAACGGAAGTCGAGGCCAAGGCCGCCATATTGCTCTTCGACTTGCGGACACAAAAAGCCCATTTCGCCTAAACGCTTCCAGAAAGACTTCGGAATGAGATGATCTTTTTCCCATTGTTCATATTGTGGAACCGCTTCTTTTTCCAAAAACTTGCGAAGTGATTTGCGGAACATTTCGTGCTCTGCTTCTTCGAATCGATATTTCGCCATCATCGTATCCCCCTACCGTTTATTTCGGCTGCATGCGGATTGCTCCGTCAAGTCGGATTACTTCACCGTTCAACATCGTGTTTTCAATCATGCTTTGCACCAATTGAGCGTATTCCGCAGGACGACCAAGACGCGGTGGAAATGGCACAGAACGGGACAGCGACTCGATTGCAGCATCCGGAAGACCGTCCACCATCGGCGTTTGCATGAGGCCTGGGGCAATCGCTAAGACGCGGATGCCATCACGCGCTAATTCACGTGCAATTGGCAATGTCATTGCAACCACGCCGCCTTTTGAGGCGCTATAAGCCGCTTGTCCGATTTGCCCTTCATACGCGGCCACTGAAGCTGTTGAAATGATCACACCACGCTCACCTTCTTCATCGGCCTTATTCTGCTGCATCGATGCAGCAGCTACACGAATTACATTGAATGTGCCCACTAAATTCACTGCGATGACTTTCTCAAATTGACTAAGAGCCATTGGCGACCCTTTTGAAACGACTTTGCCCGGCGTCCCGATCCCTGCACAATTGACGACCGTATTGATGGAACCGAACCGCTCAACCGCTTCTGCAAAATGACGTTCCACTTGTTCTGCGTTCGTTACGTCCGTTTCAAAATAGCCCACTGTTTCTTCTCCAAGCTCTGCAATTAGCGCATGCGCCCGCTCTTTGTTCAAATCAAATATGGCTGCCTTCCCACCACTTGCTGCAATGCGCCGCACCGTTGCTTCCCCAAGCCCCGAAGCGCCTCCCGTTACGACTGCTTTCACTTTTTCAAATTTCACAACCGACATCCCCTTTTCTATAAGCGTTCAATAATCGTGGCGTTTGCCATGCCCATTCCTTCGCAAATCGCCAGCAAGCCATAACGGCCGCCGCTCCGTTCCAATTCATAGAGCAATGACACCATAAGTTTAGTGCCCGTCGCACCTAGCGGATGGCCGAGTGCGATAGCGCCTCCGTTGACATTCAACTTCTCCGGGTCGCCGCCAAGTTCCGCTAGCCACGCCAATGGAACAGGAGCGAACGCTTCGTTCACTTCGTATCGATCCATGTCGCTAATTTCGAGGTTCGCTTTTTCCAACACTTTCTTCGTTGCTGCAATCGGGCCTGTCAACATTAAGGTCGGATCAGAACCAACGACTGAACGGGCAATGATGCGCGCTTTCGGTTTCAAACCGAGTTCATCTGCCTTCTCGCGAGACATTAATAACATGGCGGATGCTCCGTCGCTCATTTGACTAGCATTTCCCGCCGTAATGACGCCCCCTTCTTTGAATGCCGCTTTCAAACCCGCTAACACTTCCAGTGTCGTCCCCGGACGCGGCCCTTCATCAATTTTCACAAGACGTGTTTCGCCATTTTCACTCTTTACTTCTACCGGCACAATTTCCTCAGCATAGGAACCGTTGTCAATCGCAAGCTGAGCACGTCTATGGCTTTCGACTGCATAAGCATCCAATTGCTCCCGCGTCAAAGCCCATTTTTCTGCAATGCGCTCAGCTGATAAGCCTTGGTTGATGATTTCGTATTTCGTCGTTAGTTTTTCGCTCATCTTCGCCCCTTGCGTATTTGAAAACATCGGCACTCGCGTCATGCTTTCGACACCCCCTGCAATCACGATGTCCATATCGCCTGCCAATATAGCTTGCGCCCCGAAATGGACCGCCTGTTGGCTTGAACCGCATTGACGATCAATCGTCACTCCCGGCACAGAATCCGGAAACCCAGCAATCAACGCCGCTGTCCGCGCGACATTGCCGCTTTGTTCACCCACTTGTGACACGCAGCCCAAAATCACATCCTCTACTGCACCTTTTTCCACACCCACCCGGGCTATCAACTTTTCAAGGACGAGTGCCGCGAGTTCATCTGGACGCATTTCTCCGAACACGCCCTTTCGACGTCCAACTGCCGAACGCACCCCTTCAATAATGACCACTTCTCTCATTTTCCCACCTCATCTTTTAGTCTCTATTATCAACGATCTTAAATTCACCGAATTGAATGACTATTCACTCATTAATGTTATTGTACAAGAATTCACTGGTAAATACTACATAAAAAAAATCCCGCAGAATTTCCTGCGGGATGAGTAAATTATTCTTTAATTAACCCTTTTTCGATCAAAAATTCACGTGCTACATCGCTGGCAATTTCTTTATCCACATCTACCCTTGCGTTCATCGCGAGCATTTCTTCTTCAGAAATTTGCCCCGCGAGCCCTTTTAATACTTCTTCAAGTTCCGGATACTCTTCCAAAGCTTCCATACGCACAAGCGGCACTGCATCATATTTCGGGAAGAACGATTGATCATCTTCAGTCGTTTTTAAATCGAATAACCCAATTCGGCTATCTGTTGTAAAGGCCGGAATAACATCAACATCGCCATTTTTTAATGCTTCGTACATGATTGCCGGGTCAAAACTTTCCTCAGCCGAGAAATTGAAACCATATTCTTTCGTTAAGTCGTCGTATCCGTCACCTTTGCGTTCATAGAACGAATGCGGTGCACCGAATGAGACATCTTGCGATTTCGTAATCTCTGCAAGTTCAGAATATGTTGTTGCATCAAAACCGCTGTCTTTTGCATACGCCAATGTATAGCCATTTTCGAATCCAAGAGGTTCAAGCCACGTTGCATTATACTTCTCTTCATAGCCATCACGCACGCGCTCCAGCACTTCTTCCGAAGATTGCCCAGGAACCGACTCTTCTTTCAGTACATCTTTCAAACCTGTACCTGTATATTCCACGTACAAGTCAATGTCGCCTTTTTCCAAAGCCGGAGTCAAGACAGCAACTTCGCCAAGTCCGTCCTTATACTCCACTGTGTATTCTGAATTTCCTTCAATGTATTCGCCTAAAATGTAAGGTAATATGTATTGCTCAGTCCATGGCTTACTACCGATGACAATAGGTTCTGATGCGCTATCGCCAGATCCTCCACCACACCCTGCAAGTAAAGCTGATGCTGCCAATAAAATTGCTGTTGCTGATTTCTTCATTTCTTTTCCCCCTTTATAATTTCAACCCTTTTGGCGTTGCACGTTTCTCAATCCATTTTAAAACCAAATCAAATCCGATGGCCAATAACGCAACCGGTAGAGCACCTGCTAGCACTAACGAATTATTATACGATTGCAAGCCCCGGTAAATAATGTCGCCAAGTCCACCTGCACCGACAAACGTCGCAAGTGTTGCAATACCGACAGTCAACACAGTCGCTGTGCGAATCCCCGCCATGATGAACGGCAGCGCAAGCGGCAGTTCAATTTGTTTCAAAATTTGCGTCCGCGTCATGCCCATGCCTCGACCCGCTTCAATGATCGAGCCGTCGACACCAGTGATGCCTGTGTACGTATTGCGCAAAATCGGCAATAACGCATAAATGATCAACGCAATCAATGCGGTCGGTGATCCAATGCCGAGTATCGGCACGAGAAACCCGAATAGCGCCAAACTCGGAATCGTCTGGAAAATCGCTGTCACTCCGATAATCGGTTCCGCATATTTCCGATACCGCGCAATCAACACCCCTGCCGGCAATGCAATCGCTACACCAATCGCTACTGCGACAAACGATAAATAAATATGTTCTAAAAATGCACTTTGAATCATGTCTTGACGCGTGGATAAGGTATTCAGGAAATTATTCATCCGACTGCACCTTCTTCCTTATGGAGCGCCGCTCTTAGTAATTCATGCTCGGTTGCATAGCCAATGATGCGTTCACCTTCGACTACAGCCAGACGGCTATACGGACTCGCTTCTAATTCATGCACCGCTTCATCGATCGTAGCATTCGAAGAAATCTCTTCAGCATCGCCAGTCCATTCCACTGCGAACAAGCCGGTAAATTCCTTCAATTTCTTTTCACCAAACGCTCGTTGACGTGAAATTCGCTCGGAACCAATAAAGTCCCGAACAAAGTCGTTCGCCGGTTCTGCCACGATTTCGTCTGGCGTACCCACCTGTTCCACTTGCCCTGCACGCATAACAACAATCGTATCAGCGATTTTCAATGCTTCGTCCATATCGTGGGTGACGAAAACAATCGTTTTTTGGATTTCTTGCTGCAAGTTCCGCAATTCAATTTGGAGTTGCTCGCGACTGATCGGGTCAAGTGCCGAAAACGGTTCATCCATGAGAATAATGTTTGGATCACCCGCAAGTGCCCGTACGACCCCAACACGCTGCTGCTGTCCTCCACTTAACTCAAGCGGATAACGTTCCAGATAAACTTCCGGATCCAGCCCAGTGAGTGCAAGCAACTCGCGCACACGTTGATCGGTTTTATCTTTCGGCCACCCCCGCAGCTTCGGCACAAGCGAAACGTTGTCGGCAATCGTCATATGCGGAAACAATCCGATGCGTTGAATGACATAGCCGATTGACCGACGCAACTCGACTTCCTCTAATCCTGTTATCGGTTGTTCATCGATGTAGATTTCGCCGCCGGTTGGCTTCTCTAGTTTATTGATCATTTTCATCAATGTGGTTTTCCCGCAGCCACTCGGCCCGATGATAGCCGTCAATTGATGGGCCGGCAATGTGAGGGATACTTCTTTTAGCGCTTCCGTTCCATCCGGAAACCTTTTTGTAACTTTATCAAAGCGAATCACGACACCCGCCCCCTTTTCCCCGTTTTAAGAATGCTTATCTCTTTACCCTTCTTTCGAACCCGCTACTCCCCGCTTTAGCATTAAAATATCCTACCATCTTAATAATGATTAAAAAATTAAAAAAATCTCAAATTATTAGTAAAAAAGAACGATGAAATTTTTCTTCTCAATAATATTAATGCACCACAAAAGTTAGAGAGAATCCTCTTCAACCAATTTCAAGTGCACCGGATTCGCAATCTGCTCATAACCGATTTCTTTGTAGATTTTATTGGATGTCGGATTTTCGAGGTCGGTATACAGCATCGCGAAATCATATTCCTGGAGCAATTCTTCTGTCACTTCTGCGACCAAAGATCTCGCATAGCCTCGCCGGCGATACCGTCGTGGCGTAAAGACAAACGACACCGTAATCCCGTGTTTTGATGGGCGCGATTTTTTCATACAGGACACAACTTCTCCTCTATCTTCCCAAACAAACACTTCTTTGCGCTCCAAAAATTCATCTATTTTCCGAGCGACTTCCGCAGGCGTCGAAGCATTAATACCTGTCTCCTGCTCAAATTGCAACATCCATTGCTCCAACACCTGTGCGTCTTTTTTGCTTGCGACTCTCCATGCACCTGGGCTTTTCGCCAGTTTCCGATTCACGGAGTCAATACGATACAAACCTTGATTCATCACTTCTTCGACCGCAGTTCCTTTTTTCTCAGACCAAGCTTCAGCAAAAGCTTCCGCCGTCTGCCGGTTGCCAATTATCGAATCCACCCAAATTCCGTCAGCCATCATTTTCTCTACTAGGTTTTTTTCCAATCCTTGTTCACCTGTGAAATCAATCAACTGCAACGGATGAGGCGGTGTCATCAAACAGGCTGCCGCGATTTCGGTTTCTCGTTTTGCGATTCCCAAATAATATTCTTCATAACGCCCTTCTTTAATTTGTTCTAATATTCCTATGAACAAACTATATTCATCTTCCTGTTTATACAGCAACGCTTCGACCTGCTTTGAAAATTCCATGGCATCGTTGTACATTTTCCATTCCATATCACTCACTCATTTCCGTAAAAACTCCCTTTATACCCTATTAGCTAAAAAAGAAGAATTTCCTGCTTTTTTCTGCTTTCATGTGATGACGCAAGAATCTCAGAGCCTTTTTTCATCAAGGGAATTAAAAAACTGACCTTCCGCTGTACTTAGCGAATAGGTCAGTTCCAATGATTTTATTCCAATTCCATTTGTTTGGTTTCCGTCCCAAGAAACGCTACTGCTAACGCCGCGATAATGATGGCACCGCAGAAAATAGCGAAAATCCAACCTACACCGTAGCCAGAAGCAAGCATCGTCCCTACTAAAAGCGGTCCAAGAATGCCGCCAATCCGTCCGAATGAAGCAGCCATACCTGTTCCTGTTGCACGAATAACCGTTGGGTATTGTTCTGGTGAATACGCATAAAGCGCTCCCCACGCACCAAGATTGAAGAAGGATAAGAAAATTCCCGCCCCGATAAGCATAGCGATGGTTTCCGCGTTGCCAAACACCAATGCACTTGCAGCCGTCCCAAGCAAATAGGAGACAAGTACAAATTTACGCCCCATACGTTCAATCAACCATGCCGCAGAGAAGTATCCAGGCAGCTGGGCTAACGTCATAATCAACACATATTTAAAACTTTGAATTAATGTGAATCCTTTTAACACCATTACACTCGGCATCCATAAGAAAATGCCGTAGTACGAGAATACAACCATAAACCAGACGATCCATAACATAATTGTCGGGCGCAAATATTTTTTAGACCAGACTTCTTTAATGTTTGTCGATACAGAACGCAAAACATTCTTTTTCGCTGAAAATTGAGGAGAATCCGGTAAGTTTATACGCAAGTATAGGGCGTAAAATGCCGGTAGCGCAGTCAACAATAAAGCGACTTGCCATCCGTATGTCGGGATGATGAAATAAGAAATAATAGCCGCCACAAGCCAACCAGCTGCCCAAAAACTCTCCAGCAACACGACGACACGTCCGCGTTCATGCGCCGGCACACTTTCAGCGACAAGCGTGGAAGCAACAGGCAATTCCCCGCCAAGCCCCATCCCCACGAAGAAGCGAAGAATCATGAAAGCCGCGAGCGTTGTGGTAAAAGCGGATAGTCCGCTAGCGATTGAGAATAATAAGAGCGTGATAATGAAAATTTTCTTTCTGCCTACGCGGTCTGCATAGATGCCGAAGACGAATGCTCCTACTGCCATACCGATCGAGTTTACACTGCCGATCCACCCCATCTGCTGAACCGTCAAATCCCAATCCACTTTAAGCGCAGCGATGACAAACGATAATATCCCGATATCCATCGCGTCAAAAAGCCACCCTAATCCTGCAATACCCAATAATTTATTGCGTGAAATTCCCTTATTTTTTTCAGTTATAGTAGACACTTAAATCCCCCTTGTCTTTACACGTGTAACCAAGTGTATTTACACTATTACTATACGCCTAGACATTCCACGCCGCAATAAAATTGCGAATGTTTATCTTTTCAGAAAAATGACATTCTATAAGAAATGAAAAATCCTCATTCCGTATACAACTACACTTTCAATTCTTTCTACACCAACAACACCAAACTTAAAGCCATAACTGCCATGCCAGCTACCAATCCATAAATCGATAAATGCGCTTCATCATATCGTTTAGCAGCCGGCAACAACTCATCCAATGAAATGAAAATCATGATGCCAGCTACACTTGCAAATATGATGCCGAATAACGTATCGCTTAAAAATGGCATTAAAATCAGCCACGCTGTAATTGCTCCAATCGGCTCTGCTATCCCTGAGAGAAAACTATACTTCAATGCTAACCGCCGGCTTCCCGTCGCGTAAAAAATCGGCACGGATACCGCAATCCCTTCCGGAATATTGTGAATTGCAACCGCGATCGCGATAGCTATTCCGAGGCCAGGGTCTTGAATGGCTGATATAAATGTCGCAATGCCTTCCGGAAAATTATGTATCCCCACGGCCAAAGCCGTGAAAATGCCCATTTTACGAAGTCGAGCATATTCATCATCACTTGGGCCAGCGTCCATATCTTCTACTTTTTTCACTTCATGCGGATTGCCAAGCTGCGGTAAAATCCGGTCAAGTACCGCCATGAAAATCATTCCGCCGAAAAAGCCCGCGAGCGTCAACCAGTAGCCGGTTGATTCGCCATGAACTGTCGTGAGCGAATCCTTCGCCTTCACAAAAATCTCAATCATCGATACGTAAATCATGACCCCCGCTGAAAATCCGAGGGATACCGATAAAAATTTCGTATTTGTTCTAGATGCGAAAAAGGCGAGCAAACTGCCGATACCTGTTGCCAGACCTGCCAGCAATGTTAACCCTAGCGCAAATAACACTGTACTATCCATACCCCTTACGTCCTTCCATTCTCATAATTAAGGTTATTGTACGATAAAAAATTTTTGACGGCGACTTTTTCAAGCAAGAGCTTCGCTTTCGCTTCTTTTTTTATTCACGCATGCGCAACAGTTCGCCAAGTTTCAACCAATCATCGTCTTTTAACGCACGAACCGGTGGATTATAGAAAACGCTCGCTGGATGAAAGGTCGGAAATAGATGATAATGTTGCTCTGTCTCTATAAATCGTTGATTTTCTTCGTCCCATTTTAAAATAGGCGTCTCCATTAACACCCCATGCAATTGCGTTACTTTTGCCTGCGGACCGATTAAACGCTGCAAGCCGACATTCCCAAGCGTCACAATTAACGGTGGATTGATCTCCTCAATTTCAATATCCAAAATAGGGGCATGGGCGATAATTTCTTTTTTCGTAGGCGCCCGATTGTATTTCCTCTCGGTCATAGAACCGTCGCGCTCCTTTTTGCTGCCCCATTTATACGGACGGCTTCGTACGGCACTGGTGATGTAAACGTCCTCGCGCGCTAATCCGACACTCCCAAGGGAAGCCATCAATTCCTTTCCTGCCCTGCCTGTAAATGGAATTCCAGTTTCAACCTCATTTTCACCTGGCGCTTCCCCTACCAACATTAATGCTGGATTTTTTGTACCGTGACCTCGAACAAAACCATCAACAGGATATCCTTCAATACGCTTAATACCAAGTTGCACCAATTCTTCAGGTAATTTATACATACAAACACTCCAATCAAGTAGAAATTAATTAGTTATGTTAGGTTTTCTAACATAAAATAAAAATAAAGCTTGCATTATCAGAAAATATTGATTAGTATGTTAACAAACCTAACACAAAGGAGGAGAGAACATGAAAAAGATCGAAACCATTATTCGCCCCTCAGTTTTTACCGAAGTTCGCCAAGCATTGGCACTTGAAGGAATCGACGGTTTGACCGTAACCGAAATCGCAGGCATCGGCAAACAGGAAGGCCGAACAGGCTTGTTCCGAGGAAATGCCTACACCATGGAATTTTCACCAAAACTTAAATTGGAAATGGTTGTTGACGACTCTAAAGTCGAAGACATCGTCGAAGCACTCCTTGAGTATGCAGCGACCGGCGAAGTCGGAGATGGCAAAATTTTTATCTTTCCAGTCGAAGAAGCCATTCGCATTCGAACAAAAGAACGCGGCACAATCGCCGTCGGATAAGGAGGAATTCAAATGGAAGCACTTCAAAGTTCAGTAGATATGTTATGGGTGATGATTGGCACTATGTTGGTCTTTTTTATGCACGCAGGATTCGCCATGTTGGAAACCGGCTTTACCCGCTCTAAAAACACCTTGAATATTTTAATGAAAAACTTGATCACCGTAGGTCTCGGTTCCATCCTTTATTTCTTTGTCGGATTCGCTTTGATGTTCGGCACCTCGGCTTTCGGCATGATCGGTACTGACGGTTTCTTGCTGCTCGGCCGCGAAGATATCGGCTTCTTCGTTTTCCAAGCGGTATTCGCCGCCACTTGTGCCACTATTATTTCAGGAGCAGTGGCCGAACGGATGAAACTATCTTCTTACGTTATCCTCACCGTCGCAATGACTGCTGTTATTTATCCGATAGTCGGGCATTGGGTATGGGGCGGCGGTTGGCTTTCCCAAATCGGCTTTATTGACTTCGCTGGCTCGACAGTCGTGCATTTGACTGGCGCTACTGCAGCATTCGTGACTGCATGGAAACTAGGACCGCGCCTTGGAAAATACAGCGGCAAAGTAGTCAATTCCATTCCCGGCCATAATTTGCCGCTCGGCGCATTGGGCGTCTTCATCTTATGGCTCGGCTGGTTCGGCTTCAACGGTGGGAGCACGCTTGCTGCCGATCCCACTCTCGTCCCGCCTGTTATTTTGAATACATTGCTCGCTGCATCAGCCGCTGTTCTTTCCACAGCTCTTTATACCCGTTTCCGCTTTGGTCGAATCGACCCTTCGTTAACAATGAACGGCGCACTTGCAGGGTTAGTGGGAATTACAGCTGGAGCTGCTAATGTATCTTTTCTCGGGGCTATGGCAATCGGTCTCCTAGCAGGCATCATCATGACCGAAGCTGTCCGCATTCTTGACTCCAAAATCCGCATCGATGATCCGGTCGGCGCTATTGCTGTCCACGGGGTTGCAGGCATCTGGGGAACTATTGCACTCGGCTTTTTCGATACATCAGGCGGACTGCTTTATGGCGGCAGTGCAGATATACTCGGCATTCAAACGGTCGGCATCCTTGCCGTAATCGCCTGGACTACAATGGCTTCCGGTGTTGTCGTATATGCAGTCAATGCCATCTCACCGATCCGCGTTTCTGCCGAAGAAGAAGAAAACGGCTTGGATTTCGCCGAACACGGTTCTCAAGCATACGCGATGCAAGACGTCCTTCGCGGAGCAACTCCTTCGACCGAATCATTTGCTACTCGATTGAATCGCATGGGCGAACGGCCAAGCACGTCAAAACTTTGATCCTCAAAAAGCAGGGCTTCCATTTCGGAAGCCCTGCTTTTTTATCTTTTCTGCAATTTTTCAAAGCGATGTTCCCGGAACTCGTACCAGATGGCAACAGCTACGAATAGCGTATACCCTGCAGACCACCCAGCCAGAATGTCCGATAAATAATTGTCTCCACCCGCCACTCGGGAAAGCCCTATTCCAACGACCAACCCGACTGCCGCCAACCATACCAGCCACTTGCCTATTTCAGACGTCATATAGATGGTCATAAAGTATGCGGCTGTAAAAATATATAAGAGACCGCCCATCGCATGCTGAGAAGGAAACCCATAAGTTTCTAAGTCTTGCGGAATGTCTGGTCGTTCTCGCATGACCGCCTGCTTCAATGCAAGATCCAGTACCCTGCCAGCTCCCACCGTCAAGAAGACGAACAACATCCCTCGGTAATTTCGATGATGAAACCATAAATAGAAAATCATGCCCATCCCCGCAATAAACAATACGGGGTCTTCCCCAAGAATTGATAAACTGTCCAACCATCGGATGCCGAACAGCTTGTCAGCAGCCCAAGTATCAACTTTTTGAAATTCCGGAGACGCGTATGCTGTAAGAAGTGCAAAAAAACCGATTAATGTCGCCATTCCAAGCGGATAAAAAACACGTCGCATGACTCCACCCTCTCCCTGATACTTCCATCTATTATAGCCCAATTTATCTGTCTATTCAAAAAAATTAAACGAAAGCAAGATATGATGCCCCAACCTAAAACGCCTTTCTCTTATCCCCACCCCATTATTTCGTCTTCAGAAATAATTGTCGTTTATTCACCCAAATTGGCTTATACTTTTCCTTAGCAATGAAACTTCCGAGGTGATTCATCAATGAGATTAAAACAGTTTTTCACGTATTATAAACCCCATAAGCGGTTATTCATCATCGATTTTACAAGCGCCGTAATCGTTGCCGTGCTGGAATTAGCATTTCCCGTCGCTGTCCAGTGGTTCATCGATGATTTGTTGCCAAGCGGTGAATGGAATACGATCGTCGCAGTCAGCGTCTTATTACTCGCTGTTTTTGTACTCAGTACATTCTTGCAATACATCGTCAGTTTCCTCGGCCACAAACTCGGCATTAACATCGAAACCGATATGCGCGAAGAATTATTCACGCATGTGCAGCGACAATCATTCCGTTTTTTCGATAACATTAAAACCGGTCATGTGATGAGCCGCATCACCAATGATTTGTTTGACATCGGCGAACTCGCTCATCACGGCCCCGAAGATTTCTTCATCGCCATTATGACGTTTTTCGGAGCATTCGGCATCATGTTCTGGATCAACCCCAAACTTGCGTTGGTGACATTAATCGTCATTCCATTTCTTGTTTGGCTCATCACGTATTGCAATATCAAGATGAACGAAGCTTGGAGCAGCATGTATGGCAAAATCGCCGATGTGAACGGCCGCGTTGAAGACAGCGTTTCTGGCGCACGCGTCGTTCAGTCTTTCACGAATGAAGAATTTGAAATCAGCCGCTTCAAAACAGACAATGGCCGCTTTCGTCTGGCAAAGCTTGTGGCCTATAAAGTGATGGCTGCAACGCATTCCAGCATTTACATGATGACTCGTCTTTTGACATTGATCGTTCTTGTTTACGGAGCTTGGCTCAATTACCAAAACGAATTATCCTATGGTGAATTGGTCAGTTTCGTGTTATTCCTGAACGTCCTCATTAAACCAATCGATAAAATCAGTGCGTTGCTGGAACTTTATCCTAAAGGAATGGCCGGTTTTGGCCGCTTCCGGGAACTGATGGATCAGGAACCCGAAATCGTGGACCTTCCTGGCGCAGTTGAAGTCAGTGAACTCAAAGGCAATATCGTATTCGAAGACGTCCATTTCGCATACGATGAGCATAAAAATGTGTTGAACGGCATCGATTTAACCGTACGTTCAGGTGAAACCGTCGCATTCGTTGGACCTTCCGGAGCTGGAAAAACGACCATTTGCTCGCTTATCCCACGCTTTTATGACATTCAGCAAGGCAGCATAAAGATCGATCATATCGATATCCGCGATATGACCATGCATTCTTTGCGTTCGCATATCGGCATCGTCCAACAAGATGTGTTCTTGTTTACAGGCACCATTCGCGAAAACATCGCTTATGGAAAACGCAATGCCAGCGAAGAAGAAATACTGGCTGCGGCGAAAAAAGCTCATTTGGAAGACTTCGTCAGAAAGCTTCCGGATGGTTATGATACGCAAATCGGCGAACGCGGTTTGAAACTATCAGGCGGCCAGAAGCAGCGCCTCGCCATTGCACGCATGTTCTTAAAAAATCCACCTATCCTGATTTTGGACGAAGCGACCTCTGCGCTCGACACGGAAACCGAGCGCATCATTCAAGAAGCGCTCGCGGAACTCGCTGAAAACCGCACGACGCTCATCATCGCTCATCGCTTAGCTACAATCCGCGATGCAGACCGCGTAATCGTGGTTACAGAAGACGGAATCGCAGAGCAAGGCGGCTATAGCGAATTGCTCGAACAAAATGGCATTTTCGCCAATCTCCACCGCATTCAATTTCAAAATTAACGTTTTCTTTCATTAGAAACAAAAAGAGCACCTGCCAATTACGGCAAGTGCTCTTTTTGATTTATTTTCCGATAACGTATTCTTGGTAACGGTCGTAGTCGACACTTCCGAGTTCGACTTTGATGAGCGTCCCATTTTCTTCGTATTCGGTTTCCATAATGGTTGCCGACTCATTTAAGTACGCAACAACCTCACCTTTGTCATACGGAATAAGCATCCGGCACGTTACATGACCGGAAAATACATATTGCTTGATGACTTCTAACAATTCATCCAATCCTTGGCCGTCTTTAGCAGAAATCCACAATCCATCACCACTGATTTTCGGATAAGGAACACCCGCTAAATCCGATTTATTATAGATAAATAAAGTCGGCACATTTTCTACACCAACTTCGTGCAAAGTCGCATTGGTGACATCCATCATATGACGGTATTCAGCATTTGAAACATCGACGACGTGTAAAAGGAGATCCGAGTTGCGCGCTTCTTCTAACGTCGAGCGGAAAGCTTTCACCAAGTGATGCGGCAGTTTGCTGACGAACCCGACCGTATCCGACAACAGGAAATGTTTATTGTCTTCAAGGACGATTTTTCTTACCGATGTTTCAAGCGTGGCAAACAGCATGTCTTTTTCAAACACCTTTTTCTCTTCATCCTGACCCGTTTTGGCCAATAATCCATTCATAATGGTCGACTTCCCGGCATTTGTATAGCCGACAAGTGATACAACCGGCGTCCCTGTCCGAGTTCGCTGTTTGCGCTGCGTTTCGCGTTGTGCCCGAATATGTTCCAGCTCTTTACGAAGTTTTGATAATTGATCTTCAATTTTCCGGCGATCAAGCTCCAACTTCGTTTCACCAGCACCCCGGTTCGCAAAACCACCGCCACTGCTGCCGCCTTGGCGTCCAAGTGATGCCCTTAAACCGATAAGACGCGGCAGCATGTATTGCAACTGCGCCAACTCTACCTGCACCTGAGCTTCCCGCGTTTTGGCGCGGCGTGAGAAAATATCCAAAATTAGCATCGTCCGGTCGATGACTTTGCATTCTAATTCTTCTTCGAGGTTCCGAATTTGCGACGGCGACAATTCGTCATTAAAGATGATGAGATTCGCATCTGCCTCTTCGTAAAACGCTTTGATTTCTTCCACTTTCCCCTTGCCCACATAAGTAGCAGGGTGGATGCGCTCCAAATTCTGCATCACTTCCCCGACCACTTGTACTTCGCAAGCTTCTGCCAAATTATGCAGTTCTTCCATTTCGTATTCAAAATGCAAATCCTGCTGCAGCTGAACACCTACCAGGATTGCTTTTTCCATTAAAATATCCATTCGATTTCCTCCTCAGCCTGCGCAACTCCATTCCCTCTATGACAAAAAGAAGAGTTTACACTCTTCTTCCGATGCCATAAATTCAGTTTACGCACGCTTTGCTTCTCCTATCATATATTCCCGTTCTTCGGAACGCAATAAACCCCTCTTTCGAAAACAATGCGTTTTGTTCCACCAGCTATATGCACTTCTTCTAATCGCTCTCGAACGTTTGACGTTTCACGGAATTCAAAGCGGCAATTCGCGACTTCAAGACGCCCCTGGAGAATTTTGCGAAAACGAGCTTTGCTAGCTTGAACGTCTTTTACCCCAAACACACATACTTCAACGCGAAGCCTTTCATTATCGTCTCTGATGGCATCTCTAGCCCGCAGCGCTTCATATCGTTCGTCGTCATTTTGCTGCCATTCAATGAAAAACGGAGCCGGACAATCATCCGAGATTTCTTCTTTGATAAAAACCATTTTCCAACGGATGACTTCCCCGCTTTCGGTTTTACGTTCTGCATCCAAAACGCCTGTTGTTTGAAAGCCGTCCTGCCGAAGCTGCTCATCTACCTGAGCAATATCATCTGTCCGCAAACAAATCGTCCCGAACCCTTCCCTGTCATGCAGAAGAAGTTTCGTCAACGGGTGATCCGCTTGCTTTGCAATCGAATAATCCGCCAGCGCGAGCCATTCGATATAACAATCTTTCATATACAGTAATGCATTATGCGTACCCCACTTAACATGCTGCCCTCCTACCGCCGCATAGAAACCGAATTGTCCCCATGCCTCAACTACTTCAGCAGGCTCACTTTTTGTAAAATGCACAATATGATCCAAAAACATCATTTCACCTCTTTTACGAGTATCTTCCTTGAGTACCGTTCGCTAATGGGTATTCTAATTCCTTTATTCTCACAACCATCAGCATCAATGTTGCACAATGCTTAATGTTATCGAAAGCCCCACCTCCATGACCGCTATTCTCCCGAATAATGCTTCGACAATCGGGTATGGAATAAACAAAGAATCGTTAATAAAAGGAGGGCATTATGGATAAAAAATCATTAAAAAATCCGGTATTCATCGTTTCAGCCACAGTCATATTGCTACTGGTTATTTTAGGGGCGGCTGACCCTGATTCGTTCGGAAGCGTAGCTGGACGATTGTTCAATTTCACCACTTTCAATTTCGGTTGGTTTTACTTGCTGGCAGTTTTCATCATCAGCATCTTTTTAATCGCTGTGTCATTCAGCAAATACGGTAAAATCCGCTTAGGGGCTGATGCAGATCGTCCTGAATTTCCTTTTTTCACTTGGATCGGCATGCTGTTTTCCGCCGGCTTTGGCGCTGGTCTCGTATTTTGGGGAGTCGCTGAACCGATGAGCCACTTTTTCACCACCCCCTTTGACAATTCTGCACAAACTGAAGAAGCTGCACGAATTGCAATGGGCTACTCATTTTTCCATTGGGGCATCAGCCAATGGTCTGTTTTCGCCATTGTCGGGCTGGTCATTGGATTTCTTCAATTCCGCAAGAAAAAATCCGGTTTGGTCTCGACCGCACTCGAGCCAATTACCGGCAAAAACCCGCTTGTTAAACATTCCATCGATTCCTTTGCCGTTGTCGCAACTGTTATGGGAATCGCCACTTCACTTGGACTTGGCGTTCTTCAAATGAATGGTGGATTGAATGCCGTTTTCAACACTGGTAATTCTTTCGGCATCCAACTCGCCATCATCGGCGTCATGTTTGTCGGCTACACCCTTTCATCATCCACAGGTTTGCATAAAGGTATTGCGTACTTGAGTAATTTGAATCTCGGACTTGCTTTGGTGTTGATGGTTTTCGTTTTTGTTGCAGGTCCGACCGTCTTTATTCTGGAAACGTTCACGTTGGCGATTGGCGATTACATTACCAATTTTGTCCGCTATAGCTTGCGCCTTCAACCTTATCAAGATGAAGATTGGGTCCGCGGCTGGACCATCTTTTACTGGGCATGGGCGATTGCTTGGTCGCCCTTCGTCGGCGCTTTTGTCGCTCGCGTTTCCCGCGGCCGAACAATCCGGGAATTTGTGCTAGGCGTCCTCGTAATCCCACCAGCTATTGCTTGTGTTTGGATTGCGGTATTTGGCGGAACTGCATTATGGTATGACTTGAACCAAGGAACCGGCATTGCAGAAGCGGTTAACGCAGATTTGACGTCCGCTTTGTTTCAAACATTTGATCAATTGCCGATGACGACCATCCTGTCTGTTTTGGCCGTTCTGCTCATCTTTACGTTTTTGGTAACTTCAGCAGATTCGGCTACATTCATCTTGGCCAGCATGACCAACGCCGGAAGTCTCAATCCGCCAACTTTCCTGAAAATCGTTTGGGGTGTATTAATGGCTTCTATTGCAGCTGTCTTGCTCTATTCAGGTGGACTGAGAGCCTTGCAGACCGCTTCACTGATATCTGCGCTGCCTTTTACCGTATTATTGCTGATGATGGTTGCATCGTTTATCAAACTATTACGGAAAGAATCCGTACCAATTAAAAAATCCGATATTCGAAGATTTCAGCGGATTGAAGCCGAAATGAAAAAACAACGAAATAAATAATAAACTTCAACAACAAAAAAGACTTGGCGCTTTCCTTTTTGGAAAGCGCCAAGTCTTTTTAAGCTATTATTTGTCTTCGTTAATCAAACGTACTGTTTCATCGAATTCTTTTGTAATTTGCGCGTCCGGTTTGTAAGTAATCGTACTCACAATCCATGCTACGAGCATACACAAAATGAACCCAGGGATGATTTCGTACACACTGCCCATAAAGTTGGTCAAATCAGTTGCACCTGCTTCATCAGACGCAGTTCCGATCCAATCCCATACAATAACAGTCACGGCGCCGACAATCATACCCGCCAATGCACCTTTTGATGTCAACTTGCGCCAGAACAATGACAATAAGATTACAGGACCGAATGCTGCACCGAAACCGGCCCAAGCATACGCAACCAAACCTAAAATCGTGTTGTTCTTTTCCCAAGCCAATGCTGCTGCGATAATGGCAATCAAAGCAACTGCGATGCGACCCATGTTAACGTAAGCTTTATCAGTAGATTCTTTTTTGAATGCAATTTTATACAAATCTTCGATAAGAGCTGAGGAACTAACCAAAAGCTGAGAAGAAATCGTACTCATGACGGCTGCTAGAACGGCCGCCAATACAAATCCGGCAACTAATGGGTGGAACAAAATTTGGCTTAAATCCAAGAATACAGCTTCCGGATCCACTAAGGTCGCGGATGGGTTTTGCTGGAAATAAGCAATCCCGACAAGCGCTGTTCCTGTAGCGCCTAGAAGGCTAAGAATCATCCAGCTCATACCAATGCGGCGAGCTTGACGAACTTCCTTCAATGTTTTAATCGCCATAAAGCGAACGATGATATGGGGTTGGCCAAAGTATCCAAGTCCCCAAGCAGCTGCAGAAATGACGCCGATTGTTGATGCACCAGACACTAGGCTCAACATGTTCGGATCAACTTCTCTGATGCTTGTTGCTGCTTCGCCGAATCCGCCAACAGCAAAAATCCCGACCACTGGTACTGCAATCAGCGCAAGGAACATCATTACCCCTTGCACAAAATCGGTATAACTAACAGCTAGGAAGCCGCCAAATAGAGTATAGGCAACAACTACGATAGAACCGATAACCAACCCTAAATGATAATCCATTCCGAACGAGCTCTGGAAGAACAAGCCGGAAGCGACCATTCCTGATGAAACGTAAAATGTGAAAAAGATCAAAATGATGATTCCTGAAACAATTCTTAACAAGCGCGAAGTATCTTTCAGCCTGTTTTCCAGGAAACTAGGAATGGTAATGGAATCGCTTGTAATAAACGAATAAATCCGCAGTCGTGGTGCGACGAAAAACCAGTTTAAGAATGCGCCGATTGTCAAACCGATGGCAATCCATACTTCTACTAGCCCTCCTAAATAAATCGCACCCGGTAGTCCCAATAAGAGCCAACCGGACATATCGGAAGCCCCTGCGCTCAATGCGGCTACAGCAGGTCCCAATCCCCTTCCTCCGAGCATGTAATCGGATAAATCAGCCGTTTTTCGATAAGCATACCAGCCAATGAATAACATAGCGGCTAAGTAGACGGCCAGCGCTATGACTTGATAGGTAGTATCTGTCATGACATCTCCTCCTTTTTATCTAGTGTACCATTTTCTTTTATATTTTAAAGCGCTTTCTACGTTTTATTTCCTATATAAAGGGGGAAAATACCTGCAAGGAGGCGATCGTCATGCCATGGAAAAAAGATGATTACCCGGATTCGTTTAAAAATTTGAATGCAGATGTGCGGAACAAAGCCATTGAAATAGCGAATGCGTTATTGCGAGAAGGCTACGAAGAAGGTCGGGCGATTCCGATTGCAATGGAACAGGCTAGAGAGAGCATCGAAGGCGATCAAGAGAAAGTCATTTTTGAAATCAGAGGCCACGATGAAGGTTGGCAATTGAAAAAGAAAGACAGCAAGAAAGCCTTATTAATCGAAGACACAAAAGATGAGTTGATGAACGAAGCCAAACGCTATGCCAATAAGCACAATGGCGCCTTGCACATCTACACAAAGGACGGTTCACTCGAAGAAAAATTGTACGAACACGAATAAGAAATCCGCCGCCCAAGGAGGACGGCGGATTTCTTATTTGAACCAGCCTTTTTCTTTAAAGCGGGAAATGGCTTCAATGCGATTCCCGACTTCCAGCTTATCCAGAATCGTGGATATGTAATTGCGCACCGTGCCGGAAGTGATGAATAACTCATTGGCAATCTCTTTCGTGCTTTTGCCTTCTGCAATCAATTCCATCACCTGATTTTCTCTTTCCGTCAACGGGTTTGCGTCGGCATAAGCAAGGTCAACGAGTTCCGGTGCATAGATGCGGCGACCTTCCATGATGGTGCGTATAGCGGCAGCCAAATCTTCGCTCGGACTGTCTTTCAATAAATACCCACTAACCCCTGCTTTTCGCGCACGCTCAAAATACCCGGATCGAGCAAAAGTCGTCAAAATGATCACTTTGCACGGTTCGTCTTTTAAGACTTCCGCCGCGTCCAGACCGCTCATGACAGGCATTTCGATATCTGTGATAACGATATCGGGCTGTAATTTCTTAACCAATTCAACGGTCTCTGCCCCGTTCGTCGCTTTTCCAACCACTTCCATATCTTCTTCGAAATCAAGCAACGACCCGAGTGCTCCAAGCATCATGCGCTGATCTTCTGCCAATACGATCCGTATCACACCAATTCCTCCTTCGACTCTTGATACAGAATGACATTCGGAACACGAATGTTCAACGTAACGCCATCCATTTTTTTGATTTCGACGCTGCCGTTGACGAATTCCAAACGTTCACGCATTCCTGCAAGTCCGTTGCCTTGGTTCCAATGCGTTCCTTCTATGCCAATGCCGTCATCCTGTACTTGCACCAAAATTTCCCGGGCATTCTGCTTCACTAAAATGCTGCAGCGGCTCGCTTGGCTATGCTTGACGACATTCGTCACAGCCTCTTTTAAGCACATACTCAAGACATTTTCCACCAATAACGGTGTATTGTTAAGCTTCGGATTTCCGTACAAAACAAAGTCGACGTCTGCGGCTTTCAAAATTTGATGAATTCGCAACAACTCATCTTCCAATTTCGTTCCCCGCATATCCGACACCAGTTCGCGCACTTCTTTTAAAGCCGTCCGTGCCGTTTGGCGGATATCGTTGATTTCGTTTAATGCAGCTTCAGGGTTCCGGTGGATCAACTTTCCTGCCAAATCGCTTTTCAGACCGATCAACGATAATTTCTGCCCAAGTGTATCGTGTAAATCGCGGGCAATCCGTTCGCGCTCTTCGATAACCACTAGCTGCGAAATTCGTTTATTGGCATGTTCGAGCTGACCTTCCAGCTTTTCACGTTTATGCCGGTTATACGTATTAAAAGGCAATAAAATCACACCCAAGACACTTAAAACGATAAAAGGCAATTGAGCGGTATAAAGCGTTTCGTGAAGGATCATCCCAATCGTCAGCGCTAAAATGGTAGTGCCGATGTGGATGCCATAAATAATGAAAAACCCTACTTTATTGCGGATATTGCCAATAAAAAACGCCAGGAAAATCGCTAAGTAGACATAGCCAAATTGAAAGATCATCCCCATATTTATGGCGATTTCAATCCCGACCCACACATACACGAATCCGGTTTCCGAGTTAAACGACAACCGGTAAGCCAGAAAGAACATCACCAATAATAGAATTCCTAATGTAATTTCCAGCAGAGATGAAGAACGGAAGATGAAGAAGAACGGCAAGATACAGAAAATGACCCAGGCATATAAGCTGAGCCAAGGGTTTTTAGGAAATATTTGATACCAGCTTTGCATAGTCTCGCTCCTCGATTCACTATTATTCTTTATCATATCAAATTATGGAAAAAAAGAAAAAACCATTCCGAAGAATGGCTTTTTCAAATGATTAAGCTGGAAGCTTGTTTGCGTTCAATAAATGCTTGATATCACCGAACGTGACAAACGTCTTGTTCTCTGCGTCATACACTTTATAACGCAATGATTTAAGGCTGGATTTGATGGTAATGGTTGTTGCTTGATGAAGCGGTGGAGTCGAATCATGCGCTTTTTCCAAATTATAATTTGGAACACGCGGGCTTAAATGGTGTACGTGATGGAAACCGATATTCCCTGTCACCCATTGAAGCACTTTTGGAAGTTTATAATACGAACTTCCTTCTACAGCTGCTTTTACATAATCCCATTCGCTCTCGTCTTCAAAATACGAATCTTCGAATGTATGCTGTACGTAAAACAACCAGATGCCAAGTGCTCCCGCGATAAACATCGTAGTTCCTTGAACGATTAGGAATGATTGCCAGCCGATTGCCAAAATCAACAATGTGTAGATAACGACTAGAGAGATATTGATCAAATACGTGTTGTTCCGTTCTTTTTTGCGTGCGTCCTTGCGGTTGAAACGGCTAGAAATCAATACTAGGAATAATGGACCGAAACCGAACATTACTAGCGGGTTGCGGTACATACGGTATTTGAAACGTTCCCATTTTGTAGCTTCCACATATTCTTCGATCGTCATGACCCAGATGTCACCGACGCCGCGTTTGTCGAGGTTACCACTTGAAGCATGGTGGATTGAGTGCTCACGTTTCCATTTTTCATAAGCAAAAAGCGTTAAAATGCCCGTAATCGTACCGACTACTGCGTTTGCCTTTTTGTTTTTGAAGAATGATCCGTGTGTGCAGTCATGGAAAATGATGAACGTGCGGACAACAAATCCGGCAGCGATTGCCGAGAAACCGATTGTCAGCCAAATTGAAATGTCTAATGCTAGATAAGCCAAAATCCAAGAAATGATGAATGGTGGAATGGTATTAACTATTTGGCGTACACTTGCTTTTACGTCAGCTTTTTCAAAAGGGGCAATGAATTTGCGCAATTGTGCTGTTTTTTCTCTGCTCATGCTCTTCCTCCTACTATCCATGCTCAAGCGACTGGATAACTTATTATCCTAATCATAAAGATTATGAGCTAGACAAAAAAGGCACAAACGCCTGTTTATGACATGACACTTGTCATGTATTTAAGCTCCCTGACTTTCTGCTTTTTTGCAAATACGGTATACTGAACGTAAGAAAAAACAGGAAATGAGGTTTTTTCATGACAGGCACAATAGCAGTCATTATGGTATTTTCAATTCCTTTAGTCGCTATTATCAGTGGATTTTGGGTAAAAAATTCCGAAGCAAAAAACCGCGGTTTAGAAAAAGAATATGAACTTGAAAAAATCAAACACGAAAATTTTATTTTGGAAACTGAAAAATTGCGTCTTGAATTAGAAAAAATGAAAATAGAAGACGAACAAAAAAGACAGAATTTATTCGTAAAATAAATAAAAGGCATGCCGAGCGTCAAACCCGGCATGCCTTTTATTAGGACAAAACATCTTTTTCAATTTGTTTTAATTCGTAAAAATAAGCTTGTTTTTGCATCAATTCTTCGTATGTTCCGCTCTCTACAATTCTGCCGCTGTCCATAACGATGATTTGGTCCATTTGACTAAGTGCCGTCAAATCATGGCTCACAATGATAAAAGAATCGTTTTTCCCTTGATTGAATAATTCCGAATAAATGGCTTGCGCCGTAATTCCGTCCACTGAAGAAACTGGCTCATCCAGCAGCCAAAGCGGTTTTTCCCGAATTATTGCCCGGGCAATAGCGAGCCGTTGCTTTTGGCCGCCCGATAAATTCTGACCTTTTTCGCCAACTTTCATCGACAACGGCAACTCTTCTAATTGCACTCTAGACAGCGCCTCTGCTAATTGGGCATCAGACGCCGATTCGTTTGCAATCAGCAAATTGCTCTTGATGGTTCCAAAAAAGAAATGATTTTCCTGCAGAACAACATTCATGCTTTTCCATACCGCCTCTTGGTCAAGCTCACTGAGGTTTCTTCCACCTAGCAAAACCGCACCTGAATCCGGTTTCGCAATCGTTAACAGCAGCTGCAAGAGAGTGGATTTTCCTGAACCGCTCGGCCCAACAATTGCGGTTTTCGAGCCCGCCGCTATTTGCAGCGAGATATCATTCAATACCGCACGCTCTTCACCTGGGTAGGTGTAATGGACGTTCTTTAACGTAATATCGAAAGGCCATTGTGGCGGCTGCTCATTCTTGGTCAAGAGAGGTACAGTCGCCGCCACTTCATCCAAACGGCTAGCCGCTTTGCGGTTTTCTTCAAAATGCGCTGGAAATGCTGCCATCGGCGAGACGTTTTCAAATGCCCCGATTGAAATCATCACCAACATCGCTAAGTACAAACCGTTCAATTCACCGGCAGCTACAAAATATGCGCCGACTCCTAGCACAAAGAAAGAAGTGATCAGCGCAGCGAATCCATTCACCGACTGGCCAAGGTTTTCTTCTAATCCTTCTTTTCGCTGCTGATCTTCATAATATGCAGAGAAATTATTCAGTAGTTGTTTTTTCCCGTCAAGCTGTTGATGAATTTTCAAATCACGAAATCCGTATAATAACTCAGCCGACTCTGTTGAAAGTACAGCGCGGCTTGTTCGCGTTGCATTATGAATGGTTCGCTGCCGCAGCGCAAAGACTGCCGGCACCCCAAAAATTGTGAAAAAGGTACCAATGGCAATCACAGCTGCGATGCCAACCGAAAAATAAGCGCTGAAAAAAATTGTACTAAGGAATACGAGGAACAGCACAATTGGCGGATACAAGACGCGCAGTAAAAAATTCTGCAAGCTTTCCACATCCCCGACGATGCGGGCAAGCAAATCCCCACTTCGGTACTGACTAAAAATACCCGGTGCTAGCGGTGATAGTTTTTCAAAAAAGGTTACGCGTAATTTGCCAAGCATGGTGAACGTTGCACGGTGTGAAAATAGCCTTTCCGCGTATCGGCTTAAAGCGGACATCAATCCGAATAGTTTTAAAGACGCACCCATGATGATCAAAATTGTCATTTGGGAAGTCAAGGCCGCCCGCGATATCAAATACCCGCTTGAAGCAAGCAGCGCGACCCCTGCCACACCAGCCAAAAAGCCGAAAAATATGGCTAGAACGACATCTCTTTTTTCATGGAATGTCAAAAACAACATTTGTTTTAACCCGCTCATTGTCGAACACCTCCAAATTGCGCATGAATCATATCCCGGTAGCTTTGTTGCGAATCCAATAATTCTGCATGGGATCCAGCTGCAGCCAGCTTGCCTTCGTCAAGGACGACAATCATATCGGCTTCTTTAATGGTGTAGAGTCGGTGGGCAACAGTTAGAATCGTCGCCCGTTTGCCTAGTTCAACCATGGATTTTTGCAAAATCCGTTCGGTTTTCAAATCCAAGCCGGTTGTCGGCTCATCGAATAAGATAAGCGATGGTTGTTTTAAGAAGGCACGCGCCAACGCGATTCGCTGTTTTTCTCCTCCCGACAACCCTCTGCCCGCTTCGCCAATCGGCGTCTCCAAACCTTGTGTCAATGACAAGACCATTTCAGCGATTCCCGCTTGTTTGACAGCTGTCATAATTTCCTCGTCCGACACTTCTCTATTTGCGCCGAGCGCAATATTCTCTTTAATCGATCCTGCGAACAAATACGGATTTTGCGAAATATAGCTCATCTGGCTGAACCACGACTGCTCCGATATTTCTTGCCGCTCAATTCCATCCACCAATAAGCGGCCGCTAGATAACGGCAATAGCCCCGCAATTGCATGCAATAATGTCGTTTTGCCTGAACCGCTCTTGCCGATGAAAGCCACATGGCTGAGGGCCGGAATTTGAAGAGAGGCAGGACCTACGGCAAACCCATCTTCATATTGGAATTCCAATTCCTGCAGCTCCAAATGGCTAGGACCTTGCATTAACTCGGTCTTGCCGAAACGGACCGGTTCACTTTCTTTCGTTAACTCTTCTGATAACCGACCCGCTGCAGCCGAACTGCTTCTGCCGGTATGAAACGCACTGCCAAACTCTTTTAACAAATTGAAAAAATCAGGCACAAGAATCATGACAAAAAACGCAGTGAAGAAAGTCAGACTGTCGAAGACCACAAGGCGCAGTCCAATTTCAAGTGCGATGATCCCCATACTCAACATGGATATATACTCCAACATTAAAGAAGACAAAAATGCAGATTTCAACACTTCCATTGTGGAATCGCGGAAATCACGACTGCTTTTTTCAATGGTGTTTCGCTGTTTGTCTGCTTGCCCCATCAATTTCAAAGTAGTAAGACCTTGAAGCACATCCAGAAATGTTCCTGAAAATTGACCCAATTTCTCCATTTGCTCGTCCGCTTTTTCTTTTGTGCGGATTCCAACTAACGCCATAAACACCGGGATAAATGGTGCTGTCACCAAGATGATGACCCCTGTCACCCAATGCTGTGAAAAAATGACCGCCAGTAAAATGATCGGAATAATATAAGTTTGAATCATTTGCGGGATGTACTTGCTGAAATAACCATCCACTTCATCCACGGCATCCATCAATAAGCTTACTTTCCGCCCTGCTTGCCCTTGTTCAGAAGCCAGCAGTGGATCCGCGGTGAATGACGAAATCAATTGATGGCGCAGCTTCAACTTCACATCGGCAGCCAGTTCAACGCCGGCCCGGCCAATGGCATAGCCACAAAAAGAGCGCAACAAAATGGCACCCAGTAAGCCATATAAATAAGGCATAATGGCACCGAACGCAGCCTGTTCAAGAAAAACCGCATTGACCGCTAGTACGAAAAACAACGCTTGGCCAATCATTGCTGCCCCTTTTGCAATAGATGCTGCCGTTAGTACAATCATCCACTTTCTTTGTGCAAATGCGAGCTGTTTCAACTCCATCGTCTTATTCTCCCCTTTGGATTGCTCATACTTCCATTATAAAGCAACTGCCTTGCGTTGCCGTTGCTCCTGCATAGCGAGAATCGATAATTCGCCATTTTGTTACAACGTTGTTCACAAAGCGGCAAAATTTTCAGCAAACACGAAAAAAGCCGCTGGACATTCCAGCGGCTTTCAAATTAGCATTATTTTTTTACGGTTTCGGATTCGGATGGTCTTTCAAGAACAGCGTATAAAAACGTGATATCTTCTTTAATCAGCGATTTCACGAAATCATTGGCACAGTTCCGATACTCATGGCTAAGCTTATTCAGTTCATATTCAAAAACGATTTGTTCTTCTCTTGAAATCACTGATAACACCCCAGCTCATTGTATTTGGAAAAGTCGTTCTTTATGCGTGCATTTATTTCGCTATCATATCAAAAAAAAAGAATAATAGCTATTAAATAGCAATAAATTATTTACAAAATCAATAATAAAACTGAATATCCAGCAATACCCAGGCAAAAAGACATAAAGCTGCTTTCATGCTCTTCCGGCAATTCCTCTTTCATCACATTAAGAATAATGCCACCTGCTAGCAACGCTGTAAGAATTGACACGGTCAATTCATTAACTTCTGATACCAGACCGAAAGCCCAGCCAATCAAGATTGCCACAACAAGGAGCCAGCGTCCATATTGATCATATTCTTCTTTATGGGTCGCTCTTAATGATTTGTCATTTGTGATAAAGTGAACTCCCATCGCGATGAAAAAGAACAGCATGCCCCAGGCGGATTCATAATGTTCGCGGACCAGCAAATAGCCAATCAACGCATTATATAACGTAAAGGAACCGATATGAACCCAAAAGATCCCTGCTCCACTTCCTCCTCGACGAATATCAATCTGTCGACGCTTAGAAGACTTCACCATTTGTTCCAATCCATAAAAGATTACAAGCCCCAGCATGGCCACTACATAAATATGACTCTCTAGAAAACTCCATCCGTTTCCTCCGATCTTATGCTCAAGTTCCGTTTGAAAAACACCAAGTTCCGGCAGCAAGCGCAAAAAGACGTAAGCCACAGAAATTCCACCCGCGATAGACAAAAAGCGACTACGTGGCACAACCTTCAATAATTTTAACCGCTCTGAAAATATATGAATAAGTACAAAACCAATGATGAATATTAAGCTGAGCCATTCCACTGCCTTCAGCTCCTTTGTCCACTAGAATAACTACAGGCGAACTCTAACTGAGTCCGCCTGCTTGCTTTACAGATATGCGAATCCCTTGCTTGTTTTGTCCTGCCTTTAGTTATCTTCGCTTTGAGATGAATCTTCTATTCTTTCTTTTCCCCGCATTTGCACTTCTTTAAACAAAAGCCTTTTTATACACCGCTAAATCGATACTTTAAAAAAGCAGAAAAACAGGGGAACGCGCCTGTTTTTCTGCGATCACTTACACTTTTGTTTGCTGGCTGAGCTCAACTGCTTGTTCGCGTAATTTGAATTTCTGAATCTTGCCCGAAGCCGTCATCGGGTATTCTTTTGTAAATTCAAAATAACGTGGTATTTTGTGACGGGAAATTTTGCCCGTGCAGTATTCGCGCAGTTCTTCAGCGTCGAGGCGCTCCCCTTCTTTGAGAATAATCCACGCCATCAGCTCTTCTCCATACTTCTGATCCGGCACTCCGACCACTTGAACGTCCTGAATAGCCGGGTGTTGGTAAAGAAACTCTTCGATTTCTCGCGGGTAAATGTTTTCGCCGCCTCGAATGACCATATCCTTGATACGTCCAGTTATCGCAATATAGCCGTCTTCATCTGCCACGGCAATATCACCTGTATGCAGCCATCCTTCAGGATCAATTGCAGTGCGCGTCGCATCTTCATTTTGATAATAACCCTTCATAATGTGATAGCCCCTTGAACAAAGTTCACCCGGAACGCCAACAGGCACTTCTTCGCCGCTTGCCGGATCGACGATTTTCACTTCAACTTCCGCATGGGCTTTGCCGACGGTCGCTACCCTTTTTTCAATGTCATCATCCGCACGCGTTTGCGTGATGACCGGAGAGGATTCAGTTTGACCATAGGCAATCGTAATTTCCGATGCCCCCATATCATTGATCACTTTTTTCATCACTTCGATTGGACACGTCGAGCCTGCCATAATGCCCGTACGCAATGAAGAGGTGTCAAAGGATGCAAACTCCGGATGGCTCAATTCAGCGATGAACATCGTCGGTACGCCATGGAGCGCTGTACACTTTTCATCTTGAACCATTTGCAGCACTTTTTTCGCTTCAAATTGTTCAATAATGACCATCGTGGACGAATGGGTGACTGCTGCCATTGTTCCAAGCACACAGCCGAAACAATGAAAAAACGGAACCGGGATGCACAATCGGTCATGCTCTGTCAGGTTCATCGTGTCGCCGACCAATTTCCCATTATTGACGACATTCAAATGCGTAAGCATGACGCCTTTTGGAAATCCGGTGGTGCCTGACGTGTATTGGATATTGATCACGTCATCCGGATCCATCGCATTAAAGCTGTTTTCAAGTTCCTCGTCCGAAACACTGCTCGCAAACGCTTCAAATTCAGACCAAGTAAAAATGCCAGGATAGTCGTTTTCCGACATAACGATTACACGTTTAAAATGAGGCAGCTGGCTGCATTCTACTGCTCCTTTTTCTGCTGTTTTCAGTTCCGGACAAACCGTATTCAAAATCTCTATGTAATTCGAGTCCTTGAATTCTTCACCGAGTATCAATGTGGTAGCATCTGATTGCTTCAATAAATATTCCAGTTCATTCGCTTGATAGCTTGTATTGACAGTCACCAACACGCCGCCCATTTTACCTGTAGCGAATTGGCTCAATAGCCATTGGCGTTTGTTATCAGACCAAATCGCGATATGCTCTCCTTTTTCAATACCCATCCCGATAAATGCTTTTGCCAGGCGGTCCGTTTCTTCGTCAAATTCTTTATATGTTTGTCGAATACCATGCTCCGGATACACATATGCCTCAGTGTCTGGATGCAGCCGCGCCTGTTCGCGCACAACTTGACCAACTGTCTTTTGCAAAATAGCCATTTCCAATTCCCCCTTGGTGTAAACGTTTTCAATCCATTCTGATTTTATCATAAAATTCCAAATTGCGTGATTATAAAAACCTTCTTTTTCTGAACGCTCTTAAAACCCTTTTTCACTCAGCCATGATAAAATAAAAGCATTATGTGCAACGAAAGGAAATGCAATGGACACCCAAACTATGAACGAACAATTAACTGAGCGTCTTAGCAAGCACGAGTTGATAGCGGGCACCATCAGTCAGCCACGCTTAAAATCCAGTGACCTTAAACGCATTAAACTAAAGCCTGTAGAAATCAAAAATCAATATTTCATCCAATTTGAATACCAGTATGAACATATATTGAAACACGAAAATCTGTCTATCAGTGAAGCGAACGTGAAGCTTGCCTCATTGTTCGAAGAATTTCGCCAAGGCCTCTTCCAATTCACCTCGGAAAAAATTCAAGTTCAGTTATCAAAGAAATTCAAAGTTTCATGGAAAATTGAACAAACAGAATCTAAATCCGCAGAGCTATCACATAACCGCAAAAAGCGTTATCTGTTGGAAGATGGTGTCATTTATCCGTTCTTGGTACGCCTTGGTGTTCAAAATCCAGATGGTACTGTGAAAAAGCAGAAATACGATAAATTCCGCCAAATCAACCGCTTTATCGAGTTTATCGACGACGCGCTTGATCATCTTCCTAAAGATCGTCCTGTTCGAATTCTCGACTTTGGTTCCGGCAAATCTTATTTAACCTTTGCTTTGTATCATTATTTACGCATCGAAAAAGGGCTCGACTTGCGCGTAACCGGACTCGATTTGAAAAAAGAAGTCATCGAGGAATGCCAACGCATTGCCGACGATCTTTCTTACAAGCAACTCGAATTTTTGATCGGTGATATCAATGACTATAACGAAGAATCCGCAGTGGACATGGTCGTCACTCTGCACGCTTGTGATGTAGCGACGGATATGGCCTTGTCACGTGCAGTAAAGTGGAACGCCAAAGTCATTTTGAGCGTTCCTTGCTGCCAACACGAACTGAATAGTCAAATTGATGCGCCAGAACTGGGGCTCATGCTGCAACACGGCTTGATTAAAGAGCGCTTCAGCGCATTAGCTACCGATTCGATTCGTGCGGAATTGTTGTCGCTCGTCGGCTACGAAACGCAATTGATGGAGTTTATCGACATCGAAAATACACCGAAGAACATTTTAATCCGCGCTTATAAAACCGGCCGCAAACCGGCGGCCGGACAGTTTGAACGGTATAAAGCGTTTACCGGATTGCTTTCTGCAACCCCATTTCTTGAAAACGAATTAAAGGAGCTCCTATGAAACGAAAAAATCTTGTCAACGGCATGGTCCTCGCTTTCTCGGTCGTGCTGATCCGCTTTATTGACGTACGCGTATATGACCTGAACCTACTGGTCACATTATTGCTCACAGCTGGCCTGATTTTTGTATTGATGAAAGTCGTGGACCGGGTTCCATCACTTGATGAACCGGTTTCCAAACGGACTGCGGCAATCACCAACACAGCAGTAGTCATCACCATCTTTTTGGCTTTCTTTGTCTTAGGCTTGTAACGAAAAAACCCGTCTTTCCAAAATAGAAAGACGGGTTTTTTGTGCGGCTCAAGGTTGGTTGGAATCGGATTTTTCATTTATTTCTGCCCTTACGGCTTCGTTAATAAAGCTTTTGACAGGTTCAAGCGTCAATTCCCATCCACTCGACTCCAAATAATTCCGGAAATAATCGAGCTGGAGCTCTTCAGCAGCATCGGATTGGAGGTTCAGTACGTCATTGATATAAAGCATCCCTTCGTGGGTAGGCATGGGTGCAGCAAAACCTTGTCGCTCTCTTTCCATTACTTCGTCCATTCCGATGACCAAGCCTTCGTCTATCAACTCTTTCATCAATTCTGTATAACGTTGCTGCCCTAACCCTTCAGCTAGCTTGGCTTCCAAGTTTTTCACTTCTTCTGTTGAAGGTTCTCGGTAATACTGAACATAATACGCCATCAGGATTTGTTCCTTTTCCAATAATTCTTCCATGGAAAACACCTCCGGTTATTTATTGTTCATCCAGTCCAATAAAGCTTTAACGACTTGGTCTTGCTGTTCAAATGGTCCGATATCGGCAGGCGCATCGTTTTTCTGCTCACCGTATAAGCCAAATTGAGCATGATTGCCTCCTGCTATTTCGACGAATTCGCTATTAGCCGAAAACTGCAGCTGCCCTTCCTTTATATCTTGCGGTGTTGTCAAACCATCCTTTTCTGCAGATATCGACAACATCGGCAAATCACTCAACGCAAAATCACCCGTTGGATACGAGGCTAGAAAATAAAGTCCCGCAAGTTCGTCTTGGTGCTCTTCTGCATACATGGCTGCTGCCACACCGCCAAGTGAATGGCCGCCGACAAACCATTTTTCAATTGATGGATATGCCGCAATCACCTCGCCCGCTTTTCCTGCCGCTAAAATCGGAAACTTCAAAGGCATATCCGGTATAGAAACCATATAGCCTTCTGACTGCAATTGTTCGGCTAGGTAAGCATATGCCGCAGCTTCAACTTTCGCGCCTTGATACAAAATGACGCCTTTCCCATTCGATTGATCCGGATAGAAAATGATTCCGGATTCATCCTTTTCGAGCCCTTCAAGATTTACACGTTCTTTAAGTTCCTCACTTGGCCCATAATCAAATTGAGCATATACGACGAAGCTCGCAATTGCTGCTACGAGTAAAATACCGAACGCTATCAACACCCGAATGACCCACTTCATCATGTATGCCAACTCCTTGCCGCCCCTTTAATAAGCCAATCCAACACGCTGGCGGATAAATTTCGGATGTTCCAACAATTGATAGGCAAAAGCAGCGGTATCGCCCACTGTAATCTCCTTGCCGCCTTCAGGAAGCAAAGCTTCTTCTGTCCGATAACTGCCGCGAGCTTCGCCGTCGGGCAAGTAAGTCGGGCACACAATTGTCCAATCCAATGCACTTTTTTCTAGCAGGCGGTATAGCTTTTCATGTTCTTCAGCGGCAAATGTCAGCTTTCGGTTGGAATCGCCGCCTTGATAGCGCAGCTTCCCTGGTGTCATTCGGCTGTCCAGAATACCAGCTGTACCGATGGTAATCAACCGCGAAATTCCCTGCTTTTCCATCGCACTGACCAATAATGGTCCCGCTTCTGACAGCGTTGTCGTACGGTCCGTTCCGATTGCACTGAAAACAGCTTGAGTGCCTGCAATTACGCGTTCCACGTCTTCCGCTTTTCGCACATCACCAACAATCATCTCTAAATTATCGTGCGGCTCCAGTTTTTCAGAGCGCACCAATGCTTTGACATGATGGCCATCCGCCAAAGCCCTCTTCAAGAATTGCTCTCCGACACGGCCGGTTGCTCCGAAAATTGCGATTTTCATTTTCATTCCCCTTTATTTAAAATGATAGCCTTTATCCGCAAGTACTTTTTTAAGGTCCGGACGCTTCGGCTTGTTGAGGAATTGTGCCATTTGCTGCGTCCAGGTCGCTTGTTTTTGGTTCGTGCTGCGCACTTCGTAATACTTTTGGACAGTATCATCATATGCTGGCAATATCGTGTTGTATTTTTCTTCATCGTAATCGTTTTCGTGCAAAATTGCTTCCACTGGCAAACGCGGTTTTACTTCATTGGCTTCGTTAGGCACGCCGATCGTTAACCCATAAACAGGAAATACGCCCTCTGGCAAGCCCACTAAATCGCTAATTGCTGCCATCTGGTTGCGTACGCCCCCAATGTAACAGATGCCATAGCCTTTCGATTCCGCAGCAAGCGCCAAGTTCTGAGCGAGCAACCCAACGTCTGTCACCGCAACGATTAAGTTTTCTGCTTGGTCAAAGACAATCGATTCGCCATGCAATTCAGACGCATGTTTCAAGCGATTGTAATCTGCACACATCAGTAGTACGGCTCCCGCACCTTCCATTTGCTGAGCATTGCCGGACAACTCACCAAGCTTTTTCCGCTTGTCCCGGTCCGTCACCCAAACAATTGAATAGGCTTGCACAAAATGAGAGGAGGCCGCATGTTGCGCAGCATTGATCAGCTCACTAAGCTCCTCCCGGCTCAATTGTTTGTCTTTATAATCACGCACCGAAGCGTGGGCTTTCATCAATTCCATAACCATTCCACGTTGCCCCTTTCCATTCTTTCCTCTATCCTATCAAAAACTCTCAACAGATACCTTCACAACGATTTTTGATACAATAAAAACAGAGGGGTGAAACGATTGAATCAGCTTAAATCCGTTTTTTCCGTTCTTTTCTTACTGGTCCTTGGCGGTTTTTTATTTATCTGGATTCAGAAAGAACTGGAGTTTCGCGAAGAATTAAAACAACGATCAATGCCTTCAGATTTGCATCCTATAATCGCGGAAAAACGCGATAGACTCATCCAATTGGCTTCAGCAAAAGGCCTCGACATTATCATTACCGATGGGTTTCGCTCCCAAGATGAACAAGACGAACTTCACGCGCAAGGACGAAGTGCCCCCGGCAACGTCGTCACCCAAGTCCAAGGCGGAAGCTCGTATCATAATTACGGACTTGCCATCGATTTTGCATTGCGGGACGGCAATGGCGGCGTCGTATGGGACATCGAACGCGATGTTAACGATAACGGCAAGAGCGACTGGTTCGAGGTTGCTGCAATCGGCAAAGAGCTCGGATTTTCGTGGGGCGGCGACTGGCAGCGATTCAAGGATTATCCGCATCTGGAAATGACGTTCGGTTTGTCAATCAGGGAATTGCAAGATGGCTACCGGCCGGAAGACGTCCTCGACTAACTCTCTTGAAACGTTCTCTAAGCCCTTTCGTCTTATCCAATAAAGGGGCGATCTCAAATGCGCAAACCATGGTTTTTGCTACTAGGCATCTCGATTGGTTTAGCGGGATGTAACGTACAGGAAAATCCATCTATAAAGCTTGACGACTTCAAAGCAACGCCTGCCGCCGAAGCTGTCCAGGGTGATTTCATCTACCGTCTCACTGCAGAAGACGATACATTCGGAGCGGGCGGTCCAATCAGCATGTATGCCGAACTGGAGTACACCGGGGACCAGGCAAGCATCGATATTTATCATGCCGCTTCACCGTTCTATTTTGACCTGCATGAGAAAACACGGGATTTCGAAATTCCTTATGCTATGAATGAACCGTTGCTTGTAACGACACTCGTTAAAGGTGAGCCGCTTCGTGAAGATTATCGCGGCAGCGGTGGCTATTCGGAAAAAGATCCTAAAGCATATCGAGACTTTATTGAACAGGTGACCGACAATCAATTCCCAGAAGGATTTTATGAAGTGAACGGTTCCGCCAATTTTTATACTGGAAATCCAGCAGAAAATAAGACCGATTTTGATCTACACGCTGTCATCAGTTTCAAAGTTGTTGAATAAAATCCAAAAACCGCTAGATTCCAATGGAATCTAGCGGTTTTTGTTCGTATACGGTTGCGTTGCTTGCGGGAATTTCTTGTTTGTTTGCGGAATGCATTGCTTTGTTTGCGGCAACCGGCTCGTTGTTTGCGGAATAACTTAAGTTATTTGCGGTATAAACGGATTTATTTGCAGCAACCGTATATTCTGCCTCCAGACTCTTATAATTCCTGGCCGTTTAATATGTAGGGTGATTTCTTTCAAAACTGGAATTTTGCTCTTATCCCCTTTTTTGCCAATTACGAAAGAATGAGACAATCCATCAATTTTAATCATACATATACCCCTTTCCACTTCCTTCCTTTACTATAAGAGGAAATTCTTAACAAATAGCTTTGTAATATCTGAAGAATTCCTTAAGAATAGAGTAAAGTCTGCAGAATATGGGTAAATGAGTACTAAGTATTTAGACATATACAACTCTATACATTGTGCTGAATCACTATTGCTACATCCGACTATTAAATAAAAGGGGGCAAACTCATGCAACAGATCGCTGTCGTGATTCCAGCATATAAACCCGGCAACGATTGTCTTGACTTTATCCAGGACATTCTTGCTGCCGGTTTCCCCCATATCATTGTCGTCGATGACGGCAGTGGCCCTGCTTATTCCAGCTTTTTCGATTCTTTGATTTCCACTCCAGAAATAACCGTGTTGAGTCATGCTGCAAACCAAGGCAAAGGACGGGCACTGAAAACCGCATTCCATTACATACTCAATGAAAAACTGCCATACGAGGCGATCATCACCGCTGACGCAGACGGGCAGCACCTTGTTTCCGATATGATTAAATTGAGTCGTGAAATGACGGAAGAACCGAACCATGTCGTTTTGGGTGCGCGGGATTTCAGCCAGAAGAAAGTTCCTTTTCGAAGCCGCTTCGGCAACCGGTTTACCCGGTTATTGTTCAGGCTCTCCACTGGCACTGTATTGACCGACACCCAAACCGGTTTGAGAGGGATTCCTGTAAAATACTTGCCAAGGCTGCTTAGCGTTCTTGGGGAGCGCTTTGAATACGAGATGAACATGTTAGCGGCGTTAAAGAAAAACTACATTCCTATTTCAGAAGTGACGATCGAAACAGTTTACTTGGATGACAATAAATCATCGCATTTTCATCCTTTAAAGGACTCATTTCATATTTATAAAGTGTTCTTGCTTTATGGCATTTCCGGAGCCGCTTCGTTTGGACTGGATATTGGGCTGTATTGGATTTTTATCCAATTGCTGCGCGACGAAGCGCCAGAGCTATTCATCATTTTTGCTACCGTTGCGGCACGAATTCTGTCATCATTATTCAATTATTACATCAACCGCAATAAAGTATTTAAACAAGGCAGCCGGCAATCGTTCTTGCGTTATTATCTTTTGGCCGGATTCATCATGCTGGTATCTGCAGCTTCCGTCCATTTGCTCTATGCAGAATGGCTCGGCCGTGGAGAGATTGTCTTAAAAGTACTTGTCGATACTGTTCTCTTCATTTTCGGATTTGTTGTCCAGCGCGCCTGGGTATTCCGCAATAACTAAAAAGACCGCTGCCTTTTCGAGGCAGCGGTCTCAGCTTGTTGACAAAAGAATAGTTAAACACATTTCTGTATTTATATGGGATTCTTCACACCAAGCGGACGCTTTCCGCGGACGAAGCGCTGAGCCTCCTCGTCGTTAAAAGAGCTGCTCCTGTCTCTGCATCGCTACGCTAGCTTCGAGACATGAAAAACCGTTGCATCGCTGCGCTAGCTTCGTCGCAAGAGCATGCCCCTCGCAAGTTTCGGGCAATACTCTTCCTGCTGGGTCTCATCACTCCGTTCTTCCGCAGGAAAGACAATGACCGAAGGAACTTCGGGCAATGGCTTTGCGACGAAGCAGCGTAGCGATGCAGGAGCACATCTTTGCCCTTCGCCACTTGGTGTTCAGGATCCTAGAGTGTAGGGATAAAAAATAAGTAAAGTGTTTGTTAATAGAGAATGAAAGTAGATAACTTACTTTGATGAAAACTGATATTCTCCAAGCGGTCTGGCCACGAAGACTCCTGTGGAACCAGCGAAAGCTGAAGACCCCGCAGTCACGGTAGTGACGAGGAGGCTGAAGCTGAGCCCACGGAAAGCGAAGTGGCCAGACCGATTGGAAGTTATACACTGATATTCATTTTATACAGACTTTGACTTATAAAAGTTTAAACAAGCGTTGAAGTTCTTCTTCGTTTTGTTCAAACCCGATAAAGTGGCGATCTAGTTTACGTTTCCCGAACAACCCTTTTTTATAAAAAACAAATAACGGGACGATGCGGCTACCGGATATTTCTTTCATGTCATTTTCCACAACCGGCTCTGCTGCTACATCTTTATGTTCGTAAGAAATGCCACTGGATGCAAGATAGGCTTTTGCATCTTGGCAGTCGCTGCAGGTTGGGCGTGTATACAGCACCATTTCCAATCCATTTCCCATCTATTATCCCCTCCATTAATTATCGCTTATGCAATCGATGGTTTAAACCCTTTGAGTCTTAACGCATTGACTAACACTGAAACCGAACTAAAGCTCATTGCAGCGCCAGCAATCATCGGACTCAATAACGGGCCGCCGAATAAATACAAGAGGCCCATTGCCACCGGAATACCGAGAATGTTATAGGCAAAAGCCCAGAACAAGTTTTGTTTTACGTTTTTGATTGTTGATCGGCTTAGGTCGACTGCAGTCAGCACGTCCATCAAATCGCTTCTCATCAGCACGATATCCGCTGACTCCATAGCAACGTCAGTACCTGAACCAATTGCAATCCCGACATCTGCCTGCGCCAAAGCTGGAGCGTCGTTAATGCCGTCTCCCACCATTGCCACAATTTTGCCCTCAGATTGAAGTTTCTTCACTTCGTTTGCTTTGTCTTCAGGCAGCACTTCACTTAGAACACGGTCTACCCCAACTTGCTTCGCAATCGCTTCGGCAGTCAGTTTATTGTCTCCCGTTAGCATAGCGACTTCGATGCCCATCTTCTGAAGCTTACGAATCGCCAAAGCGCTGGATTCTTTAATGGTGTCAGCTACAGCAATCGCGCCTGCCAGTTTTCCATCTGTCGCTATGAACATTAACGACTTGCCTTCACTTGCTAATTTATCGGTTGCTTCTGAAATCGGCTCGAGTGAAATATGCTGCATATCCATCAATTTACGATTGCCGATTGATACGCTGCGTCCATCAATTTTGACTTCAAGGCCGTGGCCAGGAATCGCTTTAAAAGACTCACCTTTCGTAAGAGCTAAGTCTTTTTCAACTGAAGCCGCAACGATGGCTTCACCGATCGGATGTTCCGACCCTTTTTCAGCGGAAGCTGCAAGCGCTAATAATTGTTCTTCTGACATCAAACTATCTGCCAATACGATGTTTGTGACTTTTAATTTTCCTTCTGTAATTGTTCCTGTTTTATCAAAAACGATGGTCTGTATTTTATGCGTGGATTCCAACGCTTCGCCGCTCTTGATCAATACGCCATGTTCCGCACCTTTCCCAGTGCCGACCATAATAGCTGTCGGTGTTGCTAGGCCAAGTGCACACGGACATGCGATGACCAATACAGAAATCGTGATGGTCAGTGCAAAAACACCCGTCTCTCCACCGAAATACCAAGCCAGGCCGGAAATGGTCGCCAATCCGATGACTACTGGGACGAAGTACGCGGAAATAACGTCCGCTAACCGAGCAATCGGCGCTTTCGATCCTTGCGCATCTTCTACCAATTTAATGATTCGCGCAAGCACCGTGTCTTTCCCTACTTTTGTTGCTTTGTAACGAATTGCCCCGTTTTTGTTAATGCTTGCTCCGACAATTGCATCGCCTGGAGCTTTGTCGCTCGGCAAGCTTTCGCCCGAAATCATCGATTCGTCAACAGACGTATTTCCTTCTGTAACAACACCGTCCACCGGCATTCTTTCGCCCGGCTTGACGATGATGATATCTCCGACGACAACTTCGTCGACAGAAATTTCACGTTCTTCGCCATCTCTAAAAACGACGGCGAATTTAGGCGCCATGCCCATCAGCTTTTTGATGGCTTCAGACGTTTTGCCTTTTGACAAGGCTTCAAAATATTTCCCTAACGTAATCAGCGTCAAGATGACTGCAGCCGATTCGTAATACAGATTATTGGCAGGCGCATCGCTTGCGACGATAAATACCGTAACAACCAAACTGTACACAAATGCCGCACTCGTTCCTAATGCGATAAGCGAGTCCATATTCGGATGCCCTTTAAATAAAGTGCGGAATCCAACTGTGAAGAATTTCGCTCCTAAGATCATCACGGGAATGGTTAGCAGCAATTGAATTAAAGCAAAATTCGCCGGATTGACCTCAGGATCTATTAGCGTTGGCACCGGCATGCCGAACATATGCCCCATTGAAATAACGAGTAATGGCACAGTTAAAGCAGCGGACATCCAAAATCTTCTCCACATCTCTTTAATATGCAATTGTTTTTTCTCACGGTCTTCATCGGCGGAATCAATAGTCGCCTCATCTTCATAGGCGTCGTAGCCAGCGTCGCTGACAGCCGCTTTGATATCAGAAACAGCCAAAGCGGATGGATCGAAGCGGATGACCATTTTTTCAGTGGCCATGTTCACATTCGACTCTTCTACTCCCGGCAATTTCCTCGTAGCTCTCTCAACTGCTTGCACACAAGATGCACATGTCATGCCCTCAATCACGAAACTTTTTACGACATTATCGGCGGCACTCGCTTTATAACCTGCTTTTTCGACAGCCCCTTGAATATCCGGAACCGAAACGGTGCCTTCATCGTAAATGACTTTCACTTTTTCAGTTGCTAAATTGACATTCGATTCACTTACACCCGGCAATTTATTGACCGCTCGTTCAACAGCTTTTGCACAAGATGCACACGTCATGCCTTTTACATTCAATGTTTTTTCCATTCTTTGTTCAACCCCTTACCCTATTAATGACAAATCATATTATGGTCTTTTTTGCATCGGCATTGCCCTGGAATGCAATTACAGGGAACCACGTCCACACTCTCGGTAGCCTTGGCATCTAACGCCGTTTGCAGCAACCGCACATCCTCGTGACTGAGGAGCGCTTTTGAAATCATGTCGGCAATGGTCTTGCCGGCTGCGCGGCTGCAGATTTGGTCAAACAACCGATCTGTAGCGCTTTCTACACTGCCCTTTTCACTGATTCCAGCTGAATAGATGAATTTATTGCCTTGCGGTTCTGCTAGCAGCATCCCTTTTTTGACCAGTCGACCGATAAATGTTTTTGTCGTGGCCGGCTTCCAATCTTTCTTTACTTGCAACACTTCAATAATTTCTTTGCTCGTTGCTTTTTCGAGTGTCCAGACGACGCGCATAATTTCCCATTCAGCATCGGTGATTTCCACTTTTTCTTCTACTGACATGAAAATCCTCCTTCGTTTACAAATGTAATCAATTAACCTCAGTTTACATTTGTAATCATTATTTGTCAATCGCTTTGCCTGCATAAAAAAACGTTCAAAACCAAGGTTCGGTTTTGAACGTTTTCTTCTATTCAGCTCTTTACTCATCTTCCATGCGCCCATGCAATGCGCGGGTCAATCTGACGCGACATGCGCACCATAACCGGCTCAAATCCCAGACGCGGCCAGAAATACGAAGCCAAATGATTGGCAGTGCGCCAATCAGCGAAAATATATTGAAAGCCGTCTTTCTGCAATTCAGCAAAGCAATGATTGGCCATCGTCCGTCCCACTCCTCGTCCTCGCAGCTCGGGGTTGGTCGACGCTGCCGGCAGCTCAATGCAGTTTTCAGGAATCACCAGGTTGAATTGATCCCCGTCTTTGTAATAGACGTGGAATCCAGCAACCTGCTCTCCTTGTTCCGCAATCCACACATAGGAATTTTCTTCCTCCGAGAGTTCTTGGTAACTTTTTTTCACTTCTTCCATCGTTTCTTTCGTAATCGGATTCCACGAAGGTGCAGCCGTTTGATGAATGCTATTCCACAAAGCCATTTTTTTGTATAATTGCACATCCTCCGTTGTTCCGCGACGAATCTTCAGCGGCGGCTGCGGCATTACTTCTTTCGGCTCGTATTTATCCAATGGCAGCAACGCATATTTCTGTTCCATATAAAACGACTGATCGAGCCATTCGTTCAGCAATTTTTGTTCTCCGAGCGGCACCATCAGCGCATGATGAAAATACCCATATTTCACCCATTCCGCTCCTGCATCCGCATAGAGCAACCTAACCAATCGTGGATGTTCGTGCTCACTCACAGCAATCGATTCATACCCCATCCAAACATACCGTCCGCGTTCAGCGTTTTCCTTGAATTCATACAGTAGGTATCCGATGACGTCGATTCCACGCACTGCAACGATGCATCCGACATAAGGGCGCTCCAACATTTTACGAATTACATCTTCCGCTTCATCGATGTCTTCAAATCGCGCAGGCAAAAAAGGAAACGCCTTGCGTTCACGCTCTTGTCTTTTCGCTAATAGCGAAGCCATTTGACGGATGTGCTTTTCTTCCATTCCCATAAACTGAATCATCGCACTCACTCCTCGGTTTGAAGTTTTACATCGAGCATATGGTAGTTTCCGTTTATCACGGTATTGCCGAATTCAACCGGCACCGCCTCGACAAAAATCGGTCCATCGATGACCACTGTATGAAATTCCCCTTCTTCGCCGCACGGATCAATACCCAGCGCTTCCAATTCATCGATCAACTCTTCTGTAAAGTGCCGTCCAAGATACGCTGCATCCATCCGGTCTGTGTCGACCACAGTAATGACTGCTTCAAACCCAGACCTAACCAATTCCAGCAGCAGCTCCTTGCGGGATTCTTGCCACAACGGGTGATTGACTGCCATATCAGCTTCCGCACTCACTTTTTGCACCCATTTCAAATGATCTTCCAAATCGATATCCCCGTAGACACCCATTTCAATGCCTTGCGCCTTAAAGCTTTTTAATTGTCGAATAAATTCCTGTTCGTACCCTGACCAATCTGCCTTTCCGATGACCAGCGGCATCCCCATCCGGTCTGCCTGCGCTTTCATGATTTCTAGCGGCAAGCCATGCGAACGCGATCGCTTGCCGTCCAGTTCAAACATCGTAAATAATACGACTGGCACATTGCCGGCCACGACTGCCCGGTAATAGGCCAAGGCTGAATCTTTTCCGCCGCTCCACGACATCATAAATGTTTTTTGCATCTTGCACCTCTTTTGTTCTGATTGTCTCTTCTGCTTCTATTTCGACGCCTACTGATTAAAACCCTGCGAAGGAAACAATCGATTACTTTTTCATTTCACTCTAGACACAAACTTTCTTATCATTAGCTAAATAAAATGAAAAAGGCTGTCAAGAATATCTCGACAGCCCTTTCTTTTCTATTCAGTTGCCGACCATGTTCTCCGGACGGACCCATTCGTCGAATTGTTCAGCCGTCAAATGACCGCTTTTTACTGCAGATTCTTTTAACGTCGAGCCATCGTTATGAGCTTGCTTCGCAATTGCAGCCGCTTTTTCATAACCGATATGTGGATTCAACGCTGTGACAAGCATCAATGAATTGCTTACGTGATTTTGGATGACATCCAAGTTCGCCTCGATGCCAATTGCGCAATGATCGTTGAAGCTGATCAAGCTGTCAGTCAGCAAGCGCACAGATTGCAAGAAATTGTATGCAATAACCGGTTTAAATACGTTCAATTCGAAATTCCCTTGGCTTGCTGAGAAACCTATTGCTGCATCATTCCCCATTACTTGCGCCGCTACCATAGTCAATGCTTCGCTTTGTGTCGGATTGACTTTACCTGGCATGATTGAGCTTCCAGGTTCGTTGGCCGGGATTGTGATTTCACCGATGCCGCTACGCGGTCCACTTGCCAGCCAGCGGACATCGTTTGCGATTTTCATTGCATCAGCTGCAAGCGCTTTGATGGCGCCGTGTGTATAAACCATTTCATCATGGCTCGTTAATGCATGGAATTTGTTTTCAGCAGAAACAAATTTCGTGCCAACAGACTCGCTGATAAAATCAGCGACTGAAGGACCGAAAGTCGGGTCTGCGTTGATGCCGGTCCCTACTGCCGTTCCACCAATTGCCAATTCGCGCATATATTCAACGCTTTCGCGCACCATGCGTTCACTCTTTTCAAGCATATGTCTCCAACCGCTGATTTCTTGTCCTAATGTTAATGGTGTAGCATCTTGCAGGTGCGTACGGCCGATTTTGATAACGTCATTGAATTTCTGCGCTTTCTCATCAAGCGTCGCTTTCAATTTCTGGATAGCCGGGATCAAGTTTTCCGTAACTGCTAAGACGCCCGCCACGTGCATTGCCGTCGGATACGTATCATTTGAACTTTGAGACATGTTCACGTCATCGTTTGGATGAAGTTTTTCTTCTGATGATTGTTCCGCCAAGATTTCGTTTCCGCGGCGAGCCAATACTTCGTTCATGTTCATGTTGGATTGAGTACCGCTTCCTGTTTGCCATACGACAAGCGGGAAATGATCGTCCCATTTCCCTGCAATTACTTCGTCCGCTGCCGCGCTGACGGCTTGCATCTTCGCTTCAGAAAGTTTGCCCAATTTGTGGTTCGCTTTAGCAGCTGCCTTTTTCAATTCTGCGAAAGCCATTACGACTTCATGCGGCATACGCTCTGTGCCGATTGCAAAGTTTTGAACGCTGCGCTGAGTTTGCGCTCCCCACATTTTGTCCGCTTCTACTTGAATTTCACCAATCGTGTCTTTCTCTGTACGGTATTGCATTCCATTCACTCCAATTCGTAATTGTCTGTAAAGCTTCTCTTCTCTATCTAAACATATGTTAGCGAAAAATGACGATTTTTCCGCCGTGAGATCCGTTATTCTAAACTTTGAAAATAGTTTTCAATAATTTCTTCATCCGAATGCGGAATGAATTCTCCGCGAATTCTCTGAGCTCCGTTAATGCAGCCGCTCGATAAGAGGATGATGTCATCCGGACCACTTTCACGCAGTGCAGCAATTACCGCTTCACGGCGAGTTGGAACCGGAACGATTTGCTGTTTATATGGAACAGCAAACCCTTTTAGAACTTCATTGACCACATCTTCCGGATTATGGAAATCAGGATGATCAACTGTGACGATGATGACATCGGCTTTGCCGTCGGCAGCCTTTGCCATTTTCGGCATCTTTGCAAAATCACGGATGCCAATGCCTGCGATCAAGGTGATCAATCGATTATGCGGCAGCTTTTTCACTTCGCTCATGACCAAATCGAGCGCCACTGGCGTATGCGCATAGTCCAAAATGATTTTTCGGCCATCCGGTCCTGCAATCATTTGAAATCTGCCTTCTACTTGTGGCATCGTCGGCAGTACAGAAATGATTTTCTCCATAGAAGCGCCGGACAGCAGAGCCGCTCCGATAGCAGCCGTCAGATTGGCAGCATTATACTCACCAAACAACGGGACCTGAACTTTAAAAACATCCCCTTGGTAATGAAGATCAAAGCTCATTCCCATTTCCTCAGCTTCTAGCTTTGTCCAAATCAAATCCGCACCTGAATCCTCAAAATTGCTGTAAGTCAGGTTTGAATAATTGACCACAGCTAAAATATCCTGCGCCATCCCATCATCATCCAAATTGATGACAGCGCTTTTTGCTTGGCTGAACAGCAATAATTTGCTTTTCAGGTAATGTTCAAAGGTCTTATGATATTCCAGGTGTTCTTCAGAAATATTGGTATGGATCGCTACATCAAAGTTGATGCCTTCTACGCGCTTTTGATCAAGCGCGATCGATGTAACTTCCATCGACACGGCTTGGTCGTTGTATGCTGCCAATTGCGAAAAGATGTGATGGATATCAGAAGACAATGGTGTTGTCGGGGTGCTTTTTTTATACGGAAATTTTCCAGCGGAGTTATAGATACCTGTTGTACCAATAAATCCACAAGGTATCCCAAGCAAGTTAAATAGATTATAAACATATGTAGCTGTTGTGGTTTTCCCGTTCGTGCCCGTGATTCCGACTTTTATCAATCGGTCCTGGGAATTCTCATTAAAAAAAATGGAGGCATGCGCAAGTGCATGGCGCACATCTGCCACTGCAACAAACGATACGTCCGGATACAAGGGTACGTAATTTGTCAAAATATCTAAATCGGAGCCGATTATGGCAGTCGCCCCTTTTTCCAGCGCTTCTGGGATATAAAGATGGCCGTCAGTATTTTCTCCGGTCACACAAAAGAACGCTGAGCGCTCTGCCGCGTCTGTGGAATTATATACAATAGAACTGATCTCCTGCTTTTCAGGACCAAACTGATCAATGATTGAAAACTCCGGAATATGGTCGAATTGTATATTCATTGGACACCTCTTAGTATAGAATTAATGCGTTTTTTAAAAATTTCTCCATAATAGTCATGACATTATTCTATCATTTCCCTCTCGTGCCGCAAACCGTTTCTTCTTCACTTCTGTAATTATTTGTGATTCCATAGTCGTAATCAAATTTATCCAGATAATTTTACAAAAATACCCATTGAAACGGATAAAAAATTATTAGCGCTTTTTTGCTCATTTCCCTAAAAAACAGGTCTTGCAAATTGGATTTCGTAAAATCCTTTTGTGACCAATAGGCCGATTCCCACATAACCGTCATCAAGCAAATGCTTTTGTGCGTCCAAATCATCGATTTTGGCTGCTTTATAGTCCTTATAAGCAGGCGCCGGATTTTCCAAGTCTTTGACCAAGATATAACGTTGCATGTTTTCATATTTCTCTTTAAATGCACCGATGTGCATGTGCTGAGAAAATTTATCTTTTAAACTGGGAATGTTCATCGGTGCTACTGTACAACAGACATAGCGAAACCGCTCTTTTAACTTCGGCAACTCCTTCATAATCACTTCTGCCAATTTCTGCTGAAGCCGGTTGCCGCGGTATTCGGGAAGTACAACCGAAATTTCTTGATAAATGACTTGCGGCAGTTCATCTGTCGGCAGTCCAAGGTCATAACCTAAATGCTCTTTATCAATATCAGGGATGAGCAAAGCCCGAAAACCGATCAATCGTTCTTCAACGAATGCTCCAATGAGCACCCCACGTTCATTTAATATGAAAAGGAATTCTTCCGTCGTCAGCGGTTGCAACGTCGTTTTGTCCGGAAGCGCATCAATCACTTGACGCTGAACTTGTTCAATAATCGGCAAATCCTCCAAATACAGCCGCTTCATATACATCGGCTGCTTTTCATGCCATTGCTGATTTATGATAGTCCCTTCATATATAGGTTTCATGGCCATTCCCCCTAATCATATAATATGTCCTTTTAGAATAGCACGTACCTAAACATTCATCTTGCCTTTTTCAAACACAGTACTCTGATTTACCGTTTCCAAAAATTCAGCGATTTCTTTCTTGTTCGTCAAGAGGATGATTTTATTGTCATCGCGTGCTTCCAGGAAAGTTCGCATTCTGCTGCGCATCGTTCGTTTTCGATCCGCATAAGTTGTCACGATAAACTTAAGAAATCCCCATTCCATCTTCTCAGGGCATCCCGGCCCCATGTCCGGCCGAACCTTTCCGATATTCGTCAACCAACGCTTCAACACTCGGTATAGGCAAACAATAAGCGGCAACTCCAAATATATGAACGTATCTGCCTGTTCAAGACGAATATCAAAAGTCGAAGAATAATTGCCTTCAATAATCCAGCGATCTCCTTGGACCATCCTGTGTTGCGCAGCTTTAAACTCTTCTTTGTCCGCCTCCTGCCAACCCGGTTTCCAATGGTAGGCATCGAGATGATAAACAGGTCGAGCCAAAATTTCTCCCAGCTTTGCAGCAAAAGTCGACTTCCCAACACCTGCAGAAACACCTGCAACAATTATTTTTTCCATTTTGTAAAAGCCCTCTCCTTCGCGTTTCGGTGCACTTTTAGCGTGATTTTCCATACATATTCCAAAAAGTAAATTATACAATTTCATCATTTGGCTTGCAATGTGGAAAAACCCATGGTATTCTAAGGAAGAATTATTTTTGTTCGGATAACTTTTTATAAAGTGTCAGATGTTCATCTGCAAGATTTGAGCAAGGATAGTAATACAATGTATGCATACGCATACGAGGAGGAAACACACATGGAACAAGGTAAAGTAAAATGGTTTAACTCAGAAAAAGGATTCGGATTCATCGAGCGCGAAGGCGGAGACGACGTATTCGTACATTTCTCAGCTATCCAAAGCGAAGGATTTAAATCTCTTGACGAAGGTCAAGAAGTAACTTTCGACATCGAGCAAGGCCAACGCGGTCTTCAAGCTACTAACGTACAAAAAGCTTAATTTTAAGCTACCTATTTCAGGCTCTTCTTCGGAAGAGCCTGTTTTTTGTTCAATAAAAAGCGCAGCCCCTAGGCTGCGCTTTTTTCATTGCGTAGGATTCATTTCAAAATACAGTTGGAACCCTAAAAAAATCAACGCAATCGCCAGCAGCGTACCGACAACAATAAAAATTGCGATTTTCTTCCCTTCCATGACTTCACCCCGTTTTAAAATAACTACTCGATGTTCCTTTTATCAACCAATGACGTTTCCACCAGTTTCATCGCTTCGTATGCCCCTTCACTGCGGTTAGACAAGACAGCGAGGACAGCCCCAGTCCTTGCGTAGTACACCGATTGAAAGCTAACGCCTGGATCGAATCCCGTAACAAAGTATTTCTGTTCACCTTCGCGCGAAACCCAAATCCCATAGCCGTAATCACTATAGCGGCTCGCCGCATGCGGCTTCAGCATAGTCGCAAGCATCTCTATAGATAAAAGCCTGCCATCCATCAAACGTTCCCAAAACAAGGCCATGTCCCCTGCCGTTACGAAGGCGCCGCCGTCTGGTCCTCCTGTTATCGGAACTGCGTACTGATTCGTACGCCAGACATCACCGTCGTCGATATAGCCATAAGCGGTTTCAGGAGGCAGACGGTCCAGACTGAAATAACCGGAATTGTTCATTTCAGCGGGACCAAAAATCCGGTCTTCCACAATCTCTGTAAATGGCTGTCCCGTTATTTTTTCTGCAACCAAGCCTAAAGCAATAAATCCTGCATTATTGTATTGAAATTTTTCACCCGGTTCAAACAGCATTTCCTTATGCTGAAAAAGCGGCACAAAATCCGAAGCAGTCTTCATCAAATACATCGGTTGCGTTTGCCAAATCGCTTCAAAGCTCCCGTTTTGTTCTTCATCGAAATAATCCGGAATTCCAGATGTATGCGTCAGCAATTGATGAAGCGTCACGTCGAAATCCGGAAACGTTTCCGGCAGCAACGACGACAACAAGTCGTCAAAGGCTAACCTTTCTTCCTCAACCAATTGGCATATCACGACCGCTGTAAAGATTTTGCAGCCGGATGCAATAGCAAAACGAGTGCCGAGCGAATTAGGTCGCGCATTCGCCCGGTCTGCAAAACCTTTGGCAATCGTCCAAAGCTGTTCTTTTTTCAGCAGGACAACTCCGGAAAAGCCTATTTTTTCAAGCCCTTCTTCAACCGGTTTGGCGGGAATCGTTTCTTGAAAATGCCCTTCTTCGTCGATTTCGATTTGACGCCCATCCACCAATTCAATCGTAAGTGGATGAACCTCACTTTTTTGTTTTGAAAAATACCATGTCCGCTTTGGTGCTACCAGCAGGATGAACGCATCATCCCGGCCAAGAAAATTCAATGCTTTCGGTTCAATCCCCTTATTGCCGCGCACAGGAATGTCCATGTCCTCCAGCAATTCTCCAATGTCTTCAACAAATGGCGTCGTGATGCTTACTTCACTGATGTTCAGCAAAGAATCGATTGTGAAGTCGCCCATCCGATCTATATTCCGACGAGCGATAAATTCCACGACGTTACCAGCAGGATCTTGAAAATAAAAGGCATCCGCATTGAAATTGGCATAGAATATTTCATTCATCCCTTCTTGGCGGTTTAACGTAACCCGTGAAGCTGCCCAACTTTTGGCTAATGTAAACTGGTTGCCCGGAATGTTGAAGGCAAAATGGTAAACAGCTTTTCTTTCCGACTCCCTAAAGATTAACGTGGAGCTGCCAATTGCCAGCGTGAAGCTCTTACTGTCTTCTTCAACGATGCGGAATCCCATTTGGTATTCATAAAATCCTTTCATGTCTTCCAATTGATCTGTATATAAGGTCACTTTTTTGAACATGAAATCACCTCTTGCTCTTAGCATACCGAAAGTGTTCATTTTTTTCCTCTTTTTAAATCAGAAGCGTTTTAATTGTTGAAAAGCCTTCTAATATGAATTCACGAGCCCAGTAAAAAAAGAGGCATTATGCCCCTTTTAATGCTCCGGTATATTGCAAGTCTGAAACGTCTAGATGATCAGCCGCCCCTGCCAAAATCGCTTCTGCTCCATCCAATGTTTCTTGCAGCGGTACAGATGTTGCCGTGATCCCACTGAATTCTTCTGCTACAAACAACGGTTGGGTAAAATACGCTTCAAGTCGTTCGCCTCTATGGTAGGTTTCTCTTTCGCCCTGCGGAATCCGTTCCATTCCATGAGCAACAACAATCGAACGCAATTCACGGTAACGACGCAAGGTTTTTTGTGCGCGCTGACGAATCAGCAAATGCCGTTCACTCGCTTCTGCTTCTTCCAAAATTGATGAAGCCGATTGCAGCGGGCTTAATGCAGGATATTGATGGCGCGCCGCTAAATCCGCATCTAAATGCCAAAGCGTTTCCAACGGACCGAACGGAAAATCATCGTCGACCACTTCTCCCGATAAATCGACCAATAACGTCGTTACCGGTTGGCCATCCAGTTTATCGAAAAGCTCAAAATATTGTCCCGAATCGATGCGTCCTTTATCGGTTATTAATACTACCTGATTACCAAATCGTTTTAACAGCTCTACGACTTCTTCGACTGATGTACTCGCATGGTCTGCCAGCTCCACGATCCCTTCAAGCTCTGCATGCGTCTGTTCCGGTTCCAAATACACCGTTGTATACTCGGTCTCTTTAAGGCGATGCAGCAATTCCGCAATGATGACGAGTTGCCCCATTCCAGGGCGCGCTACGATTCCTGTAGTCCCACCTTTTACAAGCGGTGCAAAAAAATCAAAAGCTTTGATTTGTGTTTCAATCATTTTCATCTTCTCCCCTCGAATGATCAATTCATCAACTGTACATTTTGCTAATTTCGCCAAGCCTATGAGCGTTCTCACTTCCGCTTTCCCCAAATCGATTTTTCCTGTACAAAGGTTTGAGACAGTTGCCGGCCGAATGCCCGCTTCTTTTGCTGCTGTTGTTAAATTCGGTACGCGTTTTCTTAATAAAGCACAATTCAATCTAAGTTCTTCCATAGTAACCCTCCCCTTTAATTACTTTTAATAGTAATTTAAATTACTTTATAAAGCAAGTCTTATTTCGAAAACTTTTTATTCAACTAAAAATTTTGTCCATCTTTGATTTCCGCTACATAAAAACCCTTCCACAAAGTGAAAGGGTCTAAAGAAACTCATATTCAAGGCGTACCATGTCTTCACAAGGAATGCCATTTTCAATAATCGGTTCTGCGTAATTTCGAAGAAAAAATCCGCGGTCAATCGACACCATACGGAATCCGCATTTCTGATACAACGCAAGTTGGCCTAAGCTCGAATTCCCGGTACCGATGACGACTTTGCGAAATCCTAGACGCTCAGCTTCTGATAAAGCATAAGAAATCAACGCTTTGCCGTACCCGATGCCGCGCGAGCTTTCAACGACTGCAATATTTTTGATCTCGACAGCACTTTTATCCAAAGGAGACAAAACCAACACGCCGATAGCGTCATAGCCGATTTCAGCTACATAGACCCGGCTTTTTACACAATAAGAGCGGACCAGCTCTTCCGATGGGTCCGCTTCAAGCAATAGATCCATCGGCAGCGACTCTTCTGTTCCAAGCAGCCGCATGTTCATTATTTCGGTTCTTTGAACCCTTGATCAAGCAAGTAATCTTCCGCATCGCTAAATGTGCCGAAAGTTTCCTCAAGGTTTTTACCGGTATACAGGTTCCAGAATGGCTCTTCGTACACCAAATCCAGTTTTTCGTTTTCCCGGTTTGTCCATGTTTTGTCGTATGGCGGTTCTGGTTCAAGTGACAGGTAATCGATAGCATCAGCCACAATGCTGCGCAGTTCTTTTTCCGAGAATTCACGGATGTTGACGAAGCCTTTGTCATCCGCTTTGTATTGCGGCAAGTTGCCGACATAGATAAAGCCGTTGCCGTTCGGGTGAAGGTGGTAGACGACAATTTTTTTGTCGTACAAGCTTTCTTCGTAATGGAAATTCACGCGTTTCATCGACACGTCTTTGCGTGTCAGGTCCGGAAACGATTCAATAATGTTCAATTTTTCTTCAAATGTTAGCACGTTGGAAACCCCGTTTCATTTAGTAAATATATTTTAAGTATAACACGGCATGGCGCTTTCCCCCATTAAACAGAAAAATGCCGCCCGGAGGCAGCATTCTTTTATGATGTACGTTTTTTGATACCGAATGGCCACCAGACACCGCGATCGAATGCAACCGAAATGGCCGGGATCAATAACGGCAAGATGATTAAGCCGTATAACAGGAGTCCCGTAATGACAATGGTCGCAATTTGGACCAGACTGAGTACACCTGAAGGCACCATTGCACCGAACGTTCCGGCAAGAATGATGGCTGCTGTAATAATGACCGTTCCCATCTTCGCCATTGAAATTCGCATAGCTTCCGGCACGCTTATCCCATTCCCCGACTCTTCGCGGAAGCGGTCAAGCAGGAAAATGGAATAATCGACGCCAAGCGCCACCAACATCACAAAACCGAAGAATGGCACTGCCCAGCTGATGCCATCAAACCCGAGCGCATTAACGAAGATCAATTCCGCGATGGCAATCGACGTGTAATATGTCAAAAGCAATGAGCCGATCATGTAAAGCGGCATGATCAACGAACGGAACAAGAACGCCAAGACAACGAACAGACTGACCAGCATAATGAGTACGGTTTTGCTGAAGTCACTTGATGAGACGTCTTGCAAATCGCTATTGATGCTCGCGATTCCGCCGAATGCGATATCCGCATCTTCCAGCGGCGTATCGACAACACTGCGTGCCACAGCATCTTTGATCTCAGCAGTTGTTGCAATCGCTTGAGGCGAGTACGGGTCGTCCGCTAAGATGACTTCCATTTTCGCGCCAGTGCCATCTGCAAATGTATAACGTTCAAGAACTTGCGCAAATTCAGCGTCATCCAGCGTGCCTGCCGGGATAAAGAGGCCCGTATCGCGAACAGCTTCGCTGTCACTCATGTTTTTCATCATGTCGATTGCTTCAGTAAGGCCGTTTTGAATTTCCAACAAGCCCGCATTCGACGCCCCGACACCGTCTGCCAGCTGCGCCAAGCCTGTCCCAAGCTCTTCCGTTTGTCCGGAAGCATCCGCTAAGCCTTGCTGCACTTGTGCCAGTCCACCGCTGATTTGCGTCAATGCTCCGACAGTTTGCGGAATATTGCCGGTTTGCTGCAGACCTTGTGAAACTTGTCCAAGTTGCGTGTTCAATTGCCCGAGTCCTGCTGCGGCCTCACCTAACCCACCCGCGCCTTCTGTTTGTGCACTGATGCCAGCCAAATTGGTTTCAATTTCTGCCAATCCCGATTGAATTTCCCCTAAGCCATCGCGCGCTTGCACCAATCCGTCCGCAAGCAAACCGATTTGTTGATCGGCGTAGAGGTTTTCAATTACTTCACCGGTCGGGCGTGTTATTGCCCGAACCGCTTCAACGCCTTCAATTTTTTCAATTTCTGAGCTCAATGACTCGAAATAGGGAATCGTTTCCTCTGCAACCAAGTTCTCATCCGATTTGATAATCACTTCGACCGGCAGGGAATCCCCTTTTCCAAAACCTTCTTCGATGGCCTGCAAGCCTTTGACCGATTCATATTCCGAACCGATTTCATCCACTGTATTAAAAGACAGGGCATTGTCATAGGTGAACAATAACGGCAGTGTAATAGCCACTACGACAAGCATCGATAACAACGGTCGGTTGATCGACAATTTGCCCATCCAAATCCATAGTTTGCTGTCTCGATGAGTTGCTGACTTTTTCGCCGGCCAGAATAATTTCTCTTTAAGCAGCACCATGAATAACGGCACTACCGTAAACAAGACGATGAGCAATACGAAAATACCGACCGCTACAGCTACGGCTGATTTGAAAATCGGAAATTCTGCAAAGCCTATCGCAAAGAATCCGATGAACACTGCCGCTCCGCTGATGAGCAAGGTACGACCAGCCGTTTTATATGTGTTGATGACTGATGTTTCGACGCTATGTCCTGCTGATAATTCTTCTTTGTAGCGGCTCAATAAGAGAATGCAATAATCTGTCCCGATTCCGAACAAAATCGCGACGAGGAAAATTTGTGTGTAATTCGACACCGGAAACCCGAACCACTCAATAAAGAACGCCACAAGCGACTGGCTCAACAAATACGAAATACCGACTGCTACAAGCGGGATAAACGGTGTGACAATCGAACGGAACACTGCCAGCAGCAAACCGAAAATCAGCACAACTGTAATGATTTCTGTACGCTTCAACCCTTCTTGCGCACTGATATTCACGTCATTATTGATAATCGCTTCACCCGTTACATACGCCGTCATACCTGAAGGAACCACCGATTCACGAATTTTTCCGGCCACTTCATTGACTTCTTCATCTGTACCGTCGACAGTAACCGGCATCAATACAGTCAACCCGTCATCTGACACCAATTGCGCTTCGAGTTCCGGACTTTCAACCGGACTCAAGACCCCTGTTACAGGATCTCCAAGCGCTTCTATATCCGCAGCCATAGCCGACAGCGTTTCACGCATGGCGTCGTCCAATTCGGTTTCTAGCGGCATTACCAAGGATATGGTCTGAGCTGAAGCACCTGCTTCGGCCAAAATGGTGGCTGCTTGTTGGGAAGCTGCTTGTTCAGAAAGCTGGAACGATCCTGCTTGCTCAGCTTGTTCTGTTAAATTCGGAGCAAGTATGAACAACGCTACCGTTAAGACAATTAAACCGATGGTAATCGGCCATTTCAATTTCAATATGGTCTGCATCTTTTACACTCCATCCGTCTTGATAATATCTTTCAGTTTACGGAACGTCACCAGAAACTGGTCAATTTCTTCATCCCCAATGTGCTGGCCGAATAATTTTTCAATGTAATCCGTGAGCACGGTGTCTGACGCCAAAAGCACTTCTTCGCCTCTAGGGGTAAGTTCGAGCACCTTCTCCCTGCGGTTCGGTGTTTCAACAATTCGGATCAATTCTTTTTCCAGCAATTTTTTAATGCGGCTCGAGATGGCGCTTTTATGTACGGCCTGAAGAACCGCCAGCCTCCCCGACGTAATTCGCTGTTCTTTGCTAATGAGCTTTAACATTTGAATTTGTTCTGGTGAATATTCTTTCCACAGCGGATCGTCGATTGATTTGATAACGCGCTCTGTACCGTAAACCATCACTTCCGTGAATAAATCCACGGCTTCTTGAATTCGTGTATCCATAATAGTTTACCCCCTCAACTAATAAATAGTTTAGGGGGTAAACTATTATGCGTCAAGCAATAATGCCCACGTGTTCTATTTACACGGGGCTATATGTATCTTTTCGTGAACTATAGAAAAAAGACCGCCGAAAAATTTCGGCGGTCTGATAAAAATACGATCATGGGTTTTATTCCACGAAGCTTTTTGAAAGTTGAAGTTAAACTTGTTTCGTCGCGGTTTCCCGAATATCTCTGCGGCGCGCGTAAACGTTTTTGGCAACGGTTTTGAGGACAGCATAAAACGGAATTGCCAAAATGATGCCCCATAAGCCGGCAATATTTCCTGCAGCCAAAATGACCGTTATGACCGTCAATGGATGGACGTCAAGTGCACTCCCCATGACGTTCGGTGTGATCAAATTACTCTCGATTTGCTGTGCAACCAGCATGATGATTGCCACATAAACCGCCATGATGGGATCCTGCACGAGCGCAATGAGGATTGCCGGAATAACCGCAATATACGGCCCGAGGAACGGAATAACGTTTGTCGCCATCCCTATGATTGCAAGCAGCAACGCGTATTCCAAACCGATGATCCAATAGCCGATCAACAACATGATACCGACTAGGAAGCTAACAAACAATTGCCCTTGAATATAGGCTTGAAGCGTTTCATCTATATCACTTAAGGTCTTACGAATCCACGTTTTGCGTTCGCCTTTGAAAAATCCGGCAACAAACGGCGCGAATTTATCGTGGTCGAGCAAGAGGTAGATTAAGAAGAACGGCACCAGCACGAGCGTGACCACTCCCGAGATGAAACTGCCGAGAAAAGCCAGCACCCAAGAACCGATATTTCCTGCCCATTCTCCAACCTTTCCTTGCAAGCCATTTACCTGCTCTTCAATTGAATCCGGCAGACGATCTCGCTGATTAAACCAGTACAGCGCGTATTCCTCAACGTCTTGTGCAATACCAGGAGCATTATCAACAAGTGAGTTTACCTGCTTGCTGACCATCGGCCCCACCATTGCGGACAATAGATAAAATACGAGGATGATCAACGACAGAATAATCAGGACTCCCGACCAACGAGGAAATTTGTTTTTCTCCAGTAATCGAAGAAGCGGACGACCTAAATAAAACAGCACCCCACCCAATAACAGGGGAACAAAAATGGTTTGTGCGATGATGAATAACGGATCAAATATCCCTTGGACTTCAATGAACAAGCGAATAATAACTAATGTAAGGATAATTCCAATTCCTACTTGAAACCAAAGTTTATTTGTCAAAAAAGTTCACTTCCTTTCCTATATACAAGTATACCCAATTTCATGAAATGCTGCTTAATTTAGCCAGCGAACTTTTCGTAGCGAGCAACGTCAGTTATAATTGGCTATAGATCAACCACAATGGAGGAAATAATTAATGGAACAACTTTGGTTAACATTCAAATTTCTGCTACTCGGCTTATTTCAAGGGCTGACAGAACCTATCCCGATTTCCTCCAGCGGACATTTGCTTATTGCGCAATATTTTTTAGACGTGGAAATCGAAGGCAGTACATCGACATTCGCATTATTGGTCAATACCGCATCGCTCATCGCTGTACTGATCATTTACCGCAGTGACATTCGTCGACTTGTTGTCAATGGCTTTTCGTACCTGACCGTCAAAAACGAGGAAACCAAAAGAGATTTCATGTTCCTTGTTTACTTGGTCATTGCAACTATTCCCGCAGCCATCATCGGCGTGTTGTTTCAAGACGCCATTGATGAAGTCTTATCAACCGTTGTCACAGTCGGTGTAACGCTTGTCATCACCGGCGTCGGACTTTGGCTGATCCGCAATATGCGCGGACAACGAAAAGACGGAAACTTGTCTGTTAAAGACGCTTTGATCATCGGCGGCGCACAAGCTGTCGCTTTGATCCCAGGCATTAGCCGCAGCGGTGCAACAATCGTCGCTGCCATGGCCCGCGGCATCAATCAGGAAACCGCATTACGCTTCTCTTTCTTATTGTTTATCCCGATCAGTCTAGGCGGCGGTGTGCTCAGCATCAGCGATATTCTAAACGATTCAAACCTTAGTCAAATGGCTGTGCCTTACATCATGGCATTTTTAGGATCACTTGTTGCCTCTTATTTTTCACTGAAATGGTTCATGAACATTATGGCCAAAGGACAATTAAAGTATTTCGCCATCTACTGCTTCATCGTAGGTCCACTCGTCGTTCTGGCTTGGCTAGTATTGAACTGATGAATAAAGCACGGCCATCTGAATTGATGGCCGTGCTTTTTTTATCTATTAAAGAAGTTGGCTGTAAAATACGGCTGGTTCTCTGAGTTGAAAGCCGCACCGACGCCAAGATATCCATAATCCGGTTTCAAGATGTTTTCTCGGTGACCTAGTGAGTTCATCAAGCCTTCATGCGCATAGATGCTGCTATACTGACCGTATGCAAGATTTTCTCCTGCCACAAAGAACTCGATGCCGTCATCTCCCATCCGGTCGAATGGCGATTTCCCTTCTAAATTCGTATGGCTAAAGTATTTGTTTTCAGCCATGTCTTCGCTGTGTTTACGCGCAGTTCCCCTTGTCGCTTCATCCCATTTCAAAAGCGGTAGTTCCCGCTGGATACGCGCCGAATTCGTCAATTCAAATAACAGGAATTCGTACCCTTCTCGCAATTTATCGTTGGGCTCCGCATAAATCTGAGGACGTTTTTCTTCCAACTCCTCGTCAATCACTTGGATAGCTGTCACTGTATCGCTTTCGTGAATATCATAGAACACTGTGATGTAGTTCGAATCTATTTTAAAGACGTCGTATTCTTCCCGTGTGTCCAAGATATACTGGACGTTTCCTTTTTGCAGGCTTTTTAGCGGCGTTCCAAGTGCCGAGCGCACTTCAGCCTTTTTCGACTTCATCGTGATTCCCTTTGTAGAGGAAATCAGGGCTTGGTTGGTGAACATGCCATTGACCTTGCCTTCTTGGTCATATGACAGCAATACATAGTTCTGATAATTCTTATGGTAGCTATGCCAATCGACGCCATATTCATTGCGCATCAATCGAAGCGGCAAGCCGACTTTCATTTGCGCTTGTTCTTTCGTCATGCCGAGCGTGACATTATGGACAGCAAAAAGCGATTGCGTTTCGTCAAGATCGGGCTTAGAAACCGCTTCCGGCATTTCCGTAGAACTTTTAGCGACAAAGGATTGCAGTTGACCGCCTATGTCTACCGTGATTTTTTTGGCTTGGGAGATTGCGTCTGTAATAGCAGGATCTTCAGTAACTTGGTCTATGGCGTGATCGATTGACGTCAAAAAGCCTAGATCAACGTATTCACTTGCTTTGTCTTCCCAAATTGGCCGTGCCAAGAAAGCAAGTACCAATAAAATCAGCAACCAGAATAATTTTCGCAAGGATATCCCCCCTCTTTCTTTAGTTTAAATGGAAACGTGGTTTCCTCAAAGCATAAGACCTTTTATAAAGACAGAAACATCCTTTTACATAACTAGTAAAAGGATGTTCCAAGGACTGCAGATGCAATTTATCATTCTGTAATGACTGTTTTCTTAGGTGAACTGAACAATAATGTGAAGACCAGGCCTGCCGTGAAAGTGGCGGCGCTTAACGCAAGTGTGCCAGGGTCTGATGAGAATCCAGGGAATACGACAAACAACGATCCTAAGATCAATCCGATGATAGCAGCATATGTGACATACGTAAAATGCTCAAGCAAATACTGAATCGCTTTGCTGCTGATGATAAAACCTACAATAACCCCTGCTCCGATTGTCATAACAATCGGCAAGTTCAGTGTCGACAATGCATTGATGGCAGTCGAGTAAACACCAAGCAGCAATAAGATGAACGAGCCACTGATTCCCGGAAGCAACATTGCCATGCTGGCAAGCCAGCCGGAAAAGAACAGCAGGAAAAATACCGGAACGCTCAAGCTCGTAATCGGTTCTACGTTTTCGTTCGTTTGAATGAACGCCATTGCTGCAAGCGCTGCACCTACTACGATCAAGATGGCAAAATGGCGACGGGTGAAGTTCTTTTTAACTTCTGCCTGTTTCATGATATAGGGAATGACACCCAAAATCAGTCCCATGAAAAAGAATTGGGTGGCTTCATGATGTTCGTGAAGCAAATATTCGATGACTCGGCTGAATGCCAATAACGTAATAACGATCCCAAGACCGAGCGGAACGAGAAAGCCTAATTGCTTTTTCCATTCCCGGCTGAAAAATCCACTGATCGATTCCAGCAATCGGTCGTAAATTCCAAGTATAAATGCGATTGTGCCTCCGCTGACACCGGGAATCAAGTCACTGACGCCCATAAGAATGCCGCGGTATATATTTTTCCACTCCATTATTCAAATCTCCTCATTATTAAAATTTCCTTTCTTGATTATAGCGTGAGTCGAAGAGAAACTCACCCATAAAATGGCGACTGGTAATAATTTTCTTTACTTCATGTCCAAAACCTGAATTTACTCGTATACCGGGAACTTCATGGTTAGTGGTGCGTCCTTACTATCAGCAACTAAAAAAACGGAGGTTATCTTTATGAAGGGCTTCCTCTCACTCCTCGGCATTACATTGATTGTCGGGGCATTCGGGCTCATCCTTTTATCTTTCTCAAACACCCCTCTCGAAGAATTGAAAAAACAAGAGAGAATGCATGCATATATGGAAACGCGCCAAAATCACACTGCTGATCACGATCATGAGCAACGCCTAACCGCAGAGTCTAGTGCCATTGAACATTCAACACCAGTTCACCTTGATTTTTCATTTACCAATGCCAACAGCTGTGAAAATCCTATTTATACACAAAAAAAGGCTGACTCAGATCGATAGAGTCAGCCTTTTTTCTATATGGTCAATCGAATCACATTGCCTGATGGATCAATTGTTTCCACGTACTCATCACGTTTTATAACTTCCGCACCAAGTGCACGAAGCTGCGCGACAATACGTTGTCGCTTTTCTTCATCTTTCAGCATGAATGTAAAATAACCCAATCCCGCTCGTTCTTTCGGAAGTGCCGGAATACCAATGCCGTTCCAGACATTCAATCCGATATGATGATGATATTTTTGATCACCAAGAAATACTGCCTGTTCGCCCATCGAAGTTGTCACTTCGAATTCCAAGCCGTTCACGTAAAAGTCTTTGGCTCTTGCCAAATCACTCACATGCAGGTGGATATGCCCCATCACCGTACCTCGAGGCATTCCTTGCCAGGCAACTCCCGTATTTTCTGCCGCGGCTACAAGTCCGGCGGCATCAATTGGATCCACCGCCATCGCCACTTCATTGCCCCTCCATTTCCAGTTCTGAGGTTCACGATCACTGTAAATTTCAATTCCATTGCCTTCAGGGTCGCTCAAATACAAGGCCTCGCTTACTAAATGGTCCGCTGATCCCAATCGCACATCTTTGTTATGAAGATGAACCAATATTCTCCCCAAGTCTGCACGACTTGGCAATAAAATCGCAAAATGATAAAGTCCGGCGTAGCGCCGATCTTTCGCTTGCAACCCTTCTATTTGATCGAGCTTCAATAATCTTTCTGTACCCACCCCAAGGACTGCAAAGTTCGGCGATTTTTCGATCACCTCAAACCCGATCACTTCTTGATAAAAATCAACCATTTTAGTTAAATCAAGCACTTTCAAACCGACTTCACTTACATAAGTTGTAGGTTTTTCGTGAAAACGCATATATGTCCCTCCTTGCAACTAGTTACTTTATGTAACTTATTATGTTTTAAGAACTAACCTATGTCAAGTAACTATATTCCTTTAATGCACAAGGTAATTGTGTTATTATAAGGAAAAGGGGTGAGAATGATGGATACTGCTAGCATTTGCCCACGTTTCGAAAATGCAATTGCACTTCTTAGCCAACGTTGGACTGGCTTGATTATTTATCAATTATTAAATGGACCACAGCGATTCTGCCATTTGACTGAAGTGATCGGCATAAGTGGCCGCCTTTTATCTGAACGGCTGAAAAGCCTTGAAGCAGCAGGCGTTGTTGCCAGAAAAGTTTACCCGGAAACACCAGTCCGGATTGAATACGAATTAACCCAAAAAGGCTTCTCCTTAAAACCAGTCATGGACGCTATTCAAGAATGGTCGCAAGAATGGGTGGAACCCGTTGAAACAAAATAAAACAGCTTATCCGTCACAAGGATAAGCTGTTTTTTGCTGTTATTCGAGATGAACCTTTTTTCATTTACATTTCAATAAGTGAATCCTTAAATTAGAGAGCCTGTTGATCCATAATATGGCGTAACCCGGCATGCGCTGTACCGAATATCGGCGTGCTGCTATCGAGCTCGACGATCGACATGGCGAGCTTCGGACTGATGCCTACCAAAATACATTGCGTTCCGATCAGTTTCAAACTATCGGTCATCATCTGGATCTGATAACGGATTTCATTTTCAAATTCCGTAATGCCGCTTAAATCGAGCAGCACGTATTCAATATTCTTTTCTGAGCATTCCATTAACACCGTCGCCAGCAATTCATCCGAACGGCGTCGGTCAAATTCGCCGATCAGCGGCAGCGCAATCGTTTTTTCCCAGATGTTCAATATCGGTGTCGACAAATCCTTAATCAACTGTTCGTTTCGTTTTTGTTCTTCAGCTTGCGTAGTCACATCCATCAACATGACAATATAGCCCGAAATCTCATCATTGGATTTGATCGGTGTAATGACGATGTCAGTGACGAAAGCATTGCGAATGCTAATACGAGCACGATGCCCCTCTGTCAAATTGTCCATCATTTTCCGTTGACGTCCAGGATTCATATGGAAATCATCCATATTCATGCCGATCAAATCCCGACAATCTTCAATCCCGTACAAAGGGACGACGGCCGACAATAATTCATGCGCTGCCGTATTCATCCAACGCACCGTATATTCGGCATCGGCAATCATGATCGTTTCCCCAATATGATCTAATGCATTAAGCAAAGATATATCTTCTGGTATTGTGCCAATTGCGGTCATACACTCACCTTACCTATCTCTTTTTTTCCATCTGACTTCAGTATCCCATAACTTCGAGCTTCTGCGCTACTTTAGGTGATGCGTCACTTTACTGATTCAGCGTTCTTTTTTTCTTTAGCAAATGAATAATTGCCATCGAAATGCACCATCGATTGATTAACGAGCCAATAAGTAGACGGGAATAATTTATCCAGAAAATACCGGTCATGTGAAACAGCAATAATGGTGCCTGGGAATCCGCTAAGCGCTTCCTCCATGACTTCTTTCGCTTCTAAGTCCAAATGATTTGTCGGCTCATCCAAAATCAGCAAATTATGGTTCAAATGCATGAGTTGAGCAAGACGCAAGCGCATCCGTTCCCCGCCGCTCAATTGGCGAACCGGTTGGAACACCATATTGCCGAAAAATAAAAATTTCGCAAGCATGGGCCGAGCGTCGTATTCGGACACCGCCACAGCTTCTCGGAATTCTTCAATGACGGTGCGGCTATTATCCATTTCGAGTGTATGTTGTGATAAATAACCGATTGAAAGTCCACTGCCTAAGCGAATGTCCCCGCAATCCGCCTCTTCACTTCCCAAAATCATATTGATCAGCGTCGATTTCCCGGTACCGTTTGAACCGACAATTGCTACACGCTCCCCAAACCGCACATGCATATTCACTTCTTGAAACAAGAGTCTTTCGCCAAACTCTTTCCAAATGCCCTCCAGCCTTACAACATCTTTTCCGCTTCGTTCAGCCATTTTGAAATCTAAGGCCATTTGTTTTTTCGATAGCACAGGGCGGTCTAGCATCTCAATGCGCGCCAACGCTTTCTCAATACTTTTAGCCTGGCGGTGCATGCCAGCATTTGGCGGATTGGCGCGGTTTGCCCATTCTTTCAGACGTTTGATGGTTTCTTTCATTTTTTTCATTTTCTTCTGTTGATCTTGGTATTGCTGAAATTCGATGAGCAAGCGCGCTTCCCGTTCTTTAACATATGCCGAGTAATTGCCTTTATACTGAATCAGCTCGCCTTGGTCCAGCTCCCAAATGGATGTTACAGCTTCATCCAAAAAATAACGATCATGCGATACCATGACAATCGTCCCTTTGTAATGGGCTATAAACGAGCCGAGCCATTCGATTGCTTCCAGGTCTAAATGGTTGGTCGGTTCATCGAGCAATAATAAGTCCGGCTCCTGCAGCAATAATTTCGCCAAAGCCACTTTGGTCCGTTCCCCGCCGCTCAAATGCCCCAATAATTCGTTTTTCAATTGCTTGATCTTGAGTCCATTCAGTACTTGGTCAATCCGAACGTCGATGTCATAGCCGCCTTGCAACATAAACTCTTCCTGCAATACGCCGTACTTCACCAACAGGCGCTCCATTTCATCCACAGAAGCTGTCGCCATCCGCTCTTCCATTTCAGTCAGGCGTTCTTTCGTTTGTAACAAGTCAGTAAACGCGGTTTGAAGGAGTTCTTCGACCGTCCACTCCGGTTCTTCGTCTGGGGATTGTTTTAACAAACCGACGCTACAGCCTTTTTTCCAAGTGACCGCTCCTTCTGTCGGTTGGAGTGTTCCTGAGAGCACATTGAGCAAAGTCGTTTTACCTTCACCATTGCGCCCGACAAGACCTATTCTCTCGCCTTCAGCGACTTCCCCTTTTATGTGATTGAATAATTTCTGGTTTGCAAAATGACACATGATTTGTTGAAACTGACTAATGATCATTGTTCTCTTCCTTTCAATTGAAGAGACGTGCGCAATACAAAAAGGCATGCAGGGACGCATGCCTTTTGCTTAAATCCGATTGCAGGCAGATGTCTCTTACTGGTTATTTTCACTCCATGCAGTTAGTTGAAAAAGGACAGACTTATCCTGTGCACGGTTTTTAGTGAAAGTAACGCCATGAAGAATGTATAGATATTCCTGACATTCTGTCATGCGTTTACCAGTTCGAATCATCATACCCACCTCCTCGTTTCATTTCTTTCATGATAAAGGAAAGGAATTTTTTCGTCAATGATTATTCAGAATATTTATACTCTATTAAGGATCTTGTCTGCATACAGGATTAACTTAAGAACAATAAGGGAATTAAAGATACAAAAAGCAGGAAAGGTGGCGTGCGCCGTGTCCATGTATTCAAAATTAACCTTTGACAACGATACCCGGAAAGTGGAAAAGGCTTTGAAGAAATACGAAGACAAGAAAACGGAAGCGCTTGTTTTACTGGCAGAAATTGATTTGCTTGAAAAGATGGAAGATGTGAAGGACGCCGAAATGTGGAAGCGCAAGTCGATGAAAGAAAAATTAGTCGCTGTGGAACGCCTGCGGAAAGACTTGAAAAACCAGATTACAGATTATATCGAAAAACATGGAGACCAAGATCTTCAACGCTATAACGAGCTGCTAGAAGAGTTGGAAAAAGACAAAGCACATTATTAGCGGGGAGCAGTTCCCCCGCTTTTTTGTGCTCAATCCTAATTGGGGCCTCTCGCTTTTAAAATGTCCCCTGTCCATCCTCTTCGCTTGAAGAAGAGATAAAGAGCAACCGTTGACACAATGATAATGACAAGCGACGCTAAATAGCCGAACGTCCAATAGATTTCAGGCATGTGCTTGAAGTTCATCCCCCATATTGCCCCCCACGCCATCGCCGGCGTAAAAAGCGTCGTCAAAACCGTTAACGTTTTGATAATTTCGTTTCCTCGGTAATTGGCGACCACATTTTCCATGTCCACCATGTTCTTAATTTCATCTTGGTAGGAATTCACTAAAATGACGCAGCGATCAATCCGCTGTGACGTGCGATAAAATTCGATGCCGTCATGCACATTGCGCCCGAAAGTTTCTGCAATGGCCATGTTGATCTCCAAAAAACCTTGGATCAAGTGTTTCCACAATAAAATTTCATGCCGCAGCTCAGAAATTTTTTCCAAGGTTTTGCTATTGTTTTTTTCACTGATTTCCCACAATAAATTACGCAAACGCACTTCAAATTGATCGATTCTATGGAGAATGGCGCTGACCATATGCCCAAGTATCGCCATCATCAACTCAATCGTCGTGTCGGCGTCCTCCATTTGTTTCATGAGACTGCCTTTATCCAAATCTGCATCCGACTCAAAATCCAATTGGTTTGTAACCAAAATGTCTCGCGACAAATAAAAGTGGAATACATCCAATTCCTCTTTATTTTGTTGACTTTGCCGGTAGATGAGCGATCCCCAAATTCCTTCCCCGCCTCGTTCGACCGTGTCGTTATGTAAAATATTCACCACGATATCTTCGGAATCTTTGATCCATGAATGCATCTTATAATGATCTGGCAAGAATTTTAAGAAATCTTCATCTCCAATGGCGCCTTCTTCTTGCCATACAGCATGCTTGAATTTATGTCGCGGCATATTCTCCCCCCTCGCGCTCGAAATTCATGTGTTTATTGAAAAAACCCCAAAAAGTTTCTTTACTCTACTTTTTGGGGTGCCGCACCTAGCCGATTAGCTTATTCTTTCCGGGGCTGTTGATCTTTATATTTCTCATTTGAGTTTTCTTTGTATTCCAAATCACGGTCAGGCATGGGATCCATTTCTTTCTTGTCAGGCATATCACGCCGCGGTTCAATTTCTGGAATCAGTTCTTCCCCTTCGCGCTCTTCTTCACCTTTTTTCATATGCTCCCTCCTCGACTTTCAGTTAGCATTAAATTACCCGTTCCGCCCATTTCTAATCCTGTTTAGGCGTTAGCAATGATTCGATCAATTCCCGGTCATCGGGATATGTCATGTTCAAATCCTTCAATTCACTGATTGGCTTCCACGCAATGTCCAAAATCAATTCAAATGGATCTTCTTTATTAATCGCACCGCCGGTCACCTCTACGCGGAAATAATGCACTTCAAATGAAATGGCCGAATTTTCATATTCTCCTTTCTTCACTGTCAGTTCCTCTTTTGCCTCTACAATCAAACCCGTCTCTTCAAAAAACTCCCGCTCACAGCACGCGCGCAAACTTTCGCCCGATTCTGCTCCACCCGCCGGCACGGCCCATTTCTTCTCATCGTCGTCAGGCATGTTCTGCAAAACGAGCAATACCTCGTTTTGATCATTGACGCATATTCCGGCAGCACCCTGCCAATTGGACATTTCCATCGTTATTCCTCCATTGCTGCTTTTCTATTTTGAATCGCTCCTGTTTTCACCTTTAACATACTAAAAAGCGGCTCGCACACGCAAGCCGCCTCTCTATCATTACATGGTTTTTGAATAATCGCTATCCAATGTGATGCCATGTGTCGCATCCGGAAGGCCAAGATCTCCGGAAAAGCCATTGGCGCGGTAGAAAGCATCCGCATTTGCCGAATCTGTCCTCACGACAATCTCCTTGAAATGCCCGTTTGCATGATCAACGATTTTCTTCAACAACTTTGTACCAATGCCCTGTCTGCGCGCATCGGGTGAAATATAAAAACGACGAAGCCGTCCTACTCCGCTTTTATCTGAATACGGATCGCGGTTGAGGCCGCCGATCGCCACCAAATGTTCATGTTGATCCCATACCCCATATAAAACTTCGCCTTCTTGATCGAATGTGTTGGTGCCGTCTTCGTATTGATCGGCTAGTCGCCGTAAAAAGCGATATCCCTCTGCTTCACTTTCTTCCACCAATTTTGAGACATCGACTGATTTTAAATCTGTGATTTCTTTCAGTTCAAGTTTCATGCCGCTCCTCCTCATCTTGGTCTTTGCTTTTGCCGTTCCTCTTTCAGTGTATAGAAAAACGAAAGCTTACGCTACCCAGAAATCAGAATTTTCTTTACTTTCGTTTTTTTATTCTTTATTTTATCTTTTCACACAAAAAAACTGCACAAATTAAAATTTGTGCAGTTTGCCTTTCGGTCTTTTCGATTAAACAACAGAAGATTCCATAAGAGCCTTTTTTCTTTCCATTTTTCGGACAATGTAAATGCTCGTTTCATACAGCATCGCCATTGGAATAAGCACTAATAACTGGCTAATAAAATCTGGCGGCGTGATCAATGCCGAGACAATCGCAAGGACCAAATACGACCATTTCCGAACTTTTTTCATCGATACAGAAGTCAGTATGCCGATCGATGATAAAAATAACGCGACGATTGGCATTTCAAACAATAGCCCCAACGGAATGGTTGTCATGATCAGAAAATGAATATATTCATTTGCTGAAATCAGCACGGCAAAATTGGCCGCGCCCAAGCCCACTAAAAATTGATAACTCAATGGATTGACGACGAAATAGCCGAACGCCACACCGAGCACAAAAAGCACAAGCATTGCTGGAGAATAAAATCCGATGAATTTCGATTCCTCTTTCTTTAACCCTGGTTTTGCAAACTGCCATAAAAAATGACAGAAGAAAGGCAGCGATAAACCGAGCGCGAGCGTCAACGAAATCGACGTATAGAACTTGATGACTTCCAGCGGTCCGAGAATGACTAAATCATGGCCTTTAACTACAAAGGGGAACCATAAATTTAATGTGGAGAAAACCACGATCAGAAAAAAACCAAATACCAATAAGCTTTTAATCAGCTGTTTTCGCAACTCGCTTAAATGTTCAATCAACGTCTCCATTTGCTCGTCGTTGTTAGGCGGCTCCGGTACTGGCGATTTTTTGGGCGGATGCTGAACAGACGATTTACCTGTTTCGGATTGCTTTTGAAGCCCGGTTTTCTTTTTCGCTAATGGGCTGATTAATTTATGCTCTCCATACGGATCCATTTAACCACCTTCAAACGTTTTCCGATTTTTTCTCTTCTTTCTTCGCCACCGGCTCCTCGTCATCGTCATCCATTAACCCTTTAGTAGAGCGCTTGAACTCCGAAAAGGTCTTACCGACAGCTCCACCGATTTCCGGCAGTTTTTTCGGTCCAAACAGTATCAAAACAATGACCAAAATAATGATCAATCCTGGCACGCCAATTTGAGCTAATCCTCCCATATTGTTTTCCTCCTTTTTAAACGAGGATACCCCCGTTTTTACTATAATTGATGACGCCTTCTGCACAACGGTAAGCTAATGCCCCGACCGTTCCCGTAGGGTTATAGCCTCCGTTATGCGCAAAATTTCCTGCACCTACGACAAATAAGTTCTCTGCATCCCAATGTTGCAAATAATTATTGACGACACTAGTGGACGGGTCTGCTCCCATGATTGTTCCACCAGTGTTATGAGTTGTTTGATACGGTACAATGTCATAATCCGATATTGGATTGCGCCCTACTACTGTTTTCGCGCCCATTTCTTGCATGATGCGAGTCGCTTTCTCGGTTATAAAAGCATGCAGCGCTCGATCTTGATCCGTAAAATTATAAGTCAATTGCAACAAGGGAACGCCGTAAACATCTTTATACGTTCCATCAAGCGTCAAATAATTTTCTTTGTGAGGCATTGACGCCCCTTGACCGCCTATCCCTAAAGTACGGGTGTAATTTTCAATCGATGCTTTTTTGAATTCCGCCCCCCAAGAAGGCGTATCTGGCAAAATCGGATTGGATAGGATCGGCCGGCTGCCAGTCTGTGTAATTGATAAACTTCCGCCGTGTATAAAGTCGAGGTCGCCGTGATTGAAATTATCTCCGTTAAAATCATCAATCGTCATTCCGAGAGCGCCTGCTCCCATAAACGTGTTCATCTGTTCCTCAAAAAATCCGGTTGCACCTGGCAAAATCTGATAAGCGTAATTTTTACCGAGCGTCCCTCTACCCGTTTCAGGATCATATTGCTCACCAATTTGCGATACCATCAACAGTTTTGCATTGTTGAGAACATAACTTGTCAAAACGACAACTTCTGCCGGTTGAATAAATTCCTCGAAAGTGATGGCATCAAAATAACGAACACCTGTCACTTTGTCCCCTTCTTTTAACACTTCTACGACGTTCGCATTGAATTTGATTTCATAATTACCGGTTTCCCGTGCAACTGGCACTACAGTGATTTCAGGCGAGGTTTTCGCACCGTATTCACAACCGAACCGTTCACAGAACCCACAGTATTGACAAGCATTGATTTGCTGGCCATCTGGATTTTCATAAGGCTTTGACAAATTTGCCGAAGGCATCATGAATGGTGAATAACCGAGGTCGGTTGTCGCGGTTTCGAATTTCTGAAGAATTTCCGTCTTTTTCATTGGTGGTGTCGGATAATCGCTAGAACGCTTGCCCCAAAACGGATTTTTATCTTCCCCTGATATGCCAGCCGTCTTTTCAAAACGGTCAAAATAAGGTTCCAGCTCATCATAAGTAATGCCCCAGTCCTGCAACAGATAGTCCGCTGATAATTTAGAGCCGTATTTCTGTTCCGTCATCGTTTTGATCTGGAAGTCATAAGGGAGAAAACGCCAAGTTTGTCCATTCCAATGTGTGCCAGCGCCGCCAAGTCCTTCTCCTAACAAGAAAGAGCCAAGTTGCCTCATCGGCAATGCCCGCTGGTTGCGGCTATTGCGGAAAGTGATTGTTTCTTTTGATAGATCTTGCATCAATTCATAGCGCACCGCATAGCGATATTCATCGTGAACATTTGCAAAATCCGACGTTCCACGTTCTTTTCCGCGTTCGAGGCCAATCACTTTCAGCCCTTCTTTGGCGCATTCTGCAGCAATAATGCCTCCGGTCCAGCCTACACCAACTGTGACAACATCCACTTTTTCTAAAGTTGTGACCACCGCCATTCCCCCTTTGACTTACTGGTGCGATCCTAATGACTGAGGTTCAATTTCCATAAACTTTTTACTTTCAATGTCGTTAATGTACGCTGCCTGATGTCCCGGGAAGCCTTTCATTTTCCAACCTTCCATGTTTTGGTTGCCCCCATAAATAGGATCAGCAAAGGCTCCTTCAAGTGTCGCCATACGCAAGAGACGGAAGAAAAATTGTCCAGACACTCCGTTCATCTGAATTTCATCTTCTTGAAACGCCGTCAAAATTTCATCCATCTGGTCACCTTCAATATCCACAAAATTGGCTCTGAAACGTGATTGCGCTTCTTGCTGCATCACTTGCAACCCTTGACGAAACATTTCGTTTCGCTTCAGCCGGCTTTGGTAGCCTTGCGTCGCTTCACCTTCAAAAAATGGTCCTTGCATATATTCTCTAGAGTTCTCTCCGTATGCACCGGCAAGCTGGTGATCAATGAAATAAGGCACCCCTAAACCAATCGCACCTGGCCCTAATTCATCTTCAGGAAAAATACGCTCTGTTGCTTGAGAAAGGATTTGAAACTCTGCATCGGTTTTGAAGAACATCAACCCTCTTAGCCCGCTCGTCGCACTTCTGCCCTCCGTGTCTGGAGCAGCCGTATCATTGACGTTCACCCCAATCAGTCCGCCGATAATGCCGCCGCCGATTAACGCACCCGTCGCGATGCCGGAAGTTTTCAAAAAGTCACGACGAGAATATTTTTTTGGTTCTGTTGTCATTCACAGCCCCCCTTACCATAAGTAGATATACTATTCAGAATATTGCTTATTCAGTTATATGTAAAGCTTAAACCCGTATTAATGGGAATTAATTGATATTTGTATTAAAAAATACCCTTTAACAAACCTTATTTTAAAGTTAGTTCAGCATTTGAAGTTTCACTCAAATTTCCAAAAACAATTTTTCACACAAAAAAAGCCAAGGGAATGGTCACCTCGGCTGTGTAGCTATATTTTATTAGTCTAGAACTTTAATTGTGATGTTTTTACGTCCCCAAGCAAGTGCGTCGCTTTGAGATGGGATGAATACATCGATTTTATTGCCTTTGATTGCTCCGCCTACGTCGCCTGCAATCGCAGTTCCGTAGCCTTCAACCCAAACTTTAGATCCAAGTGGGATGACAGTCGGGTCAACAGCGATTACTTTTTGGTTCGGATTAGCACGTAAATCTTGCCCTGTAGCAGTTACGCCTGAGCAGCCTACGCAATATGCAGTATAAGCCGTAGCTGAAACTGTCATTGTTTTACCGGCTTGCTGAGTTGCAGCCGCTGGTGCTGATGCTTGAACTGGTGCTGCTGTTTTAGCTGGCGCCGGTGCTTTCGCTGGTGCTGGTGCTGCTGCACCTGCTTTTAAAGCAAGTTCTTGACCTGGATAGATCAAGTCAGACGATAGTCCGTTCCAACCCATTAATTGGCTTGTAGAAACATTTTGTGTCTGCCCAATAGCCCAAAGCGTGTCACCAGATTTTACTGTATACGATGAAGTTGCACTAGCTTTAACCGGTGCTTGTTTCTGAGACGCTTTGTCTGCTTCTAAGACAAGGTCTTGTGATGGATAAATCAAGTCAGACGATAGTCCGTTCCAACCCATTATTTGATCAACTGTTACATTATTTTCTTTTGAAATACCCCAAAGAGTATCACCTGATTCTACTGTATACGATGAATGAGCGCTAGCTGCACTTGCTGCGCTTACACTTAATGCTGCAATAGCAGTTAGTGTAACGATTTGCTTTTTCATAAATGAAATTCCTCCTTTTCACTAACAAATAGAAGCATAACACCTTGTCATTTCATAACGATGACAAAACATCACATATAAAATAACAATTACGTTACGTAAAAGTGCGTTATATTACAGTTTGTAATGAAACAGATAATTCATTAATGAAGATAATCTAGTTTAAAAACCGTCAATTAGGGTACATTTTAATGTTTAAAGTATCTACATAAAAAGAATAAGGGGGAATAATAATGAAAAAAGTAACCATCGTTTTCTGGATTTCCCTTGCACTTTGCTTAAGCTTTGTGTTTTGGGGCTTTATAGCGCCAGAGGGATTTAGTGAAACAACTGGAAACGTAACAGCGGCTATTTCCGCAACATTCGGCTGGTATTACTTGGTCACTGTGTTCATCATTTTAGCGTTCTGCATTTATATGATCTTTTCTCGCTATGCAAACATCAAGCTCGGCAAGCCTGATGAAGAGCCTGAATTTTCATTGCCATCGTGGTTTGCGATGTTGTTCAGTGCAGGTATGGGTATGGGATTGGTCTTCTGGACCACGGCCGAGCCGATCTCCCACGCTTTTAAAAGCGCCCCCCGGTCTGAGTTAGGGTCCCCCGAAGCCGTTTCAGATGCATTGCAATTCTCTTTCTTCCATTGGGGCATTCACGCTTGGGCAGTTTACGGCATCGTGGCATTGGTCTTAGCTTATTTCAAATTTCACAACGGTGCCCCTGGATTGATCAGCGCGACATTGACGCCTTTGTTCGGTCACAAGGCAATGGCCGGAATTCCTGGAAAACTGGTAGATATCCTGGCAGTTTTTGCGACAGTTATCGGCGTGGCTTCCACCCTTGGCTTTGGGACAGCTCAATTGAACGAAGGGATATCGTTTCTTTTCGGCACACCGAACACATTCACTTTCCAATTGCTCATCTTAGGCGTTTCCACCATCCTGTTCATCTTATCTGCCTGGTCAGGGATTGGTCGCGGCATCAAATACTTAAGCAACATCAATATGGTACTTGCAATCATTCTATTGTTGATGATGCTATTTGCCGGTCCGACTCTTTACATTCTCAACTCGTTTACAACCGCACTTGGGAGTTACGTCACCAATATATTCGATATGAGTTTCAATATGCAGCCTAATAATGAAGAAAGACGCGGATGGGTCAACGCCTGGACCGTCTTCTACTGGGCTTGGTGGATATCATGGGCGCCATTTGTCGGTATTTTCATCGCGCGCATTTCAAGAGGACGCACCATTAAAGAATTTATGATTGGCGTATTATTTGTCCCATCACTGATTTGTTTTATCTTTTTCGCCGTATTTGGCGTTTCCGCATTAAATCTTGAAGAAAACAACATCGCCAAAATTTCTGAATACAGTTTAGAAACGGCGACGTTCGGCATGCTGCAGTATTATCCGCTCGGCACATTGATGGCGTTCATCACTTTATTCGTCATCGGCATCTTCTTTATCACATCTGCCGATTCTGCCACATTCGTTCTTGGTATGCAAACAACCGGAGGCATGTTGAATCCGCCTAACCTTGTCAAAATCACTTGGGGATTCATCCAAGCTGCCGTCGCTGCTATCGTTTTATACACGGGCGGTACGCAAGGATTGCAAAATGCCCTCATTATTGCGGCCTTGCCTTTCTCCATAGTCATCTTGTTGATGGGCGCTTCCTTCTTTAAAATCATTCAACAAGACCCGCTTATTAAAAAACGCAAACGGGCATAAAAAAAGAATCAGCCATTTCGGCTGATTCTTTTTTTATTTGAATACGCTTGTGCTGTGAAGCGGTTGAATTCGTGATTTCGGATCAAGATAAGCTTTTGCATTATTGATGGCTGTCGGTGCTTCCCCGAATCCTACAGCAATCAACTTCACTTTTCCTTCATACGTCGCAATATCGCCAGCTGCGTAAATCCCTGGAATGTTCGTCTCCATTTTCGAATTCACTACAACAGAATTTTTCTCCATCTCCAAGCCCCATTCTTTAATCGGGCCGAGAGATGTGATGTTGCCGTAGTTGACAATGACGTGATCTGCTTCTATGCGCTCTTCATTGCCTTCTTTGTCGATGAGCACAAGTTCGCTCAGCTCGCCATTTTCGCCAACCAATTCTTTAACGCCGAATGGCTTTTTGACTTCCACTTTAGAAGCCAATAAAGTATCGATATTTGCTTCATGCGCCGTCATTTTTTCTCTGCGGTGGCTTAATGTCACATGGGATGCCACATCTTCAAGCATCATGGCCCAGTCAACAGCCGAATCGCCGCCGCCTAGCACCACGACTTTCTTGCCGCTGAACAAAGTCAGGTCTTTAACTCCGTAATGAAGCGTTTTGCCTTCAAATGGCTCAGAACCGTCTACACCGATTTTACGCGGTTGGAAAGCGCCCACTCCGGCAGTTAACAAGACTGCCTTCGTGAAGTGGGTGTCTTTATCGGTTGAAATTTTGAAATAATCTTCTTCTACTCGTTCAACCGTGGACACTGTTTCTTCCAAGCAAATTGCAGGATCGCCGTAATTCGCCTGAACGACCAAATTGTCTACAAGATCTTTAGCCAATACTTTTGGAAACCCACCAACATCATAGATGAATTTATCCGGATACAACTCTGTCAACTGACCGCCTAACTGAGGCAAGCTATCAATGATTTTCACTTTCATTTTGCGCATGCCGCCGTAAAAGGAAGCAAACAGTCCCGTCGGACCGCCGCCGATAATCGTAATATCAAAAATTTCGCGTTCTTCCATTTATAACACTCCTAATCTGCTCAATAATTATATCCTACCATATTATGCCCTATTTCACGCAATCAGACTAATGATTGAAATTAGGAGCCGCGGCGCGCTTTATTGCCCGTCTTGTTCTTGCTTTTCTTCGATTAAACCAATTGCAGCTTAAGAAGAAATCACGCAGGAAATCCGTATAAATCAATGGATTTTCTGCTTTATTTTGATGATTATGTGTGTGGGATTTACCGCTTATCATGAATGGCTCTATGTTGATATTCCCCGACTAGCCATATGATTATACAGAAACTGAAAAAATCGATATACTTGGAACTGTACAAATTGAAAAGGAGCTGTTGTAAATGACTAAAAAAGGACATATCCACATGGAAAATGGCGAAGTAATCGAATTCGAACTTTTCCCGAACGAAGCACCAAACACAGTAAAAAACTTTGAGGACCTTGCAAACTCTGGTTTTTATAACGATGTAACTTTCCACCGTGTAATTCCTGGTTTTGTTTCCCAAGGTGGAGATCCAACTGGAACTGGCGCAGGCGGCAGCGGCAAAAACATCAAATGTGAAACTGAAGGAAACCCGCATAAGCACCAAGCAGGTAGCCTTTCAATGGCACATGCAGGTAAAGACACAGGCTCAAGCCAATTCTTTATCGTTCATGCACCACAACCACATTTGGATGGCGTTCACACTGTTTTCGGTCAAGTAACTTCTGGTCTTGAAACAGCGAAAGCAATGAAGAACGGCGCGAAAATGACTAAAGTTCACGTATTCGACGAAGAATAAGCCGTTAATCCGCTCTGGATGCACATCCAGAGCGGATTTTTTATTTATTTTTGAGAATGCGCTCTGTAAAGGTAAAAATACGCTCGATTGCCGCTGAAATACGCTCTGTTATCCTGAAAATACGCCCCATAACAGTCAATATACGCTTTTCACCTTCGATATCAATAAAAAAAACATGCCCCGAAAGGCATGTCCTTTATAATACTTTGCTTAAGAATGCTTGTGTCCGCTCGTGTTGCGGGTTGCCGAACAATTCGGACGGCACATTTTCTTCCACGATATAACCTCCGTCAATGAACATGACGCGGTCGCCTACTTCACGGGCAAAGCCCATTTCGTGCGTAACGATGACCATCGTCATTCCTTCAACAGCCAGCTGTTTCATAACATCTAAAACGTCGCCGACCATTTCAGGGTCAAGAGCTGACGTCGGTTCATCAAACAACATGATTTTCGGATCCATTGCAAGCGCACGGGCAATCGCCACGCGCTGCTTTTGTCCGCCTGACAATTCACCCGGATACGCATTCGCTTTTTCTCTCAAGCCTACTTTATCAAGCAGCTCATACGCTTTTTCCGTAACAGCTTTTTTATTGGTTTTCTTCAGCTTCATAGGTGCCAGCGTAATATTTTCCAATACGCTTTTATGCGGGAATAAGTTGAATTGCTGAAATACCATTCCCACTTCTTGTCGAACTTTATTGATGTCCACTTTTGGGTCGGTAATATCCGTTCCTTCTATATAGACATGTCCGCCTGTAATTTCTTCAAGGCGGTTCAAGCAGCGAAGAAATGTACTTTTTCCGGAACCGGATGGCCCAATGACGCAGACCACTTCTTTTTCTTCAATCACCGTGCTCATGTCTTTCAACACTTCAATTTTTCCAAAGGATTTTTTTAAGTTTTCTACTCTGATCATAGTCATCGCAATACAAACTTCCTTTCTACAAAGCTCGCCAACATTGAGAGCAAGTAAATGACAATGAAGTAAATGACTCCAAGGGTCAAGTAAATCGTAAAGGCTTCAAAAGTTTGGCTAGCTTGAATGCGTCCTTCTTGCGTTAAATCGGCAATACCAATTACGGATAGCAACGAAGTATCCTTCAACGAAATGATCGCTTGGTTTGTGATCGTCGGCAACATCCGACGGAAAGCTTGCGGCAAGACGATATGACGCATGTTTTGAGTAGCGTTCAATCCAAGCGAACGTGCAGCTTCTGTCTGGCCACGGTCTATGGATTGAATACCGGCACGAATAATTTCAGAGAAATAAGCGCCGGCGTTGATCGCTACCGTTACAATTCCGGCTGTTGTGTTGTCCATCGAGAAAAACCCGAGGGAATTGAGTCCAAAATAGATGAAGAATAGCTGAACGATAAACGGCGTACCACGAATCGCGTCAACGAAAATTTTTGCAATCCAGTTCAAGATCTTTAAAGGAGCCAAGCGAAGCAACGCTACGACTAGTCCAATAATAAACCCAAGAATGATTGCGATGATGAAAATATAAAGCGTAACTTGTAATCCTTCCAATAAAAACGGCATAGCTCTCACAATTGTGTCCATTTTCACGTCTCCTTTACATAGGGAGAAACTTAAATTCGCAAAAGGTTTCTTCTGCGAATTTCCAGCTAATCCAATCTGCCGACAAGCGCACCGTTTAGAAATTGCGCAAGTTGACCGTTAAAATCGGGTAAAAAAATGCAGCGCGCTGCTGCGCGCTACATATATGTCGCTTATTCAGCGATGTATTTATTCAAGATTTCATCGTATTTTCCGCTGTCGCGAAGCTCTTTAAGACCCGCATTGATTTTTTCAAGTAAATCAGCGTTTTCGCCTTTTAATACAGCGATTCCGTATTGATCACCTGTCAAACGTTCTCCAGTCGTCTTAAGCTCTAATCCACTTTCAGCAATCGCATAAGCGATAACCGGGTAATCTTCTAGAAGTACATCAGCATTGCCGTTTGAAACTTCTTGGAACATAGACGGGCTATCTTCGAATTGCGATACAGTATAGCCGTATTTCGATTCGTTATCCATAGCGAACTTAGAGCCAGTTGTTCCACTCTTCACTGCTACTGTCTTACCTTTCAAATCTTCCAATGACGTAATATCTGTATTGTCTTTGCTGACTACCAATGACAAACCTGCATCAAAGTACGGGTCAGAGAAATCCACCACTTTTTTACGGTCATCTGTAATACTCATACCAGCAATTGCCACATCCAATTGGTTTGCTTGAAGAGCTGGGATGATGCCGCCGAAGTCCATTGGGTTAAATTCAATTTTAAATCCTTGGTCTTCTGCGATTGCTTTGATCAAGTCAATATCAATCCCTGTGTATTCTCCGCCTTCTTCAAATTCGAAAGGTGGATAAGTTGTATCGATTCCTACTTTATAAGTCTTTTCTTCACTTGTTCCTTCTCCGCCTGAGCTGTCAGAAGAATCATCTGAACCGCAAGCTGCCATAACCAGCATTGCCATTAAAAGAACAAATAATAAACTAAATTTCTTCATGATGTAGCACCCCTTTTTCTTTTAGTGAAATACTAGTTGTAGTATATCACAAAGTCTTTCTTATCAGAACCTTCCAAAAAAAATAAAAAATGTTCATTTTACTAGTTATTTATTGCTACTTGCCTGCTGGGAAATTTCACGTTTCTTTCGCAAGCGGTTGAACAGCCGGAAATTATGGACCAGTGTTTTCAAAACTGCATACAATGGAATCGCGATGAGAATACCGATAAACCCATAAAGTGCAGCGGCAATCAGCAATAACAGAATAATGGTCAATGGATGAATGTTCAACCGGCTTCCCATAACATTCGGTGTGATCAAATTCCCTTCGATTTGCTGCACCGTCAGCAATACCGCAATCACTTTCACTGCAGTAATCAGTGGATCACCACTCGTTAATGCGACAAAAAGAGCCGGCGTCACACCGATGATTGGACCAAGGAACGGTACAATCGTCAGAAGCATTGCAAAGACGGCCAACAATAGTGCATTCTCCAGCCCGATGATTAAATAACCGACATACATGAGAGCCCCTATCGCCGCGGCCACAATAGCCTGGCCGACGATGTAATTCGATAGAGTCTCATCAACATCTTTCAATACTTTTCGCCCTTCCGGCTTATGTTCCTCTGATAAGTATTTCATCAAATGCGGCATTAATTTATCGTCGTCTTTCAAAAGAAAGAATAAGATGAACGGCACCACGATCAAAACAACTGCCGCATTCATCAGAATGGCCAACACATCTACAATGTTTGCCATTAAATTAGTGGAATACTTTTCAGCATACCCGACTACTTTGCTCTTCAATTCATAGCCTGTAAAGCCCGCAAACTCGAATTGGGCAATTGCATTATCAGATTCTTTTTCCATTTCTTCAACGGTTTCCGGTGCAAGCTCCGCTAGACTTGTCACTTGTTCTTTCATCGTCGGACCAAAAAAATAAATTAGGGCAGCAAGCAGTAAAATGAATACAGAAAAGACCGTAAAAATGGCTGCCATCTTCGGTATAAAACGCATCAATAAATGCAGTATCGGGCGGATTAAATAATAGAGCAACCCAGCAATTAAAATGGGTGCAAAAATCGTCGTGAGGACCACTTGAAATGGCCAGATGGCATAGTCAATTCTACCAAGAAAGAAAAGGATGACGACTACGAGCAGCGTGCCTGTTGCGTATTCAAAAAAAGGTTTCTTAATCCACATATCCCTCTTCCTCCCTCTTTGTTAATTGTTCTCCAGTAATTCTACCGACATTGCTGTAGCACTTAATTTGTAGGCCACAAAACCTTTTTTTAAAGTGCGCATAAAAAAGAGCGAAAGCATTTCGTCCTGCTTTCGCTCTTGTGCTGTCATTTTTCTTCTTCTAATTCTTTCATTTCACGATGCGTCTGCGGAAAGCCATTTGCTTGCCATTCTTCACGATAGACCGAGTCCAATTGCGTTAGGCCTTTTTCAGCTGGATCTGTATCCGCTATGGCACTTTCGCGCTTGTCCACTTCTGTGCTGTTTCTCATATCGCTGTCTTTCGGCACATTCAGTTTATTTCGTTCTTGAATTGCTCTATACGCGAAAATACCAGCTCCGGCTGCAAACGCACTACCAATAACTGAGTTCAATGTTGTTTTTTTCAATTAAATCCCTCCAAAATAGGTTGCTGAATAACGCTTCTTTTTTTGTATACCCGTTACACAAGTTTTTAACAGTTTTTCTTGAAGAAAAATTTTCACCTGGGACACCGATTGCCTAAAAGGACTTGCGCGCCTATACAGCGTATACTTGATTAAAGGAGGGGAAATGGATGAACAAGCCTTTGAAATTCGAGGATTATAATCAGTTTCTCTACGCACTTCACCAGAAAAAGCACCCTTTCTTTGCTGTTGCCCACCGAGGGCTTTGGGGAAAGGCTCCCGAAAATTCACTCGTCGCGTTCGCTAACTGCATTGAACACAATATTTACTTGATTGAAATGGACTTGCAGCAGACAAAAGACGGTCATCTCGTTATCTTGCATGACGATACGGTCGATCGAACCACAAATGGCAGCGGAAAAATTGCTGACCTCACTTTGCACGAAGCTCGCTGTTTGCGTTTAAAAGAAGGAACCGGCGGCAAACATGCCGCGCTCACAGAACACCAAATCCCAACCATCTATGAAGTACTTTCACTCGTTAATGGCAAAGCGATGATCAACGCTGACAAATCATGGGAAGACCGCTTTGAACTTTACGAAGCACTCGAAGAGACGGATGCTTTTGACCATGTGTTGTTGAAAAGCCGCCGACCCGTCGATGAGGTTCTCGAGTTTTTCCAGTCCCGTGAAAAAGCTGTGCATTACATGCACATCATTACGGATGAAAACTTAGAACAATTAGATGAATTATTCGAACGCTTTCCGCCTGTGGCAATTGAAATCCTTTTTCATAAAAAAACAGACCTAGTTCTTTCTGAGCCTGCATTGGAAAAAATGAGAAATCGCGCTAATTTATGGGTCAACTCACTCGATGATGGTGAAAACGCCGGCCATAATGATGCTTTATCTTTAACCAATCCTGAAGAAGGATGGGGTTGGCTTTTAGATCGCGGCATTAATATGATTCAAACCGATTATTCACAAAAAGCACTTGCATACGCAGAACACCGCTTCGCTAGAAAAAACTGACTTCTAGAATTAACTTATACTCCACTTTGTTTCCTACAAAAAGACACGGTCACATGCACCGTGTCTTTTATCATTTTATTTGGCTGTTTGTTCTAGCAATTGGACAAGTGCGTTTTCAAAATCGGCATTATGTTCTTGCCGGCGTTTTTTAGGGCCCTTCATCCGACCGCCGCTCTGCCGTATTTTTTTCGCGATATGGCGGCCATGGAGAAGTTGATCGATGTTTTCTTCCGAATAGACGCGCCCGTTTTGATCGATTGGCACGCCTCTTTTGGCAAGGACCATTGCCGCTAATCCATAGTCTTGCGTCACGACAATATCCCCTTTATCGACTTTATTGACTAAGACAAAATCTACAGCGTCGGCTCCTTTGGAAACCGTGATCGTTTCCGCACCTTCTCGCTGCATAATATGCGAAGTGTCGCAGATCAGCAAAATTGGAAGTCCGAAACGCTTCGCTGCCGCTATCGTTAAATCCACGACGGGGCAGCCATCAGCATCAACCAGCACCTTTGTCATTTCCGCTCCCTCCGTTCAACCAATTCGTCAATCCTTTTTTCTGCTGCTCTGCGGTAAAGATTGCTTGTATGTACGAGCGATGCAATCAACAATACTTCTTCAAGCTCATCCCCATCTTCCATGCCACCCGCTTGACGCGCTGCTTCTATGGACTGTTTTTGAAAAACATCTTTGAAGATTTCCACATTGCTTTGTTGAATTTCCAAGAAAGCGGCATAGAAATTTTCCAAATCCCATTCTTGCTGTACCGCTCTTTCATTAATGCCTTCTAACACTTGTTTGACATCATGAATGGATAACACGCTTTTCATCTGATAAATCAAGCTGATTAACATGATGTGGTTGCGCGAATATTTTTTATTTGGAATCGGATAAAACAATTTTCCTTTCGCATAATTATTAATCATCGTTTTTGTTAGGATTTTTTCTTCCTTATTTCGTTTTGCATCCTCGAATACTTCTTCAAAAAGCTGAATCACTTGATCGATGTATAACTCGATTTTCGGTATATCTTCGACCATTACCTGCTTTTCAAGCTCTAGACGATTGAGCCAATCCTCATTTTCCTTCATTGCATTCACCTTCATCGTTGTATTTAATAAACTAATTTTACCCTATCATTGCAAATACTCCAAACTTGACCCAGTAATTTAATGTATGTATTATTATAAATAGTTTAAATAACTACTTAAGAAGAGGTGTATATTCACATGCATACTTATATTCGCGAACCGTTCAATGCGCTATCCCATTTAGCCGGAGCTGTGCTATCATTCGTTGCGCTCTTGATGATGGCGATTAAAGCTTCCTATAACCAAGCGCCCGCTATTCATCTGACAGCCGTGTTAATCTTCGGCATCAGCTTGATATTGCTATATTCGGCATCGACAATCTACCATAGCGCCATAGCAAGTCCTCGCTTTATTGCATTTTTGAGAAAGTTGGATCATTCGATGATCTACGCTTTGATAGCAGGATCGTATGCGCCTTTTTGTCTCATCGCTTTAGAAGGAACACTCGGAAATGTCTTATTCGCATTGATCGCCATTATCGGATTGAGCGGCATTTTCTTTAAAATGGTGTGGTTCCATTCCCCTCGCTGGCTTTCAACCGCTCTTTACATCGTTATGGGGTGGATCATCGTTTTCGCGATCGTCCCGTTAGCAAGTCAAATGTCACTTGTTGGCCTTGTACTTTTAGTCGCTGGCGGCATTCTGTATACTGTTGGCGGCATTATATATGCGCTAAAACCAAAAGTATTTTCAAATATGCGACTCGGCTTTCATGAAATTTTTCATTTGTTCATTTTAGCAGGCAGTTTTTGTCATTTCCTTGCAGTTTATCTCTACGTTCTTTGATACCCTTTTGCAGACGAATTTATCCCTTTTAAAAACCCTTTTCCTCGATGTGAGGAAAAGGGTTTTTTGATTGATTTAATAATATGCTGTATTAAATGATTTTTAAGGTTTGCGTTTCGCGATGCTGTAGACGATTCCACCGATGCCGAATAACGCCAAAATCCCCCATATAATGAGCAGCATCATTTCCCACGTATTTTGTCCGCCTCTTTGATAGCCATAAAATTGCAAAACAAAAAAGGCGGCGCTCACTAACGCAATCCCACCAAAATAGATCAACCGCGCTTTCAAACTGAAATTCTTCACCTTTCTCGCCCCTTTCCGTTCTTTTTATAAATGCTATTTGATGACAAACTTCGTTTTGCTAAACCCTTCTTTTGACTTGTGCACTTCAAGGCTCGCAGGAATTGCGGCTTTCAGTTCTTGAACGTGAGAAATCACGCCAATGATGCGTCCTGATTTTTGAAGATCGATCAATGTATCAATTGCCTTATTCAATGATTCTTCATCAAGCGAGCCGAATCCTTCATCGATAAACATCGTATCGATCGATACATTGCCTTGGAAGCTTTGGATGACATCCGCCATGCCAAGCGCCAAGCACAACGACGCGTTAAACTTCTCACCGCCTGACATCGTTTTAACGTCCCGCGTTTGACCTGTATACGCATCGTACACATCGAGGCCCAGTCCGCTCTGTTTCCCGCGTGCTTCCTGGCGGTCGCTGCGCATCAAATAAAATTGACCGTTTGAAAGATTTTTCAAACGCTCGTTTGCCAATTGGATGATTTGTTCCAAATACTCAATTTGCAAATAACGTTCAAACGAAATTTTCAAGCTGTTTTGGCCACGAATCATATCATGCAAATCAGCGATGCGGTTCATTTTCTGTTCTGCCTCTATTGCTTTACCGGATGCCTGAATAATTTTTGCTGTTATACCAGCAGCAACCGTCTTGAGCTCTTTCGTCTGATTCCATTCGCCGAAAGCCGCTTCGTATTCCGCTTTTAATTGACTCATTTCAAGCTCCAAAAAGCTAAGGTCCGACTTCGCTTTGTCTGAGAGTTCCGCCTGCAATTCTTTCGTTTGCTGTTCAGCTGTGTGAAGAGATTGCCTGAATTGCTGCGTCGCCCGTTGCAATTCTTCTCGGTCCGCCTCTGACAATTTAGCTTGTTGATATGCCGCTTCTGATTCAAACTCCGATTTTTCTAACGCAACGTGATAGTTTTGAAGAGCCTTGTCTTTTTTCACACTAATTTCTGCAACAGCTTCGTTTCTGTGTTCTCGCACTACCGCCGCAGAAGCGAATTGTTCTTTTGCCTGCTGCAAGCCTTTTTGCGCTTGTTCCCAATTGTGCTGGAGCTGTTGTTTCACGGTTGTTGTGCTGCGGATTTTTTCGTTTAATGCCGCTATTGTGCGAACTTCTTCAGGGATAGACAGAAGGCGTTGCTCGAAAACGGCCTTTGCAGTCTCGAAAGCGGAAACCTGCAGCTGCTGCTTCCGAGCAAGCTCCGTCTTCTCGGTCTCTAATCGATTCACCGTTGATGTTTTAGCGGCAAGCTGCTCTTTCAACGTTCGCAATTGCTGCTTATCGAGCAATAACCCTTTGACTTCATTGTCCAAGACACGCCTTTTTTGCTCAAACTGTGTATGCATCTCTTGCGTTTTTTCCGCTGCCAATCCAAGTTCCGTTACTGCGCGACGCTTATGAACCAATTGTTCTTCGGTCGCATTCGCTTTTGCTACAGCGTTCCGATATTGCGCATCCACTCCATCGAGCTTCGCTTTCGCCTGATCCAAGCGAGCTTTCGAGACTTCTTCATGAAGCACACCATTTCCTTTGACCGGATGATCTGTGCTGCCGCATACCGGACACGCTTCCCCGTCATTCAGTGCAGCAGCCAATACTTGCGCTTGATTGCCGAACCAGCTCGATTCAAGATTCTTGTATTCTTTTAACGCTGATTCGTAAGCTGTTTTTTTGCCTTGGTTTTCACTTTTTTGCTGTTGCTGAGTGTTTTCGAGCACTGTTACTTCCATCAACACGCGGCATTGCTCGTTTAATGTGGCAAGTGCCGCTTGCTTGTCATCAAACGTTTCCAGCTTGCCTTCAAGCAAAGCGATGTCATCCTCTAGTTTTTTGCACAAGTCTCGCTCAGTTTGCCAGGCCGCTTCCGCTTTTCTTTCCTCGATAGCTGATTTTTTTGCATCAGCCTCCAGTGCCGCCAGCTCTTTTTGCTTGGTCGCCAGTTCTTGAACCGTTGGCACTAAATTCTCCAATTGTATGAGCTGTCGCTGCATTTCATTGCGCTGATCTTCCTGTTTTTGCTCATGCGCAAATGAGGATTCCGCCGACGCCAAAGCTTCTGTCGCTTGCTGCTCCGCTTTTTGTGCGTCGACAAATAACCGGTTTTTTTCAGCTTCGTTCTGCTGCAGTTCGTTGAATAGATTTTCCAGTCCTTCTATTAAACTGGCCCGCTGCGATTTTTGGAGAAAACGTTCTTGTTCTTCAACGGAACCGAGCTGTCTGTTCAACTGCTCCAAGCGCCGCTCTTTCTCTTCGAGTTCTGCTAGGCGATCATTCCATTTTTTCGCTTCGTAATACCTTGCCTGTTGTTCGCCATGCTTTTTAAAAGCGGCTTGGTAGCGTTGTTCATCGTGAAGCTCTTTTTCGCCATAATACAATTGTTCGTTCTCCAATGCTTCAAGCACTTGATGAATATTGACATGCTCACGCCCAATCAGCTCGAACAAATCGCATTGCCGTGCCGGCAATGCGGAGGCAATGCCTGTAATATGGCTATCGAGCATTCGTTTTTCTATATCGTGGGCTTTTGCTGCAGCGTCTTTTTTGACTTTCAAACGCTCGCTGATCATTTTATACGGTTCGGTTTTAAATATTTTACGCAGAATCTCTTCTTTATTGTCCGTTTCAGAAGTCAGAAGCTTTCTGAATTCCCCTTGAGGCAACATGACAATTTGGCTGAATTGGTTTTGTGTCAGCCCGAGGAGCTCTTCCACTTTGCGGTTGATTTCGGAAACAATCTGACGCTCGACACAAGGAACTTCTCCAGTCTCTGTAATTTCGAAAAATTCAAAGCGTTCGCCTGTAGGGCTTTTATTGCCCGCTTTGACATGACTCATCTGCCGCAGGATCCGGTAAGTCTTCCGATGGATTTCAAATTCCATTTCAACGCTTGTGTGTGTATTGTCATCAGCAAAATCACTGCGCAAGTTGCGCGCTTCTGCACGGTCAGAGCCGCTTGCGGAGCCATACAATGCGAAGCTGATGGCATCAAAAATCGTCGTCTTGCCAGAGCCCGTGCTGCCGGAAATAACGAATAACTGATTGCCTTTCAAGTCGGCAAAATCAATCGTCTCACCCGTTTTATAAGGACCGAATGCCGTCATTTTCAGTTTTAATGGCTTCATTTTTTCACCTCCGCCTTGTCGCCTGTATCCTCTTGAAGGAACTCTTCCAACACTTCTTTGAAAATGGTTTCTGTTTGCTCGTTTGCTGCTTCACCTTTCACTTCTTCGTAAAAAGCATGGAATAATTTCAAAGGATCCATTTCACGCCGCGAACCGCTTTGGCTTTCCCCACCAACACCTCTGATTAGTTTTCGCTCGACATGCATCGCATTCGGATACACGGAACGGATTTTTTCCATTGGATAAAGAATGGGCGTATCATCCAATAGCTTGACGAACACATAGTCTTCATTCACTTCATGGCGCAGTAAATCTTCCATGAAAGCTTCGACTGTCCGCATATCGCGTTTTGGCGTTAATAATTGTTTTTCCACTGTCGTATTTCCTTCCCCGTCAATATCGACGATGAGGAAGCCTTTTTGATGTCGCTCTTCTGAAATCGAATATTTTAGCGGAGATCCCGCGTAGCGAATCGTTTCGTTCAACACAAAATGTGCTTGGTGCAAATGGCCAAGTGCGGTGTAATGGAATGCCTCAAAATGACGGGCTTCCACATGTTCCGCGCCGCCTATTGATAAAGGCCTTTCCGAATCGCTGGTATTTTCCTGCTGCTCACCATGCGGCGTCACGAAAGCGTGACCGACTGCAATATGGCGCGCATTCGGATCAAGGGATTGCGCGATTTTTTCCGTTAATGCTTTTGCCGCGTCGTTATGGGAGCGGATTTCCGGATCTTCTAAGGTGTAGCGTACTTGAGATGGATCCGCATACGGCAGTAAATGGATATGGACTTCCCCGAATTCATCTTCGATTATCGCAGGCGTTGGATCTTTCGCCACATGGCCCGCTATATGGATGCCGTTTTTTTGAAAGACGCGGCTGCCAAAATTCAAGCGTCCGGGGCTGTCGTGATTTCCAGCGACTGCAAATACCGGTGTTTTTAATTCGAGGACAATTTTCGCCAGGGTTTCATCGAGCAAATTGACGGCCTCAGTCGGCGGCACAGCCCGGTCATACAAATCTCCGGCGATGATTACGCAATCCGGCTGATGTTTTTCAATCGCTTCAACAAATTGATCTAAAATAAAACGCTGGTCTTCAGTCATGTAAACTCCTTGAACCAGCTTGCCGAGATGCCAGTCGGCGGTATGGAAAAATTTCATGTTTTTGCTCCTCTCTTTTGATCAAAAAGAATATATGTTCGTTCCATTATACACGAAATCAAATTGCTTGTTCGTTCCCAATTTATGTTTTATAATAAGAACAAACGTTCTATTCGGGAGGGAATCCAATGCGCGGGCAAATTTTAAAAACTTTTAAATACCAGCAGCTGGCAGACATTATGTACATGGCCAATGATGGAACCATTAGTAAACGCCGTATTAAAATTTTAAAAGTCAGCGGCGAATCTTTTCAAGCTTATTGCTTTCTGCGGAATGAAAAACGAACGTTCAAAATCGAAAACGTATTGTCGTTGATTCCTGTAACACGCAAGGAACGCTTGATCATTTGATCAGTGTTAACGCCCGCCATTGGATAATTTCACATCAGCAACCCCTGACGATCACGTGGTCGTCAGGGGTTTTTCTTTATTTTGTGAATACGCTCTATTCTCGTTGAAATACGCTCTATTCCATATGAAATACGCTCGACTACACATGAAATACGCCTCATTGGTAATAAAATACGCTTCCACGAGCTTTCACTCCAATAAAAAAAGCCCTCGAGGGGCTTTTTTTATTGATACCATGACCCAACGATCGGGTAATCGAATTTTTCATTGTTCAATGCTTTGATAATGCCTATCACCGGCACGATGATTGTCATCAAAACGAATACAATCAGCAACGGGATACCGATGAGCACCACGGTCAAAAGCGTCGAAATGAACAATAACACACCCATTGCTAGTTGAAACAGCAATGCCTGAATCGACAATTTCTTCACTTCCTGATCGCTCGCAATGATGAACACGATGAACGGCACTAAAAACGGGGCGAAAAATGCACTAGCGTGAACGAGTACTTTCAATCCTGTGGTTTCCATCCTATTGACCTCCAGTCAATTATCTTACTTCTTATCCCTTATACGGATGGACGACTGAAAGGTTTCAAGAATTTATTCACTAATGCGCAATACGACTTTGCCAAATTGTTTTCCTGAAGCTAAGTAGTCAAAAGCTTCTTGGGCATTGTCCAACGCAAAAACTCGATCAACTGCAGGATGTGTATCATGTTGTTCCATATGATTGAGCAACTCGCGAAGTTCGTCGCGACTGCCCATTGTCGAACCGAATAATTGATATTGACCGTAGAAAAAACTGCGCAAATTGAAGTCGACATTATCGGAAGTTGTCGCACCGAAAATGACGATGCGGCCGCCTTTTTTCAAAACATCCAATGACCTATTGAACGTAGCGCCGCCGACACTGTCGATTACAAGATCAATCTTTTCATCTGCCAACTCTTCAACCCAATCACTGTCGGTTGCAATGGCTCGGTCTGCCCCGATACGCAGCGCATGTTGGCGTTTTTCCTCACTGCGCGACGTCACGATAACGCGCGCTCCGGCATTTTTTGCATACTGAATGAGGAATGTGGCAACGCCGCTGCCAGCACCGGGAATGAATAACGTCTGTCCTTGTTGCAATTGGCCTTTTGTAAACAGTGCTCGGTAGCCGGTCAACGCTGGCAGAACCAGACTGCCCGCTTCTTCCCAGCTCAAATGCGCAGGCTTGCGTTCGATTTGTTCCGCTGATAGCGCAATTTTCTCGGCGAAAGTTCCGTGGTCGGGCATGCCGAGAATATCAAATTCCGCTGGCGGCGCATCACTATTCGTATACCAGCGCAATGCCGGATTGATAATGACTTCATCGCCTTCCGCAAAATCGGTTACGCCTTCTCCCACCGACTCAATAATACCCGCACCGTCAGATCCGATGATCAATGTTTCGGGATTGTCGCCATAGCGCTTTAAAAGACCCAAGTCCCGGCGGTTGATGCCTGCTGTTTTCAAGCGAACGACCACTTCCCCGTTCTTCGCTGTCGGCTCTTGCATGTCTTTCACTTTAAATTGCCCTGCTTCCATTACAAA
>JBFEIJ010000002.1:0-102194 GCA_041553775.1 Planococcus sp. (in: firmicutes)
AATTTTACAGGGGATAGTTTCAGGGTCTCAAACGCACTGTCGCGGCAAAAATGAATACAAAAAGGAAGACTGGCAAGCTTCTGTACTTTCCATTGCATTCTTCTGCACTTTTCTATTGCATTACACAGCGGTCTATTATTCCCTCTCTTTAATGCCCAAAGTGCTGCCATTTTCCAGCGGGACTCACCAAAAGAACGCCTAGCGCAATTGAGTGCTGTTCGATTGCTATTTCTGCGTATGACAATGCCTTTAGGAATCCTGTTTGCTTCGCTGCCTTTCTTGGATGTGAATATTCGCCATCTCTACATTGGCATCGGATTGCTGATTGTCGTTCCCGGATGTTATTACTTGATCAGATCTTTTCAGCCAGAAAAAACGTTGATTCTAGGAAAGCATAAGAATTAGGCGCATAAAACTCCGCTGTTTCTGACTGAAATTTCTACACAGAAAATAAAAGAAGCTAAAGCATTTTTTTGCTTTAGCTTCTTTTATTCACTCATAAAATGTTTCCGCCAATACATTGTAATAACGCTTTTTCAAGATAATTCGGGAATTTTTTATATAACAGACCATGTTAGATTTCATTGTTGTTGATGCTTATTCAATATAAGTCCTCTTTTACTTAATGACGCAGCACCTTATTGATAAATTCTGTTTTTGCTTCTGTATATTTTTCACGGTCATTATTATGTTCTTTTGCTAATTGGTTTTTAAGTGCACCGTATTCCTTTGCAAGTTGTACGTTAGCTCTTAATGTGTTTCGAAATTCAATTTGTTTTTCCCAACGCTCTGCTCCTTCTTGCACCAAATGTAAATGAGCTATCCGTTTGTCGTTCTTTACTTTTACAAAAAATCTTCTCCACTCCTGTTTGTCTAATTCGGGAGGTACATAAAACCAGTCGTATAATGATAGAACATCTACTATTTCCTCGATATTTTCTAATGATGAAATAGAGGCCATTAAGTCAATAATTGGTTTAGCGGGCAGATTAGGAATTGCTGTACTGCCAATATGCTCTACTTCTTTTACTCCAAAAACCGAAAGTATAGTGTATAGTTCTTCGCTCTCTCGTATACCTTTGTCCTTCCAAATAGGGTCTGGCTTTTTTATCTCAATCGATTCATATGCCCATACTGGAAATGTTTGCTCTTCCTCACTTCTCATACGTCCCACCCACCTTTTATTTTCTTAAACAAATTGCAGTTTATTATTTTTGACTACTGAGAATAAATAACTTTCTACCTTTAAATAATATGAATCGATTGTCATTTTCTTTCCTCTCTTTTCGATAAAAATAGCCAAAGAAAATTATTGAGTATTGGATTTTCTTTGGCTAGCAGCTTTTTCGAATTAAATTAAATCAATTCAACTTTTAAATTAATTCGTCATAAGTTGATTCAGGTCTATGATGATTGCAAATATTGTGGGGCCCTTTTCTGTTTCCGAATGGAAATTAATTCTGTAATCTCCGACTTGATACACGTTAACGTAGGTTTGGGTTTCCGACTCATCGTAGAACGAACCCGCTGGATTGGAAAGCACGGATGTGATCTCTGAAGAGGTCATACCTACACGTGTACCGTAAATACTATTGTCAGGCGAATAAATCATGTAACCTGTAATTGTCTCTGACTCGCTCAAGAAATACCCGTTATTCCCTTCAAAAAAAACTAAACGACCTCCCATTAAATAGTCATCAATTCTTGGTTCCCCATACTCAATAATTAACTTGCTTAAATGCTCTCCTACTTGAAACGGCATATCTATTTTGTTTTCTTCAATTGTCTTTTCTGTCACTAAATCTTCCTGCTTATCTTCAGTCGTCTCCTCCTGTTTTTCCTCGGAGCTCTCATTTTCTACTGATGGTGATTTCGATTCTTCTTCAAAATTTTCATCTTCCACTTGAGGTGATTCCGAATTTTCCTCAGACTTCTCTTCTTCCATCTTTGGCGATTCTTGTTTTTCCTTAGAATCCTTATCTTCTACATCTTCCACCACTGGCAATTCCGGATTTTCTTCAGTAGGCAATTGATTTTCTTCGCCGCTTTGAATTTCTTGTGGGACCTCTTCCTTTATTAGATATGGATACGCCCATAAACCAGAGATGCCGATTAACGCCACACTGATAAGCGCCGGAATAAACTTCGGTTTATGCTTGGGTTTCCGTATGCTGTTTCGCTCCTGTGCCGCTCGCAAAATCTGATCTTTCTTCACTTCTGTTAAGGTCACATCTTCAGGAACCGTTTCGTCCAATAGCTTCTTCAAATCCTCACGCATGGTCAAACTCCTCCTCTGAAAATGTACTGCCAACCTGCTGGCGAGCTCTAGCTAATCGCGTCTTCACTGTATTATCCGGTGTCTTCACCACTTCGCTGATTTCTCGTACTGACAGTTCTGCGTAATAATAAAGCCATAACACTTCCCGGTATTTTAACGGCAATTTGTTGAGTGCTTGCGCCAATTCACTGCTCTTCTCAGCTGCAAGCGCCGCGTCCTCAGCTGAGTTTTTGTTTGGAAAAAGCGAGCTTAGCTTGTTCGTTAATTCGATTTTGCGATACGCCCAGCTTTTGAAATAATTGTGGCATTCGTTTACTGTGATGCGGTATAGAAAAGTTTTAACACTCGAACGCCCTTCGAATTTCTCGAGATTTGTATAATAACGAATGAACACATCTTGTACGATATCTTCAGCTTTCGTCTTTTCTTTCACAAACGAATACGCCAACCGCATCAGGTAATGTCCGTATTCATCCATCGCGGCTTTAAGCAATTGGTCCTTTTCATATTTCTCCAAGCCCTCTCCCCCTTTATCCTATTTATTAGACAAAGCTGCATGCAAAGCCGTTTCATTTTTTCCAAAAAAATACTCGTTCAGCTCTTTCCAGCTAAACGAGCCATCTAATCTTTTAAAAATATCTCCTTTACAGCCCAATTTAAAATTAATCATTCTAATTTTGGTAGTCTACAACATAAACCAAGGGCCACAAACAAGCTCTATTCCTTATTATTAAAGGAAATTCGTTAAAATAAGCAGCGAGATGACAAACAGACCCGACCTAATCCAGATCACCTTATCGCTGATGCCACTCTTCTTTTCTAAATAGTAGATGTAATGGACGAGTATGATAAATCCTATGGATGTTAACAAGAAACTCTTTGTATTCACATTGCCCAAAAGCGACATGTATTCCAAAATTCCAAATGCCAGCATCAACATTCCTATCGCTGCAATTGCCATATATGCATACGAACCATTTGGCTTTTTCGCCTCCACTGCGATTCATCCTCTCAAGATCTAGTTTTTTCATTTTATATACTAATTTTACCATTTGAAAATTTGAATGAAAGCATTGTTTAAATTAAAGATGGAAATTCCTATTGAAACAAAAAAGAAGAAACTCCATTTGAAGTTTCTTCCTCTAGTTATCGTTTTCCAACGCTGATTTTCAAAGTTTCCAATTATAATAAAAAATTGAAGCAGCCCATCCTGCCAAATGGATCATTAATAAGGTGCCCAATACTTCAACCGCCGCCAATTCCATGCCAATGATTAGAAAAATGAATTGAATATACATGGCTACCAACGTGATTTTCCAGGCATTTGCTAAAGCTTTCGTTGTAATGCTTGCATACCTTTCATCAAGTCCTCTGTTTGCAGCAGCTTTCTTGCGACCCCACCAAAGTCCGAAAAGTCCTCCCGAAGCGCCCAGCAGCAATCCTAAAAGAGCCAACATTTGATCTGTTTCCATGTCTATTCACTCCCTTTTTCAAAGATAAACACTTCTTCAATACGCATGTGAAACAATTGCGCTATCTTGTACGCCAGTTCCAATGAAGGTTTATACCGTCCGTTTTCAATCGAAATAACCGTTTGCCGTGAAACACCCAATTTTTCAGATAGCTGTTCTTGTGTATAGCCAAAAGATGTTCTGAGTTCCTTGATCCGATGTTCCATATTTCTGCCCTCCATGTAAAGCTAGCTTTACGTAAAGTATACTTTACTTTAATTTAAGTGTAAAGCACCCTTTACTATTACTTTAAATAAAAGAATCAAAAAAGAAGCCCCGCTAGAGCTTCTGCCTGTTCAACATTCGATTGCTTTATTTTTTATACTTACTCAATAACTCTTCTGGAATGTGGCAATAATCATCCGGGCATCTCGTTAACCGATCTTGGTGCTCTTCTGCACTTTTCACGTAATTGCTAAGCGGCAGCACTTCGACTGCTATACGGGCGTAATCGTCGCGCTCGCGAAGAAACCCTTCCGCCTCTTTTAAATGCTCAGGGTTTTCACTGTATATGCCGGTTCTGTATTTCTCGCCCACGTCCTGCCCTTGCTTGTTCACGCTATACGGATCGATGATTTCAAATAAATATGTCATTAAGTCTCTAGTTGTTATGATTGTCGGATCAAATTCTGTTTTTACGCATTCAGCGTAGCCATCGTAATCGCCGTCCAGTGTATGCGCTGTCCCATTTGCTCTACCGGCTTCTGTCGACTGCACGCCAGGCAAGGTTTTGATAAAAGCCTGAACGCCCCATAGACATCCGCCTGCAATATAGATTACTTCCATGCTGACCCTCCTATTATTCATGAAAACTCTTGCTGCATAGCCAAGTATACCATTGCCATTTCAAGTAAATAAATTCATATCTTATATTTCAAAAAAGAGTACACTAAAGTTCAAAGGACAAATTACGTGATCAAAAGGAGGAAGAATATGCTTTTTATGTTGATCGTTAAATCCTCAAAGAATTCAGAAGCCGGAAATATGCCAAGCGTCGAACTCATGGACGCGATGGACCGGTACAATAAAGAGTTACTAGAGGCTGGAGTCAGGGTGATGGCTAAAGGATTAAAGCCTAGTTCAACCGGTATTCGTATTTCCTATCCAAACTCTGCAGAAGCACCGGTAGTTACCGAAGGACCGTTTGCAGAGACAGCACCGCAAGATGTAATCGCTGGATTCATCCTCATCGAGGTAAACTCTAGAGAAGAAGCCATTAAGTGGGCGATGCGCATGCCTGACCCACAAGGCGATGGCGAAGGACAGATTGAATTGCGTGAAGTGTTTTAATTAAGATTTAAGTCGAAATCGAGAAACCCAACAAACTTGCAGCCAGGCAAGTTTGTTGGGTTTTATTTTTTGTATATTTAGTTGATGACTACTCTGTTATAAGATTAGATAACGTTTCTTCTTGCTCGTCATTCCTGTCTGCTTGCTTGAAATTCTTCAATACCTTTGAAAATTAATGCAAATATTTCTTTCGGGGTATCGGCTGGATCAGTGGATTTTAGAGGGTCCCCATATCCCCAGCTCTTTCTACTTGTCTTTTCCCTTACAAAACCTTGTGTGTGGGAAGTCGCTTCATATCTATCGGCATTATAGTCCATATCCTCTTTATAATAGACGAAGGCTTGAACATCAAGTCCGATAAAAAAGATTGGTACCGGTATATTTTCAAACGTGTTTGTCCATAAATCACTGGACAATTCTTCAAAATACTCCTCGGTCACGAAAAAGGCATCATACTCCTGTGGGTTATTTTGTAGCGCTGCTGTTTCAACTTGTTTGAACGTCACACGATCTGATGTAACTTTCGGCATTTCGCCAATTATAGCAATGCGCAGTGGCTTTCCTGTATAAACGCTGATTTGTGATCCCGTTGTATCAATGATTTTTTCATTGCTCACACTCATTTGTTCGTTGAAAAAAGGAAATTTCGCGAAATCCATTAAGTAGGAAAAGCTTAAAATCAATGCCAAAGCAATTGCAGCTGTCAAAACGGACTAGCAGGTATGACGCTTAATCCATACGATGAAACAAGTGACGCCTATCCAGAAAAAGTCAAACAACTTGCCGGTTCACGATTGATGGACAGATCCGTAACTTATAGTGGAAACGACGTCAGTTCGATTAATGTCTACAATGTTCCGTTCCGCGGGGATGGGAATATCTAACCGGAGAAGGTTTTCACATGGTGATTATTGAAGATACAGAGCTGGTGGCAATGTATGTGGGTAAAGATGATGAGGTTATTAGATTGATTGAATTGCTAGAAGTACAGCATTAAATTGAAACAAACTCAGTAATTCCAAAATTGTAAACTTAAACTGAAAGAGTCAGGTCCAATTCTTCGGACTTGGCTCTTTCTATAGCAATCCACAACAATCGTCAGATTAACGAGAAATATGTTTATTATTCAGCTACTATACATTAATTGCACCATGACAAATTAAACCACTTACCTTTTTGGAGCAAGTTCTACAGCTTGCCGCAAGGCTTCGACTAAACTATTTTCATCCGCAACGCCTGTGCCGGCAATGTCGAATGCTGTGCCATGGTCAACGCTCGTGCGAATGATCGGCAAGCCGACAGTAATATTGACGCCGGCTTCAAGTCCGAGCACTTTAACCGGTCCATGGCCTTGGTCATGGTACATGGCAACCACGATATCGAAATCTCCCCGAACTGTTCTGAAGAACAAGGTATCGGCTGGAAGAGGTCCTTGTACATCGATTCCTTCTTCTATAGCTTTTTCAACAGCCGGAATTACTTTCTCTTCTTCTTCGCCATATCCGAACAAGCCGTTTTCGCCGGCATGCGGATTGATCCCGCAGACTGCAATTTTAGGGTTTGGAATGCCTGCTTTCGTCAATGTGCTGTGAGCAAGCTGGATGACATGCAATACGCGTTCCGGAGTAATCATCTGGATAGCGTCGACGATTCCTACATGCGTCGTTACGTGAATGACTTTCAGGTTAGGTGCAGACAGCATCATAGAATAATCCTTGGTGCCGGTCAATTCGGCCAGGATTTCTGTGTGGCCCGGGTACATATGGCCGCCTTTTTGTAGAGCTTCTTTATTCAACGGAGCGGTGCAGATGGCATCGATTTCGCCTTCATTCGCTAATTTGATGGCTTTTGCTAAGTATTGAAACGCCGCATTTCCGGCTTCCGGCGATACTTTGCCGATTGGCAAATCGTTCGTCAGCAAGCCTAAGTCCAAAATATCAATGACGTCTTTCTCAAATTTCGCCTCGGAAGCATTTTCAATACGATGGATCGTTTTTGTGCTGTTTGTAAAATTCTTGGCGCGTTCTAAAATTGAAGCATCTCCAATGACAAACGAGCGGCTGGATTCATGAACCACATTGTGTTCAAAACTTTTTAGGATGATTTCGGGTCCGACTCCAGCTGCGTCACCCATGGTGATTCCGATAATTGGTCTAGTCGTTTGCATGTAATCCTGCTCCCTTCAAATAATCTACTGAATGGCTGATGGATTCTGTTGTTCCAAATCCGCCAGCTTTGGTGATAATAACAATATCTTTTTTATGCCATTTGGCGATGCCAAGAGGGAGGCCTGCTTCGACTTCAAACAGCAGTTCTATGTCGTGGATACCGAGCACAGCGCAAATATCTTTGGCCGTATCGCCGCCAGTCATGATAATGGCATCAAAGTCTGAGACTGAAAGGGCCTTCTCTACAAGATGTCCCAACCCTATTGAAATGCCTTTACTGGTTTGATGAGCCGTCAACTTATTGGTAGTGGCCCATGCACTAACTTTATCACGATTTTCCTGTGAACCGTCCACATAAAGGGCCGCGCTGTCCCAATCTGTGGTCAGCCCAAGTTCATCGACTCTTTTCAAGGCACATGATGAGGCAGTCAATAATTCCAGCGGATCGATATCAATCATTCGGGTCGCGGATCGCTTCTCCAAAGCAGCTAATTGATCCTGCGTTTTACCGGACAAACTGCCAGAGACTACCAGAACTTTGCCGATAGAACCGTCAAAAGATTTTTTCGAGTCTAAAAGTTGCATTGGGGCGTACAAATGATTGATCATGCCCGCCGATCCAGCCCAGCCGATGCTGAAGTCTAATTTTGCTTCAAGAGCGGCAAGCCGTGGAAAGTCCTCTTCTTCCGTTACATCACAAATGATCCAATCTACGCCAGCCTGTATTTGTTCCTTTATCCACTTTTCGGGAGCTTCGCTGTAAAGGGTTTCACGGTCTAGAACCGCAATTTCAACGCCTTTCATTGCCAATAAATCAAGGAGAGAATCGTGCAAAACTGGTGTTTTAGGATCGCGGGCAAATTCTGTTTTTGTCACAGGCAGCCCGTTAATATAAAGTTTCCCGCCTTTAACTGTCCGGCCCATGCTTGGAAAGGCAGGTGCTACAAGAATTGCTTTCAAAGCTGTTGCATCCTGCATCGCTTTTAATTCGGCGGCAACATTGCCGCGCAAAGTGGAATCGATTTTTTTATAAAAGGAATTGACGCCTCTTTTTTTCAGTCCTTTAATTTCCTTGATAACAGCCTGATATGCCTCTTCGTTGTTCATAGATCGACTGTTGGTATCAACGATCCAGACATCGATATTATTATTATCCTCTTCCTTCCCTTCAGGCGAATCGGTTAAAATCACTCGGGACTTCAAGCCTTTTTGAGCCAGTCTGACCCCGGAATCATTTGCTCCTGTAAAATCATCGGCAATGATGCTGATTTTATTCCCCAATATATGTCACTCCTTTAAGCTTGTTTTTTAGCATTTCCCCATTTTCGAATATGAACCCTTTACTTTCAAGACGCCTCACTAGAAAGCCGAAATACAATGGCAATATCAATGACGGAAGCAAAGCTGGCACTAACTGCAGAAACAGCTGATTAGTGATGGCATTTCCGGCTGTCGAACTTTTAGCAGCACCGATAATCAGATTCCAGCAGACGTTTTTTTACTACCGTGCTACGCTTGCTCGCCTGTATGTAAACTTCATGTCGCTTTTTCAGCACTTTCAGTTGAACATCCGTGTGGCGCTGGATTGAATGGAATGGACTTGCAAGGGACATGGTGATTTTCGCTGTAAACTTAAAGCGGGTCCTTCATTTACTAAAAGAGCAAAAGCAAGCTATCGAATGATAAAAGGAAATGAAACAGAAAATAGATTACACTGTAATTTTATCCCATTTTTATCTCTTAAGGATTTAAAGAACAATTTTTTCAGCGTCCTTCTTGCCGATAGGAAAATTTCTTCCGGCTACAAAAAGCGATTGAGAAAGCGGGGTAACAACTGCAGTATGCTTAATATGCAATTGTATGTTAAATCCAAAGTCTGAACAGGCCTTCATTGACGCCTAAGTTATACATATAGTACAGTCCGAACACAGCGCTCAAGAAACCTGCGAATTGAATCAAAGGCTTGTTGACCGAAGCTTTGTTTTTGCTTATGACGAACGGGATGCCGATGATGGTATTGAATAGCAACATGCTAACAACCGTACCAAGTCCGAACACCAAGATGTAGGAAGCGCCCTGCCAGACGCTATCGACGGTGCTCATTGTCAACAAAATCATGGCCGCACTTCCAGCAAGGCCGTGGATGAAGCCCATAAACAATGATTTGCGGTATTGGACTTTATCGTTATCAATACGCGCTCCCTTGCCTTGATGTGCCTGCTTCTTATGCAGAATTGCCGTTATGCCGAAGTAGACAAGCATGATGCCGACAAGGAACTCCAGACTCATCGCCCATTTGTCGGAGATGCTGATTTTTAGGACAATTAATAAAAGACCCGTTACCAATAGCGTACTGGTGTGACCGATCCCCCAAAAGATGCCGACGAGCGACGACTTCCAGAGCTTTTTGCTTTCGCTCGCGAGTGTCGAGACACCGATGATATGGTCGGGTTCAAGCGCGTGCTTGATGCCAAGGACAAAGCCGATAGCCAAGATGGATAAAAGATTCAAATCTCCCATGACTACAACCTCACATTATCGAATTTCTCTTGGAATTGAGCACCGGCCGCCTGTTGGACTTCGAGGAACACATTGCGAAGCGGTACGTTATGGGCAACAGCGGCTTTTTTGACATCTTCGAATTCCGGTGATAGCTTGATGACTTCACCTTCAAGCATACCCACTTTTACAGTGATCAAGCCATAAGGCGTTTCGACTTCCCTAAAGTCACGATCCAGAATACGGCGTGTCCAGTCCGTTTTGCGGACGCCGAATGTGCTTGTTTCACGAAGCAAAAGATCTTCCAGTAAAAAAGCATTTTCCGGCTTTGACAGGACCGTGATGAGCGTCCCAGGACGGCTTTTCTTCATCGATACAGGCGTGTAATAGACATCAAGAGCCCCTTTCGTGAGCAGTTTTTCCATCACATAGCCGAGCGTCTCGCCGGTCGAGTCATCCAGCTGGCATTCCAGAACAGAAATCTTTTCGCGGGAAGCGGCAGACTCCTCCTGAAACAAGACCGCACGGATGACGTTCGGGTGTTCAAAGTTCTTTTTGCCGGCTCCGTAGCCGATGTTCTCGATGGTGAGTGCCGGCAGATGCCCATATTCGTCTGCCAGCGCTTTGACAAAAGCTGCTCCGGTCGGCGTCGTCAATTCGCCGCGCACATGGAAATCCGCGAGTGGAACGCCTTTAAGAATTTCGGCAGTGGCTGGTGCCGGAATCGGATAAAGGCCATGAGCAATCATAATTTTCCCGTGCCCGGTCGGGACAGGCGAAGAAATGATGCGCTCGACGCTGAGGCTTTCGAGTGCCAGGCATACGCCAATGATATCGATGATAGAATCCATCCCGCCGACTTCATGGAAATGCACTTCTTCGGGGTCCATGCCATGGATTTTCCCTTCGGCTTCAGCTATTACCCCGAATACCGCAAGGCTCCGCTTTTTGACGCGCGGCGGCAACCCGCTGTCTTTGATCATATTAAGAATAGTTGATGCTTTCCGGTGCGAATGGGCATGATGTCCATCGTCATTTGCATGTTCATGGCCGTGTTCATCGAGATGACTATGGCCGTGCGAATGGCTATGGGAATGATCGTGTGTATGCTCATCCCCATGCAAATGGCTGTGCGAATGCGTGTGGCCATCGCCATGTGAATGGCCACTATCATGTTCATGACTATGCGAATGAGCGGCATGTTCATGACTGTGCGAATGTACTTTTTCCCCCTCTTCGAACTGCAGGTCGAGTAGCTGTGCAGAAATTCCGCGCTTGTCGACTTTTTTGACGTTCATTGAAAACGGATCAAGCGGCATTTTTTTCAGCTCGTCACTGATATAGGTGATGTTAGCTCCCAGGTCGATGAGCGCTGAAAGCGTCATGTCTCCTGAGATGCCAGATTGGCAATCAAGATATAGGACTTTCATGGTGTACCCCCTCGCAAACTAATTTCAGGATCATCGTCGCTTGATAGGCAGCGCCAAATCCGTTGTCGATATTGACTACGCTCATGCCGGATGCACAGGAGCTCATCATCGCAAGAAGCGGCGTGATACCTTCGAGATGTGCACCATAGCCCACGGAAGTCGGAACGGCGATGACAGGACGTTCAACAAGACCGCCGACTACACTCGGCAACGCACCCTCCATGCCAGCGACCACAATCAGGACACTCGCCTGTGTAATTTCATCCCTATATGCAAGTAACCGGTCAATGCCGGCGACGCCGACGTCATAGAGGCGGCGTACGCTGCAGCCCATCCATTCAGCAGTGAGAGCCGCTTCTTCCGCCACGAAAAGATCGGAAGTGCCGGCAGCCAGCACCATCACGGTTCCCTCGTATGTCTGTACTGGTTTGCCGTATGTCAGGATGCGGGAAATGCGATCATAGAAGGCTTCCGGATAAAGCGCCAATAAGTGGTCCGCTTTTTCCTGGTCCACGCGCGTGACCATGACTTTTCCGTGCCGTTCGATCAGTTTCCCCATGATCGGCCCAAGATGTTCGATGGCTTTCCCTTCGCCGTATATGACTTCCGGGAACCCTTGCCGTTTTTCCCTGTCATAATCCACTTTACTGAACCCCAAGTCTTCAAAATTCTCCATGTTATCACCTGCTGTCTTAGTCTTGGAGAGCAGGCAAATGCTGCCCACTGCCCAGAATGCCCTGCTGCAAAGAAACGAACCCTCCCTATTATCAGGTCGGGTCCTCAGTCATCAGTTTGCTTCCGCTTCGAGTTGCTCTTCGCTCAATACTTCGTTCATGCTGCCGGTGCGGTAGCCGCGCAGGTCGATGGAAATGTATTTGAATCCGAGTGAGGTCAGTTTCAGCAAGATCTGCTCCCGGTGCTTTAACAAATCGTTCATTTCATCCGCCGCCACTTCGATGCGTGCAGTATGCTCATGGTGGCGGACACGGACCATACCGAATCCGAGCTTGCCGATGAATTTTTCCGCTTCGTCCACCTGTTCGATTTTCGCCTTGTCGAGGCGGATGCCATAAGGGATGCGCGAAGCCAGACTGCATGATGCCGGTTTGTTCCAGACCGGCAATGCCAATTCTTTCGAAAGCTCGCGCACTTCACGCTTGTAGAGGTCCGCTTCCTGCAGGACGCTACGCACGCCTGCTTCTGTGCGGGCACGAAGGCCCGGCCTGAAATCATCCAGGTCGTCCATGATCATGCCATCCAGCACGTAATCATAGCCAAGTTTTTCCGCCAACTCATTCAGGTGGCTGTAAAGGAGTTTTTTGCTGTAGTACCAGCTGTCCGGCGTGTTCGCCGCAACACCTTCGTCTTCGAGTTCCTTGATTTCGGTCTTCAGCACGTTCGCTCCGAACCCTTTTGCCAAGTTTACCGCCCCTGCAAATTCCTCTTTGCGGAACAGTTCCGATGCCACTACGACTGCGAGGACGTTATCGTTCCCGAGTTCCTGCTGTGCGCGCTTCAATACGAGCGCGCTGTCCACGCCGCCGGAGAATGCGACAATGACGCGTTTCATATCCTTTATAATTTCACCAAGTCTGTTGTTTTTTTCAATTGTTATTGTCATTGGTTTCGCCTCGCTTTGTCTGATTTTATTTAATGGCCACAGTTTCTTCCACATAAGGGATTGTCAGGGGACCGAGCGGCAGCACCGCGATCGACATGTCTTCGCCGTATTTTTTCTTCAATTCTTCAATTGTCGCTTCGATATGATGTGTAGGTTTGAGCATAGCGCTTTCCACTTGTTCATCGGTCAATTTGGAGTAGACGTAGACATCCGCCCATACCTGGATGACCGCCTGCTTCTGTACCTGCCACTGGTCAAACACCTTGAATTTCGGATCATTAATCATATCGAGCAGTTCCTGAGGCGAATTCGCCATACCGAAGATCTTCTTGTAGTTTCCATGATCCGGCAATCCATCCGAACATTCAGACGCAATAATGATGGACCCGCCTTCTTTAACGATTTTATGGGCTGCGCTCATGCCTTTGACAGCCTGATAGAGATTCTGGTCAAGCGGATAACCCGAGTTTGAAGCAATGACCACATCAAAGCGCTCCTCACAACGGAACATCGTATGCTCTTTTGCAAAATCACAACCTTGGTCGTGCGCTTCGTAGAGTTCACCGGCAAAAATCTGGGTGATTTCCTTTTCGCGGTTCAAAGTGACATTCAACATAAAGTCCGGCTTGCATAAGGCGTTGATTTCGCGTGTCATGGTCTGCACTGGATTTTTTATCATATTCCCCCAAGTCGCTAGCGGATCGCCAATCATACGGGCATTGTGGAACGTCATGATCGTTTCAATGCCAGCAATTCCTGGCATGATGCCTTTAGGGCCTCCAGAAAAGCCGGCAAAGAAATGGGGTTCGATAAAGCCCGTCACAATCCGAAAATCCGATTCCACATAATCCTTGTTCAAATAGACATCACACCCGAAGCGGCTGCACCCAAGATTGACGAGCGTATCCTTGTCATGGCACTGGTTATTGATAATACGAATGTTATCGACAACCCATTCACCCAGCATCTCTACGAATTCTTCACGTGTTTGATCTCGGTGTGTACCTGTTCCATTAATGATAACGAAATTTTCGAGCGGCACATGGTTCAATTCCTCAATCAGTGCAGGCACTAATATATGGTTTGGTGTGGGACGTGTAATGTCTGAAATTACAATCGATACAGTGTCCGTCTCCTTCACTGACTCACGCAGCGGTTTTGAATTAATTGGATTGCGCAGCGCCTGTCGGATTGCTTCCCGATCGTCCTCCATCTGCGGTAGGTTTTTCGGTTCGATGACAAATGCATTGTCGGGAAGATCCAAAGTGATGCCGTCTTTACCATAAAGCAATTCCGTTTTCATATGGGATGCCTCTCTTTGCTGATAGATTTTGTTTATGTGCAGAATAGCACGTTATCCCCCTATCGAAAATAGGAGGATAATGAAGTCTTTAATTATCGATTACTTCTTTGGCTTTTATGTTTCTAGCTGCAGTTTCCACTTCATCCATCCGGCCGTCAATGCCTCTTTTGCGCTGGTACCGGTCCATCAAGATAACTCCGAGCGGACATAGCAATGCAGTGGTGATGGTTGAAATAGAAATCTGGGCGGTCGCGATCGGCACAATGCTTTCAATCTGTGCATATTCTGCGGCTGACATCGCGCCTGAACTTACAGCTACAGCAGCGGCTGCCAGAATTGCAGCAGGAGTCGCAGCAGCATTCCCTGCAGTTGAAGCTTCTGCAACCGGTGCGATAAAGCTTTTTTCTTTGAAAATCTTGAATGCCAAAATTCCCAGTGAAGCTGTCACGAAGAACGTTAGGAAAGCAAGCGCAAGGCCGCCAGCCAAAACTTCCGGATTGAAGAAGTTGGCCAGATTCATCCCTGCCCCGAGCGCAAACGCGAAGAAAGGAATCGTTAGTGTTTCACCCGGCTTCAGGAATTCGCGAATTTTCGGATCAAGGTTCCCTAGCAACATCCCAATTGCCAGCGGCAAGAGAACCGCGATGAATGCGATGACCGGGAAGGCGGTCCCCATCAGGCCAAGTGCCACCAAGGTAAAGAACGGTCCGTCATTAATGGATAAAATCGACAAGCCGCCTACATCCGAACGATTTCCATATTGTCCGGTCAATGCCGCATAAAGTCCGCCATTACTATTGGTCATCCCAGCTATGATGGCAAGTGTCGAGAGGCCAAGGAGCCCGTGCCAAGGATCGAAGAAGAAACCGAATGCCACCCCGACAAGAACGCCTCCGAGGTATTTGGAGCCTGTTAAAATCGCCCCTTTTTTCAATGCCTTAGCACCGATCTTCACGTTCATCTGGCTCCCGATAGAGAAGAGGAACAAGGCAATGAGCACCAATGCACTATCTTTGAATAACTCCTGGGAAAATCCGCCGATGCGAAGAAATTCATAAAAGCCGGCTTCTGTCGGAGCCGCCCCCAGCCATTTCAAAATGTTCTGGACAAATGGCAGATGAAGCTGGTCAATTGTGTTCAGTGTAGCGCCAAGCATCAACGGGACGACCATCAGGCCTCCGGGAATTTTTTCAATATTGTCTTTGATGTTCATACTACTAACCTCCCTTTAATTTTAGTGTTTTGGTGAAAATATGTGCGAACCACCTGTTCCGTGCTGGCTTTCAGCAATTCCTCTGCCCTTTCCATGGCTTCAGCCAAGGTCATGGGCCTGGTGCTGATACTGTGTATACTAACTACTCCGTAATCATGCAGCACGCCGGCCCCTTCACCGACCGATCCTGCCAGTATAATGGTCGGAACATTCCGGCTGCTGGCACGCTGAGCCACCCCTAAAGGCGTCTTGCCAAAAGCTGTTTGGCTGTCCACTTGTCCTTCACCCGTGATAACCAAGTCTGCATCCGCCAGTTCACGGTCCAGCTGGATATAATCTAGCACCACATCGACACCCCGCTTCATGACTACTGGAAAGAACGCTTGAAACGCTCCACCGATGCCGCCTGCTGCGCCTGCACCAGCCAAATCATGCAGCCTAACGCCCGTGGTTTCTTCTACGTGGTCAGCCCAGTAGGTGAGGTTCCGGTCGAGCAATGCCACCTGTTCCGAGTCGGCGCCTTTTTGTGGCCCGAACACGTGGGAAGCCCCGTCCGGTCCAATCATTGGATTTTGCACATCTGATGCAATGATGAATGTACAGGCGCTGATCCGTTCATCGAATATCTCAGCATCTATCCGGCTGACATCTGCTAGCGCGCCACCTCCAAATCCGATTTCATCGCCTTCGGCATCTAGTATTTTTAGGCCCAGTGCCTGGAGCATCCCTGCGCCCCCATCGTTGGTAGCGGAACCTCCAAGCCCGATGATGAATGATGTGAAGCCATCATCTAATGCACGCTGGATCAATTCGCCAGTTCCATAGGTCGTCGTTTTCAAAGGGGACATTCCTTCTTTCTGCACCAGATGTAATCCGGATGCAGAGGCCATCTCTACAACACAGGTCTTGCCATCCCCCAATATTCCATAAGCTGCTTCAACCGGACAGTTCAACGGACCTGTTACTTCTACTTTTCGAATTTCGCCATTGGTCGCGGCCACCAATGTTTCCATGGTTCCTTCCCCGCCATCTCCTATCGGAAGCTGAACGGTCACCGCTTCAGCAAAAGCGTTTTTTATCCCTTTATTTATTGCACTTGCCGCTTCAACTGCGGTCAAGCTTCCTTTAAATGAATCTGGCGCAATGATAATCTTCATCGAATCCCCCCTTAATCGAAAGCGCTTTCATGAACTTATTCTAAATTATAAGAATATTGACACGAATCGTCTATAGCTATACCATCTAAATATAAGTGGAAATCGGGCTATTTTTTTGTGCAAACCTTTCAAAGGGGGAGATTTGACATGCAAATATTTACCAAGAAAATCGCAAATGAAATTGTTAGAGAGACGTCGCTCCGCCTGCAACGCAATATAAATATCATGAATACTGAAGGCATTATTATCTCAGCACTTGATAAATCGAGGGTGGGAACCGTCCACGAAGGTGCGTTGAAAGTGCTTACTTCAAAAAAAGCACTCACCATCCATGCCGGAGAAGAATTGAAAGGGGCACAACCAGGCATCAACTTGCCTATTGTTTTTCTCGATCAAATTATCGGCGTGATTGGCATCACAGGAAATCCGGCTGAATTGGAAGATATCGGGGAACTAGTCAAAATGACCACCGAATTGATGGTTAAACAGGAATTTATGGAATCCCAGTTGGAGTGGAAGCAGCGTACAAAGGAAATGATTGTCGACCAATTGCTGAAACGCTCCCCTTCTTTTACTGATGTTCAGGAAAACCTTGAATTGCTGGGATTCAGTTTTAAGCCGCCCTTCACTTCGGTCATTGTGCAGATTTCGGATCGTACAGCTGCAAACCGAACTATCATCCAGCAAATCGAAGAGGCTATCGGCCAAAAGCAGGCGCTTGTCAGCTTTATCAATGTTAATCGCATGTTTATCGGATTGAATCGCATCGGAGAAAAAGACACGGGTGAGGCCATCCAGAAATTATATCGCGTGCTGAAAAGTCTGGATATTCGTTTCCGAATCGCCTATAGCCTCCCTTTCCATCATCTTTATCAATTTCATCAATCCTATAAGGACTGCGAAATCACACTGCAAATCAGCGAAAAAGAAAAAGACTGTGCGTCTTTTGCGGACATTGAAGTGAAATCGCTTTTCTATCAAGTGGATTCGGCGGTCACCGAACGTTTTGCCCAGCGGACCCTGAAGAATTTCGATCAGTCGAAAGCCGAGACGCTCGCCGCATTTTTTTCCAATAACCTAAACATCCAGCAAACGGCAGATGCCTTGTACCTTCACCGGAACACATTGATTTACCGTTTGAAAAAGATCATTGAGGATACGGGACGCGATCCGAAAAATTTCGAGGATGCACTGATTTTGCAAGTGGCGCTTTGGATATTCCAAAAGCAGTAGTGGTAAGGAAGTTTTCGCTAAAAATGCAGGTGGAACCGAAATAAACTGTAGACAAAAGGCAAGGACCACACAAATGCGGATAGTGACCCCTAAATTCCAAACTTCTTTTAAGGGTGGTTAAAGAAACTCTCACTCTTTATGAGTTATACCTTAAATCATACCTAGATAAAGAGAAAAGAAGCTCTAATCTGAACCGAATCCTAAATGATAGATACTCTAAAAAAAGTGAGTCCATTTGGTTTTTTTCTATTTTCAGACCCCGGTATACTAAATTTGGCTAACTTGGACGGGAGAAGATTAGATGAGTAAAATCATTTTTAGTGAACACTCACAACGAGTCTTGGAGACGAATCCAAATGTCGCTTCTGTATACGATCGAACAATTCTGTACACGCTGGAATTCAAAATCCACGCGGTAAAGGAATCTCAGACAGGCAAAAGCCCTGCCCATATCATTAAGTGAGGCTGAGTTTGATTTAACCGTTATCGCATCAAAAAAAACAATGTCTTCCTTGAATCGTTGGCGGACGACGTTTAGAACTTAAGAAAAAGAGGGCTTATTTGAGGAGCGCCGCGGAAAAGACAGTACCGGCCGGTCTTCCACCAAAGATCTTTCTACGGAGAAAAAGCTGGAGAAAATGAAGAATTACAATGGAAAACGCAATCAATGGAATCTAAAAAAAGATGACTTCGGCACAATACCGAAGTCATCTAATCGCAGCCTAACTGCAGGATATTTTTTTATAAACTGTCCATTAAACGGGACTCAGTTCACTTCTTGTTCCTTATCCCTTTTACTTGCTTGAAATTCTATGAAAATATTTTTCCGCAGCGTCAGCTGAATCAGTGAATTTTACGGGGTCTCCGTATCTCAGCTATTATCTCCGGAATTCGGCCACGATACTTCTCCTGTTTCTACTAATTCTTTGATCCCATAAACATTAAATTCAAATCTCATTCATTATTGCTTTGATTTTCACTAAGGGCTTTTTCGATATCGATTTCGCTCCAATTTTCTTCGTGAGGCACATGAATGACGTGTGAAAGTCATTTCACAACCTTCCTCTACTTCTCTCAACCTCACTGAAATGGTGTCTTCCAGTGCACTGAATTGCGGTATTTTGAACGTGAAGCTGATTTACTTCGCAGGTTCTATTTCGAGATATTCCCCGATGGGACGGTAGTCTTTTCCCTCGCAATGGTCAATAATCTACCATGTACCCCCTACATGTGGATTATTACGGGTTACCTTGTTTATTCTTTTCAATGTGAATAACTATTTTTTATAATTTCTGCATTCAACCAAGCATTGAATATTTTTCAGGCATTGCACCTAAAATTCATTCCATGGTTAATGTAGTCTTTGAAACATTAATCATTTCTATACACCCTTGTTTCTTAATATACGACAGTTCTTACTTCGCATACGTGTAGTTCAGATCCCACGTCACCCCGAAGGCATCTTTTACTTTTGCAAAGCGCGCGCCCCAGAATGTGTCTTGCAATTGCATGATAACCGTTCCATCTTTAGACAGGCGCTCATACGTCGCATCCATCTCTTGCTGATCGTCGAACTCCAAAACCAACGAAAAATTATTGCCCACTTCTACGTTTTGGCCCGGGAAGGTATCAGACACCATGAAAAACAGCTCGTCCTTTTTATAACGTGCGTGCATAATTCTATTCTCTGCCCCCGCCGGCGTTGGAAAATTGGCTTCGCCAAAAGTTTGAACTTCGAAAACTTCCCCCTCGAACATGTCTTTGTAAAATTCCAGTGCTTGTTTTGCATTGCCATTAAAAAGTAAATATGGTGTGATTTGCTGTTTCATCGCTAGTTCCTCCTTCTACTTATTCTGATTAAACTAATGAATGCTATTTGTGCATCAAGTATAACAATAAGATTCGGCTATTTGTATGATTCCTATTAACGTGAGCTATGGTTTACAGCTATCATCTAGTACAAGTTCTATACATTCCCATGTTTTGCAGTAAAATGATTTTAGAGAAGCTGCAATAGATAAAGCCGTTTCTTTTTATAAATGTATAATTAAGGCTAGTCGTTTCGTGAAGAGCTTCATTCTACATTGAAAGCATCGTGCTTGAATTATGAAGTACCCGCAAAAAGAGTTTACGCAATCGCTAAAAGCAAACATTCAGAACACCGAATCGGCTTTAAAAGAATATAGTGATTTTTTATTAAGCGAAAACAAATCCATATTCGCTGCTAAAAACCTCGAATTTCACGCTGATTTCGATGTTGATGGGATAAATCATTTCCAGACCGGCTATCAGTCTACTGTTTCTATCGGTGTATCCGAAATAGCCAAGCCGTCTGAAGAACTCATTCACTTTCATTTTATTACGATTTGGCAATGCCAACGAAGGATTCTCGGTTTTCCGACTTCGAAAAACCGATTCGGAAGTCAGCTGATCGGAGAATTTGTAGAAGAATCTATTGAAGAAATAATAGAAGAATTAAACGAATACATCGAAGAATTTTTAAGCGAAGATTATTAAGTTTGGTCCTGCATCAACGCGATCTACTATAGCGAGAAAAGAGGCAGACTAACTATAGATTCAATGAAAGGAGCAGGCTGAGTGAAAGAAGTCTATATAACTCACGAAACGCTTGGTTCAGATGGAGAAAAGCTCTTGTGCGATAACATGGAAAAAGTCCTAAAGTTTTATATCGGTCCGTTAGAAGCTGATGATGACATGATGCGTCAAACACTGGCTGACTTTATTTGCACGAAATCACTCTTTCCGGTTTATCTTACATTTGAACCGTTAACCGGGATGGAAAATGATTTAGAAAAGCTTTTTAAAAATAATAAAATCGACTACTCGCTGCGATATGAGGGCTTGAAAAACAAACGCTTCCCTGTTTTCAAACTCACGATCAAAGAATGTTCTTCCCTGATCTTTGTTTTACATGAAACTTTTTGGGTGGCAACTTGTAACATCTTTTACGCACTTTCCTTCTCGGATAACATCGTGTATAAACCTGTGAACGGAAAAAGCTGGCTTGGTCGTGAGAAGACCTGGATATGGCCACATTTCAACATGAACGGAACCTCCACAATAATGGAGATTTGGAATGACGGGGATGGATTTAACCTCTATACGACCGAACCCCGTTTTTCAACCCTTGAAAAGTTGGCGAGCCTTTTCCCATCTGAAACACCAATAGTAAAAAATGCAGAGTGAAAGCAACTTATTTACGATTAGGTTCCATTTAAATTCTTGAAACGGTCTTTATTTGTATTTGCGAATGTAGAGATTCTTAACTTTTCGGTACATTCGAACGAACAGACTATAAAAATTGCAAATTCGGAGTCGGGTGGCAAATGGAGGTTGGGCCTGAAAAAAGTAATAGCTATGATTGATAAGAATTCAATAACGACAGGTGTTTCATTGATTGATTTTAAAAAAGCTGAAAAACAACTGAGAGCATTTTTCCCAGACGAATTCAAAGACCTTTATTTAGAAACGAATGGCGCTGAATTTGGGGAATGGATCTTATTTTCACTCAGCCTGATTCAAGATCAATATAACAGACCTGAACACTTACCTGCTGACATGATTTGTATTGGAGAGAATAAAAGTGGCGATAAGCTTTGTTACCGCATTCGAAAAAGGTGGATGCAGGAACATGTCTATCAATGGATTGGAAAAAGTGGAAACATCGAAAACAAATCGTCCACTTTGTATGATTTCATTGATTGGTTTGTACCAAAGAAATACGCTGGTAAATCTCAAGTAATCGGGAATTTTTCAGTTGAGAGTGGCAAACTGATTGTAACCGATCCCTGTTATTCAACCGCAGACACCAAGATGCAAGTTCAACTCTCGAATGTGAAAAATGGGCGGTGGACAGCCTCCATTTCTTATACCGACGATGCAACAGTTAAAACGTTAATGGCTTATTTCGCAGAAAAAAAACCGAGTGGCAAATGGCATGTCTGCGACCGGTTGATTGCCGTTGATTCTGCACAGGCTGGTATCTTCGATGCTGATCTATTTGGAAAAGATGAATGTGTTCCGGGTGAAGTAGAAAACGTTTATGACATTGAAATGAGCGAAGAGGGATTGAAGTATTATGTTGCCTGTTCGGATCGCGTAGCATCTGATGACCAAGGAGGCATAATCCCTGGGGGCGCCATCGCCATGTCAGGATACGGCGACGGACTGTATGAAATGAGCATTAAATAAAATGCTTCCAAAGAGGTAGTGGGCGTGATGATCGATTTTAGTGGCGAAGAATGATCCCTTGCCCTATCCCTATTTGAATGTAACTTAGATCATATTTAGTTACATTGAGTTTCTCTTCATAGCTGTTCTGATTTAAAACTCCTCAGGACTCCATATTGCTATTTCATTTCCTGGTACAGCCACGATTAACCATTGATCTTCCCCATATCCGTAACCATCTCCAATTTGCCAGCTTTCATAATTCTGATCCTCTCCATGTACATATAATAGTTTTCCGGATTCGAACAGCATGTACAGATGTGGAGAAGTTGAACCTAACCAGATGTCTTTAATTTTTTCTCTTCTATTGTCCAAAAATAGTTGAAAAGATTCTTTATCGTCCAGTTCGTTCAATTTGTTTGGCGAAAACATTCGTAATTGCTCGATATTCGCAAACACAGCCATTTTTCTAATGTCGATATGTAACCAAAGAATATCCGGTTCTTGCTCCGAATAGTGGGCAAAATAAACATATACCCTTCCAGTACCTGAGCCGAATCTAACACCATCAAGCTGACTTCCGATAAGCAATCGCTTTAAAGCGCGCTCTGTAAAAATTTTATCTTCATTTTTCACTTTTTTCACCCCTTCTCATCTATGTATCACTGAATGTAACTTAACTGCACCTTCGTTACATTTCCCTTATTTCAGATTCAGACTCATGCTTACAGTCCTCTTTTTAAAACCTGCATTCTCATATATTCGAATAGCAGGGTTTTCAGCTTTTGCGCTAAGACGGACTTCTTCATATCCTTCCTGCTGAAAGTACTCGATCGCTGCATTCATCAATGCTTTTGAAAATCCATTGCCCCGGTAATCTTTTTGAATGTATATTTCGTAGATGAAGCCAATTACCTGGTCAGTAAATTGATCTTTTGACGTCCCCAGAAGTAGCCATCCAAAGATTTTCTCTTCATCTGTTGCAACCAAATAAAAGCTTCCCTTATCCAGCAAAGTTTTAACCAAGCTTTCAATTTTCATATGCGAGGGCCATACTTCGCCCAGCGTTCCGTCGAAAACAGCTTGTGGCGATAAAGATAATATCGTGTTCAGTTCTCTATTCTCTGCTTTTCTAATGTTCATTTTGTGTAATCCCCTTTATCTTCCAATGGGTTAAGTTTACCATTTCTCTTCTTTAAAAATATAAGTCGAGCTAATAATTAGCCCAAAAATCCTTTACGCACGCTCATTAATCTTTTACACCAATAACGATTTAAGGAATTTTCTAATTTGCTATATCTCTACTTATTTTTTTGCAACCTCCATAAGGACTCTTCTTTAACATCCAATTTTTGTTATAATTAGAATAAAAAAAGAGGTTTAATCATGTACAAAAACTTTTTTTATATAGCGATTGCTACACTGCTCGCATTCATTATCTGGATAGGCATAGAGCCGATAGAACTCAAGATAGCTCTTGGCATAATCGCACTTACTTTGTTACCAAAAATCAGAAAAAAACTTTATACTGTTCCGCTTGTTTTGAGAAAAAGTAAAGCTGCTTTTCTTGCTTCTTTTCTTTTACTTTCTCTATTGCTTCTCCTCAATCTACCAACTTGGTTAACAGGTTTTAGTATGAGCTTTGTGGATTTCACATTCACCATTTTTTTATTTCTGTCATTTTTATTAGGCACCGTTGTTTACGGTATCCCGGTCTCATTGTTTTCTGACTTTGTGACAGCAAAAATTAAGGGCTTTCGTTTTTTTCTGGCTTTTATCATTCATATAGGATTTGGATTAGGTTCTTTCTTTTTTCTTGGCCCATTGATGATAGTTGCTACGCTATTAGCATTGTTGTTTTTCCTGATAGATGAAGTTTTGAGAAAAAGAGAATTGACGTACTCCGGAATGTAAATGTCCTAATTTCGAAATTGACTTAAAAATTTTCACTTAGTTCAGAATCCAATACGTGAATGGAGAAAAAAAAATGAAAACAGACATTTTATTACAGAATCAAAGAAGTTGGAATACGGTAGCAAGCCACTTTAACGGCGTCGATGCTTTACCTAGCTTCGGTCCCTTTGCACAAACGGACGACGAACTGCATCTATTTGAAGCAATTCAAGATAAACATGTGTTGGATATCGGCTGTGGCAGCGGCCATTCCTTAGCTTATATGAAAGAACAAGGCGCGGCAGCGTTATGGGGCGTCGATTTTTCTGAGAAACAAATTGCTACCGCGAAGGAAACGTTGAAAGGGTTGCAGGCAAATCTACATTGTGCGCCCATGGAAGAAGATATTGACCTTCCAAGAAATTATTTCGACATTGTCTATTCCATCTATGCGATTGGCTGGACGACCGATTTGGAAAGCACGTTTAACTTGATTTATTCCTATTTAAAACCCGGCGGTTATTTCCTGTTCAGCTGGGATCATCCACTTTATGCCCACTTGCAAAGCGATAATGGACTGCTTTCGTTGAAAGGTTCCTACCAGGAAGAAGGCATGACGTGTTTCGAAAATTTCAAAGGAGAAGATGCGCCTGTTGTTATTCCACAGCGCAAATTTAGTACGTATTTAAATTCGCTGATTCAATCGGGTTTTACCATTGAAGAAGTCGTCGAGACAGACGTACCGGCTCAATTGAAGAACACGGCACCGGAAGTATCCGATCGTTATTATTCACTTTACAAAGCGCAAAAATTTCCCACCACCATGATTATTAAAGCAAGAAAATAAAAGAGAAAAAGCTGTGCTGATTTGCACGGCTCTTCCTCTTGAATAGTTACTACTTTAGGTATCTGAGAGTAACTAGTGTAGGATATCTTTACTTTTTAAAAGGTAATGTTCCAATCTGATTTTAATTGCGTCAGCAAATCTACTGGCGGATCCACGATGAAGTAAGAGGCCCCTTCTTGGTTTACTTGAATCGTTCCATCTTTATAAAAAAGAAGTAGATATAGATCTTCGCTCGTACTGTTCACGCTTGGTTGGTTATAAAGCAACATTCGGTAACTCCCAGGCTCTTCTAAATCATCCATTCTTTCTTGAAGTTCCTCCTCACTTGCTTCAACCAGCTCTTTTCCATTCAATATTTCAATCAACGCATTCGCTTTACCTTCTCCACGTACTAAAACTTCTTCGTATTCACTCGTTTCAATTAATGAAGATGCACCAGAAACTAGAACTCCTTCATAGCTTGCTTCATTGTGAATCGCAAGAGTTTCCGAAGCTTTTTCACCGGTGCATCCACTAAGTAAAAAAAGTAATACACAGCCAGTTAAGATTACGCGCAACTTATTTAAAGTAATCATTTGATTCCTCCACTTCTAATGCATCATGGATTGATGATACCATAAATGGTAAATTTTATAAGATTATAGTTTTAAGAAATCATTGTAAAGGCATAAAGGCAACTTGCCAGACGCCATCTTCGTTCTGAATCATTTGGAAACCCATGACCCCTTCTGCATCGTTTGTTCGGTTAAACTTAATAAATCCTGCATGTTCCTCAGTGTTTATAAACTCTCCCTCTTCAAGATTAGTAAACAATGAGACAACTTCTTCAGGAGACGCTCTGTCTTCTAACAGAATATTGGCGTCGTATTCCTTATCCCACATAATCGATTCTGACCGATCTGTCATAAGTTCGTATTGCATTTCAAAATTTTGCTCATAACTTGCTTGAACATATAATTTTGCGATGCTGAGTGGTTCAAGGTTTTTTAAATGAACCGTATCAAAATCTTCTGCAAAGCGTTTATAAGCTAGTTGCTCTTCAGAGGTCAATTCGAAAAGTATATCTTCGGAAGTCGAGTCGTCAGCATGGTTGTCATCATCTTCAGCCGAATCTCCCTCTGGTGAATCCGAATTTTTCGTAGGGGGCGTGGCTGCAATAGTACTGGATTCTCTAGGTGGCTGCGGAGATTCCGGTTTGCCTTGTTGAACCGGTGCATCACCTACCTCAATTAATTGGTCACTCAGTAAATAGCCTATAGAAATGAGAAGAATAAGTGAAAAAACCACGTTCAAGGTTTTGGGAATCCAATTTATATTCTGTTCATTTTTCGATATACGGTTAAGCACTTGCTGTTTATGGTTTTCTTCAAATTTCTTGTCTTTGAAAACACTCTCGTCCATTAGCCGCCGAACAGGAATTTTATTAGATTTCATCAAAATCACCTCTTTCCAAAATATCGCCAAGTAATTCTCTGCCACGCCTCAATCGGGTTTTGACTGTATTGGCTTTCATTTTTAAAAGTTCGCTAATCTCTTGGACACTCAGCTCTTCATAATAGAACAAAAGGATGATTTCCCGGTACTTGACGGGGAGTGTCAGGATATTTTCAACGATTTCACCATATGCGTGTTGATGGACGGACTCTTGTTCCGGTGTCCTGTCTTTTGAAACAAGGAATTGAAAAAACGAATGGTTGACGACGACGCGCTTTACCCATTGGCTTCTTAACGTATCTTTGCATTTATTTATGGTAATTTGATAAATCCAGGCTTTAAAATACCCCATTTCCTTATAGGATTCCCGTTTCTTATAACAAATGAAAAATACATCCTGCACCACTTCCTGCGCAGTTCCCCAATCGTGCAAATAACTGTAAGCAAGTTTCGTCAGCCGATCGCCATAGATGTCCATGATCTCCACTATCCACTGTTCTGTGTTCGTTTCTTCGTAAGAATATGTATTAGTTTTTCCCGACACCTGTCTCCCCCCTTTTTCCATAAATCCACTATATCTGTACACCTGTAACGTAATGCACTGGGACTTGGTTTCAAAAAATTTCTTTTTTTATTATTATCTTTAATCAGCTGCTCATCACATGAAAAAAGACATCGAGAAGTTTCTCGATGCCTCAAAGTCCGAACTAACTGACCGATTTCTGCTTGTACACGTTCCACGTGGAACAAAATTACCCTTTTTTCACAAACTCTGATTTCAATTTCATCGGTCCGAAGCCGTCAATTTTGCAATCGATATCATGGTCGCCTTCAACTAGTTTGATGTTTTTGGCTTTCGTACCAATTTTCAGCACCGATGAACTTCCTTTGACTTTCAGGTCTTTGATCACCGTGACCGAATCGCCGTCCGTGAGAACGTTGCCGTTAGCATCGCGTACAACTTTCGCTGCTTCTTCCTCTTCTTCTACTAGCCTCCATTCATGCGCGCATTCTGGGCACACCAGTAAATTTCCATCTTCGTATGTATATTCCGATTGGCATTTAGGGCAGTTTGGTAAAGTGTCCATTCTTTCAATTCCTCCCGTCATCTTGTCACTCTTACCTCAAGACGTTCCTTTATCTTACCATGGGCTGAATATTTTCTGTAAATGGATGAACGGCGTATCCGATTCTTCCATCCTTCTTTCTGTCCATAAAAAAACTACATAGCATTAAGCTATGCAGTCCTAGAATATTGAACAAGTAAACAACCTATTATATTTACGAAAGCAGCTACTTTTACTAACAAAAAAGTATTTGGAGAAGCGTTCGCTCGACTCCTGTGGGTTTAGCGGGTTTGAGAGACCCCGCAGGGAAGGTTAGACCGAACGGCATTCGGTCTAACCTTTGCGACGAAGCTAGCGAAGCGATGCAGGAGCACAAGGTTTTAAAGCGAACGAGGAGGCTCGATTCCCGCCCCACGGAAAGCGAGCGATAAGCTTCGGAAAATACGGTTGTTCCGACTTGCTCAACAACTTGATACTACATAGCATTACGCTATGCAGTCCCAATCCTTCTTACGGTTCTTGCTTAATTCAACGTCCTCTTCAAGAACTCTTGCGTACGTTCTTTCTCCGGGTTGTTGAAAATCTGTTCAGGCGGTCCTTCTTCGACGATAACCCCTTTGTCCATAAAGACGACCCGGTCTGCGACTTCTTTTGCAAACTCCATTTCGTGTGTAACGATCAGCATCGTCAATCCGCTTTTCGCTAGGTCCTTCATGACTTTCAACACTTCGCCGACCATTTCCGGGTCGAGCGCTGACGTCGGCTCATCGAACAACATCACATCCGGTTCCATCGACAAAGCGCGTGCAATCGCCACACGTTGCTTTTGGCCGCCGGAGAGATGCTCAGGCTTCGCATTGATGTATTGATCCATCCCCACGACTTGGAGGTATTTCTTCGCAATTTCTTCCGCTTTCGGCCGTTTGCGTTTCAAGACTTTCATTTGTCCGACGACGCAATTGTTCAAGACATTGTGATTATTGAACAAATTGAATTGCTGGAACACCATGCCGAGTTTGGTGCGGTAAGCATGGATGTTATGGCGGTCATCAAGGATGTTTTCCCCGTGATAGATGATTTTTCCGCCGCTCGGTTTTTCGAGCAAGTTGACGCACCGGAGCAAGGTCGATTTACCGGAGCCGGATGAACCGATAACGCATACCACTTCCCCTTTGCTGACGGCAAAATCGATATCTTTTAACACTTCGTGCGTTCCGAAGGATTTGCTTAAATGCTGGATTTCAATGACTTTTTCCATAAGGTCTCCCCTTCTGCTAGTACGAAATTCTTATTCTTTGATTTTATGCTCTTTGTCTTCCGGATTGACCACTTGCATTGGCAATCCGCCGATCATGCTGTAATTGGCCGGTCCTGCCATTTTGCGTTCAAGTCTGCGCAATAAAAGCGTGACCGAAAACGTCATGACAAAGTACAAAATGCTGGCTATGAAAAACGATTCGAAATACCGGAAATTATTACCCGATACCGATTTCGTTTGGAAATACAATTCGGTTACGCCGATCACGTTCAATACGGCTGTATCTTTAATATTGATGACAAATTGGTTACCAGTTGCCGGTAAGATGTTTCGCACGACTTGCGGCAAAACAATATTGATCATCGTTTGAAAATGATCCATGCCGATTGCTTGCGCTGCTTCAAATTGCCCTTTATCGACCGAAATGATTCCGCCTCGGACGATTTCCGCCATATATGCGCCGGTATTAATGGAGACGATGAAAACTGCGGCCGTAAAGACATCCATATCAATGCCAAACGCCATCGCCGAACCATAGAAAATGACCATTGCTTGTACAATCATTGGCGTGCCGCGGAAAAATTCAACGTACGCGGACAATAAGAAATTAATTAATTTTTGAACAAAGCGCTTTAGACCACGCTCTGGCATTGGAATCGTATGTACGATGCCGATGAATAGACCAATCGCAGCTCCGATTAACGTACCGATGATGGAAATCAGCAACGTCATACCAGCGCCGCGCAAGAACATCGGCCAGTTGTCTGTAAGTATCGTAATAACCCATTCAAGACTCATGGTTTTCCCCCTAAAAAAGTAAAACCGGCTGCATTTAGATGCAGCCGGCACCGCCTCGATATTACTGGGCAGCTGGTTGGTTTTTGATAGCTGTATCCATAATTTCCTGGCGCTTCTCTTCTGAGATGCCAGCTAATGTCTTGTTGATTTGTTCTATGAAGTCATTGCCTTTTTTCAAGCCGACTGCAACTGCTGTATCGTCTTCTGATGTTTCAAAGCCGTCTGAGAATTCCACCATTGCAAAGTTTTCGTTCGCTGCTGAAGCACTGACCGCTTCCGGACGTTCTGTTACGTAGCCGTCAATCATGCCAGACTCAAGCGCTACACGCATAGCCGGGAAACTTTCCATTGCTGTCTCTTTTGAAACGCCTGGAATTTGATCGATCACCGAGTAATGGAATGTATTCAATTGCGCTGTGATTTTCGCACCGTCGAAGTCCGCAAGTTTGCTTGCGCCGTCGTATTTGCCGCCTTTTTTCACGACCATTACCAATTCCGAAGTGTAGTAGTGATCAGAAAAATCGATGGTTTCTTTACGTTCCGCTGTTGGGGACATCCCCGCAACGATGGCATCGATTTTGCCCGAGTTCAATGACGGCACCAAACCGTCCCATTCTGTTTTAACGATTTCTAATTCCATGCCAAGACCTTCTGCTATTTGTTTCGCGATTTCCACATCATAACCGCCTGCGTATTCCGCGTTGCCTGAAATTTTCACTGCGCCGTTAGAATCATCGCTTTGCGTCCAGTTGAATGGTGCATAGCCGGCTTCCATTCCGACTTTAAATGTTTTGCCTTCTTCAGAACCGCCGCTTGATGAGTCGCCTTCATCTGACCCACACCCTGCAAGCAACATACCTAATGACAACATTGCTGTTAATACTAAACCTGATTTCTTTTTCATCGTTCCATTCTCCCCCTTTTTTTAGTTCGTGGTTCTGAATAGTGAAAAAAGTGAAACCGTGTACAAAAAAAGATCTGAGATAGACTCAGATCGCTTTGCCCTAAATCCTCTACGTCCCTAACGAGATAGCACTCCGTAAAAGACTGGGAAGTCTAATACGGCAGTCCTGCAATTATTCACTGCAGGCCCAGCAAGCAATAACGAGAACTATTGCAAACTTCGGCGGTCTTTCCTTCTCCATAGCCTCCCTGTTTCTCAAACTCTTCTATGGACTAATAAATTCCGCGCCTCTACCTCACCTGAAGTGAGGAAATATTCACTTATTTTATAAGTCTACCGTAATACTTTTTTCCTGTCAACGCGGCTTTTATTCCCTTCTATGTTCTTTTGCCATGTCTTGGTTCCCAATAAAAACTGTTTAAAAATGCAGTAGCTGTTATAATTAATTTGAATATTCAAACATATTTAAAGTGACCAAAATGCGGAAACCGGAGCGAAAAAGCGGAAGGAGACCTTGCCATGGAATTTCATGAAATGGACCGGGCGCAATTGCTGGAGACGTTGAAAACCGATTCGCTCCAAGGGTTGAGCACCGAAGAAGTACGCTTGCGCCAAAAACAACACGGCTTTAATGAATTGATTGAAGCGAAAAAGCATTCCTTATTCTTTTTATTCTTCAGCCAATTCAAAGATTTGATGATTATGGTGTTGCTAGCCGCAGCGGCTATCTCTTTCGTTCTTGGTGAATGGATTGACGCAGCTGCGATTGTTTTGATCGTTATTTTAAATGCATTTCTTGGCTTTTACCAAGACCGCAAAGCGGAAAAATCACTCGAAGCGTTGAAAAAGCTGTCCGCTCCCCAAGTCCAATTGCTTCGCAATGGGGAATGGACGCGCCTGCCTTCTCGCGAAATTGTACCGGGCGATGTGATCCGTTTCTCTAGCGGCGACCGAATCGGCGCGGACGTGCGGCTGATCGAAGCCGTCAGCTTGGAAATCGAGGAGTCCGCGCTGACCGGAGAATCGATGCCGGATGCCAAACAAACCGAACCTTTGGCCGTTGCCAACCCGAATCTTGCAGACATCAGCAATATGGCTTTTATGGGTACACTCGCAACGAGAGGCAGCGGCGTGGGCGTTGTTGTTGGGACCGGCATGAACACCGAAGTGGGGCAAATTGCAGGGCTGTTGCATGGTGCTGATGGCATTGAAACGCCATTGCAACGGAAGCTCCAACAGCTCGGGAAAATTCTGATCGTCGCTTCCCTCTTACTGACGGCGATTGTCGTTGCTCTCGGTGTGCTGCGCGGCAATGATTTTTACACCATCTTTTTTGCCGGTTTGTCGCTCGCCGTCGCTGCCGTTCCTGAAGGATTGCCCGCAGTTGTCACCATCGCCTTGTCCATCGGTGTACAGCGAATGATCAAAAAAGATGCGGTCGTCCGCAAGCTGCCGGCTGTTGAAATTTTGGGAAGCGCTTCTGTTATTTGTTCCGATAAGACCGGTACGATGACCGAAAACGAAATGACCGTTACACATCTATGGAGCGGTGGACACGAATGGACGGTCGAAGGCGCTGGATATGAACCGACTGGCCGCTTTTTTGAAACCGCTCAACCTGTTGAACCGCAACGCGTTCCCGCTCTTTATCAGCTCTTGCAATACGGTATGCTGTGCACGAACGCGACCGTACACCAAAAAGGCCAAGAGTATGCGATTGATGGCGACCCTACTGAAGGCGCGCTGGTGGTGGCCGCGATGAAAGCGGGGATGACGAAAGAACTGCTCAAAAAAGAATTCACCCTTGTCCAAGAGCTGCCATTCGATTCTGAACGCAAAATGATGAGTGTAATCGTTCAGAATTCGAGCGGTAAATTTTTTGCCATAACAAAAGGAGCACCTGACATATTAGCAACCCGTTGTAATGCGATTTTATGGGAGACCGAAAAGCCTCTGAGTGTCGAAAAGTTGGTGGGTATAGAGGATGCAGTGGCCGCCATGGCGCACAATGCGCTCCGCACCATGGCGATTGCTTATAAGCCGCTGACGCCTCAAACGACGCTATTCACCGAAGAAGCAATCGAAAAAGATCTTGTATTCATCGGGCTTGAAGGCATGATGGATCCGCCGCGTGAAGAAGTAAAAACGGCGATTCAAGAATGCCGAAATGCTGGAATCCGCACCATCATGATTACCGGCGACCATGCAGCGACTGCACTGGCAATCGCTGAGAAGCTTCATATTTCGGGAGCTAATGAATTGGTCGTAGAAGGCAAAGAAATCGATACCATGTCCGCAGAACAGCTTCAAGTCGTTGTCGAGCAGGCTTCGGTCTTCGCACGGACCACGCCGGAACATAAGCTGCGAATCGTTCAAGCGCTGCAGCAAAACGGACGGGTTGTCGCGATGACCGGCGACGGCGTGAATGATGCGCCTGCCCTTAAGACAGCGGACATCGGCGTCGCGATGGGCATCACCGGCACTGACGTCGCAAAAGAAGCTTCTTCCCTCATTTTGATGGACGATAATTTTGCGACCATCAAATCAGCTATTGTCGAAGGACGCAATATTTACGACAACATCCGAAAATTCATCCGCTATTTACTCGCCTCCAATGTCGGGGAAATTCTCGTCATGCTGTTTGCCATGATTCTCGCATTTCCGCTGCCGCTCGTCCCCATCCAAATTCTGTGGGTCAATCTTGTAACGGACGGGTTGCCAGCACTCGCGCTCGGCCTCGACCGTCCTGAAGCCGACGTCATGAAAAAGAAACCGCGCGATCCGGCTGAAAGCGTCTTTGCAAGAGGACTTGGCTGGAAAATTCTGTCCCGCGGCTTCTTGATTGGTTCGGCGACGTTGGCTGCGTTTCTTATTGTGTATGACCGAAACCCCGCTGATTTGCCTTATGCGCAGACGACCGCTTTCGCGACGCTTGTCATGGCTCAGCTTATCCATGTGTTCGACTGCCGCAGCGAAAAATCCATTTTCGCCCGCAATCCATTTGGCAATTTGTATTTGATCGGCGCTGTGCTGTCTTCTGTCGTATTATTGCTAGTCGTTATCTATCTGCCGCCGCTCCAGCCGTTTTTCCGCACCGTGTCTTTGGCTGCTGGCGACTGGCTGTTGATCCTCGGACTTGCTGCTCTTCCAACGTTTTTATTAGCCGGGACGTACTTTTTTAAACCGAAAACGGAAGAAAGCTGACCGACTTTTAGAGTCGATCAACTTTTTTGTGCATTTATTGCCAAACCTCTTTTAATGTTTCTCTGAACAACGCATCGAGCTTCGCTGTCGGATCTCCTACACGCGGCGGCAAGGTTCTCGCGTAAACTTCAAGGCTTTCGATTTCACTGTCTAAAAATGCATGAATGGCGCGGTTCCGTTGTTCCAAATCCATTTCCTCGCCCGCTTTTTTACGTTTCAGCAAAGTATAAATTTCTTCTTTTAATTGTCCATCTGGCACTAGCGCTTCCAATAACTCATGAAAATCTATCGGTGGAATGGTCTGATACTCTTTGATCCAACTTGCCGCGAGTACAGGACGCAACGCGTAAAAGTATTTTTTAATCTTTACTTCTTTTTTGGTGAGGTGGGTGCGGTAATTGCTTTTGGCCATATTCAAATAATGATTCAGGCTCGCGTTCGGGAAAAACACTTCATCCTCAAGCTGCTTCAATTTCCCTTTAACTGAAAAAGCCTCGTAATAACGGATTTCGCTATACATCCACTCGAGAAAAGGCGGATTGCTTTTGCGGAACAGCCGCAGCGCTTTTGTGATTTCCCATCCGCTGATGTCGAGCATGTCGTTAATCGGCATTTCAATCACATCCCGCTTGTTGCCGATGCCCTGCGGATCGATCGCCAAATACCAATCCGGTTGATGAATGTAGACAAAACGCACATCGTAATCACTGTCAGTTGATGGAAACCCTCATGCCCGGCTGCCGGACTCCACTGCAAACAGTACTTTCACTTGAAACTGCTCTTCAATTTCTTTTAATTTTTGTCGTATCACTTGTTCCACCAACGCCACCGCTTTCGTATAAAGTCCGTTTCTTATTCGCTAATCTTAATCGATTTCTTTGGGGATGCCAATTGCTTATTCAGTAAAAGTCTCCTATATGAATTAGACCTTCATTTAATGGGACATTTTCATCGCAAATGCATCTTCCAGTGTCTGTTTTAAGTTTTCACTTCTTTTCGCTATGTAAAACTCCCAAAACTTTTCACCCATGTTGGCTAATTGCGCCGAAGAGTATTTTTGATCCTCAAACTTCCCCCAACATCCATCTTTTGTTAATTTATCCCAATATACATAATCTGCAAATTTCTTGTTTTCACTTGGCACGTCGGATCCCATTGGTTTTAGGTCTACTAAATCTGGACAAAGCCACATTGCCGTACACACAGACAAGAGTCCTGCATGCATTTCATCCAACCCTTGTAAGCCCACATGCTGCAAAGCTTCTTCCCAAGCTAAATGCCGATGCGTCGTGATTAAAATCAAATCGGGGTATTTATAATTGATTTGTTTAACGAAAGCCGCTTCCCAATATGCCCCTCCATGACCATTGCATAATACGAATTTTTTAAACCCCTGCCTCGTCAAATTCACGATGAGTTCCTCGAGCATGTTCATGAGAACCGTTGGGCTAACCGTAATCGTCCCTTTGCAATTGGCATGTTCTTCAGACGTATTAAATGGAAGCGTAGGCAATACATAGGCATCCAATACTCGTCCAAATGTTGCTGCATATCGCTCAGCAATCAACGTATCCAAATGCATTGGAAGATACGGACCAAATTGCTCGGTTGCTCCCACTGATATAATGGCTGTTTCCGTACCGCTGGCTTCGATTTCAGCAGTAGAATTTTTGTAACTTAAGTTTTGTCCTTTATCAGCTAACATGTGCATGTTCCTTTCGGGGTGAAATTGTTTATAAAAAAGTTTTTTATGGTTTACGGGATGAAAAATAAAACCTCAGATTTAATTTTTTACAGAATACATGTTATTCAATACTGATAAGTCCTCCGCTTCAACAATCAAAGCTGTTAATCCACTGTCTGTCGTTGTTTCATGACCTTCGCCTTTTTCCCAGCTCACAATATCTCCTTTGGTGAGCCGTTGTTTTTCTTGTGTATCGCTGCTCACCCAAGCGTCTCCATCGACCACCAAGAGAATTTGAGGAATGACCGCTTGATGAAACCCAATCACTTCGCCGGGCTCAAGAACAACCATCCCCAGATACGTTGCGCTTTCTGTTTTGGCGATTCGGTTCATCTTAAAATTCGAGTTGAATTTCGTAATGTGTCGTTCATTTTCTTTGTTATACGGATAAACTTTCAATATACATCCCCCTAAATTAGGTGCTGCATGAGCTAGAAACCCAGATTGTCCTACTTTTATATTAATGATGTTCTGCGATTTTTATAAGACTTATAATTCAGTTTTTCATATGCTATAATGTTAATATAAGGAAATCGAATGCGAGAAGATGTGCTTCATCTAGATAAAAAAGCTGACCGACTTTTAGAGTCGATCAGCTTTTTTGTGTGCCAATAAAATCAAAGTTTCTTCTTACCACTATTCTCTACTATCAGTGCGCCCTGTACTTCTTATTTGTTTTTATTATTCCACTCTCTCAATGACATCATTTGAAATCTTTCTTCGAAATCCAATTTTAATGGTGTTATCAATTCAAGGGAATTTCCATCTGGATCGTGAAAGTAGATAGCAGCATGGGAATGAGGATGGTTTGGTAAAACCAAAGGCTGATTTTCAGCAGAAAAACCAAACGCTTTTTTGATTGGTATCTCTTTGTCTTCAAGCCATTCTTTTGCCTTCTCAATCTCTTCAATTTCCACTTGGAAAGCGACATGTCGCAACGATGGATGGTAAGGTATTTCCACTTTATCCGTTTCCCATAAACCTAACCAACTACGTCCTTTTTCAATCCAGAAGAAGGCCAAACTTTCATTTTGAAAGGCTTTTTCCAACCCCAATTTTTGATAAAATTCGATTGATTTCAAAAGGTTACTTACTGGTAAATGTGCTTCATACAATCCTGTAATCATTGCATCTCTCTCCTTATAATTTCTGTCTAACCTCAGTGTTTTTCATAATTATTCCGTTCATTTTAAACTAACCATGGTTTGTAGTGGCGCGCACGTTCTACCAATATAATACAATTCATTTAGAGCTTATACTTCATTCAAAAGAATGAATTTTACTAACAACTAAGATCTGGAACTTCAAAAGACCAGATAAACAACTTTCCCGAACAAAAAAAGAAAAGATCTCTTGTCTGCTATACGCACTGACAAAAGATCTTCTCTATCTCCAACAAATCTCGTTTCATTTTTTCATTCTATTCTTCAGCTGTACGTTTTAAGAAAAAACGTTCGCCCATAAAAATCAGAATGATAAACACGACTGAGACGCCAACTACGAATAAATCGGAGCTCGCTTTTACCCACACAAACGCGCTAAGTATGATGGCGTCTAAAATGAACGCTGTTAAGACGATGTACGGATTTGCAGCGACTTTCCCACGCAAATGCTTGAATACTCCCCAGTGAATAATCATATCCATCACGAGGTATAAAATCGCGCCCATCGAAGCGATGCGACTCAAGTCGAAGAAAATCGTCAGCACCATGGCCAACACAATCGTATAGACCAAAGTATGCTTTTGGATCCCGCCAGGCATACCGAAATGCTTGTGCGGAATCAATTTCATGTCCGTCAACATTGCCAGCATTCTGGATACCGCAAACACGCTGGCGATAATTCCTGAAATCGTAGCGACAATTGCAATCGCGACTGTAAACCACAGTCCGTAATCGCCAAATGCAGGTCTCGCGGCTTCTGCAAGCGCGTAATCTTTCGCTTCAATAATTTGATTTAGCGGTAAATTGCTGGAAACTGCCCAAGCGATCAGCAAATAAACAAGCAAGCTAACCGAAATGGAAATCATAATGGCTCTTCCGACATTTTTCTTTGGTTTGGTTATTTCAGACCCACTATTCGTAATGGTCGTAAATCCTTTAAACGCCAAGATCGTCAATGCGACGGCTGCAATATAGCTGACAATTGTCGGATCGACTGCATTGCCGTTGCTTTCTGCAGGGGCAAAAGAAAATCCGGCGACACTCAAACCACCGATCCCAAAAACAGCCAAGCCCACAATTTTCAATAGCGAGGCGATCGACGTGAACGACTGGATAAAGCTGTTTCCGGATATATTCACTAGAAAGGCAAACGCCAATAACGCCACACCCAATAACGGCACCAAATAACTCGCTTCACTGACATCAAATAGCTGAAGCGTGTATGTACCAAACGTTCTTGCGACTAAACTTTGGTTGATGACCATCGATATGGCCATTAAAAGCGCAGCTGACGCCGTGATGGTGCCTTTTCCATAAGCCTTGACCAAGAACATGCCAATCCCACCCGCTGACGGGTATTCGTTGCTCATTTTAACATAGGAATATGAACTAAAGGCCGTCACAATTCCACCCGCTATAAAGATTAACGGAAACCACATTCCGGCGAGTTGCGCTACTTGTCCGAGCAGCGCAAAAATCCCCGCACTGATCATAACGCCAGTGCCGAGTCCGACTGCGCCAATCAATGACAGACTATTCTTTTTGTATTCTGACATCCCAATTCCTCCGTTCTTGTTATACCATTCGTTTTTCTTCATTTTCCCTACTGAAATTGTGCTAAACAAGTTCAGAGAAAATCCACAGAAATTGCACAATCACTTTATCTTAATTTTCAGATAATAAAGGTTTAAATATTGTTCCCGTTGTATAATGAAAATAACATCATTTTGCAACACAGGAGGCGACTGACAGCATGGCTCACACAAAGCAGACCATCTTCATTAATGCTCCACTCGAACAAGTTTTTCGCTATACAATCAACCCTGAAAATTGGGCGCATTTCTATAATCATTTGGCAGTTCCGAAAAGAATCGACGGAAACGGAGAGCTCGGCACCGTCGTAGAAGCGGATTACGCCATCATGGGCATCCATTTCCCTGAAACCATTCAAGTGACCGAATGTGAAATCTCGGGCGGCAGCGCAAAATGGACCGGCATGATGAGCGGCAGTTTTAATGCGCGGCAGTCTTGCTCTTACCAAACGTTAGAGTCTGGGACCGAGCTCGTTTTGGAAATTGAAAGCTATATTCCCGACGATTTGTTCGGCAAGCTCACCGATCGGATGATTTACGAACGCCTAAGCCGAAATTCGGCCGCTCACACGCTGGAAAATATCAAGGTTATTTGCGAAAGCTCGGATTAGGCATAAGGGAAAGTGCGCTGACTAGCGTGCTTTCCTTTTTATGTGCGTCTCGATATGCTCGACACAGCATGTTTTAACATATCCTGATAAAATCGGAGAAAGAAGCGAATTCACGATATTTATGGAAAGAAGGTGCGAAGATGAAATCGATTTTGTATACCAATAACAACCAATTTCTTGCGGGCGTCACAATGAAAGATGAGACCGCGCCTGAAAAAAACAATATGGCGCTTCATACTTGTGAGGACCCTGCGGTGATCGCTGATAACCGTGCGCATCTTGCCGCCTCGTTAAATCTGAATGTGAAAGACTTTGTCTGCGCTCAGCAAACCCATAGCGCGAACTTCTATCGCGTAGAAGCGGCGGATAAAGGGCGCGGCGCGATTGAACTGGCGAGTGCGATCCAAGAAACTGACGCACTTTATACGTACGAACCCGGCATTGCGCTTTCTAGTTTTGCTGCCGACTGCGTGCCGTTACTGTTTTTCAATGAAAAGACTGGCGTTGTCGGTGCGGTCCATTCCGGCTGGCAAGGGACGGTGAAAGAAATTTCACTGAAATTGTTCACTCATTTGATTGAAACCGAACACTGTCCACCGGAGGACTTTCGCGTTCAAATTGGTCCCGCATTGAGTCAGGAAAAATTCGAAGTCGATGAAGATGTCTATGTAAAATTCAAAGCGCTCGGCTATGCCGATAGCTTTATCGACTTTAACGAATCGACTGGCAAATACCATATTGACAATCAATCCGTCGTGAAAAAACAATGCGAACTCGCTGGCATCCCTCCAGAAGCGATTGCCGTCGACCGGACATGCACATTCCAGGATCCCGCTGGCTTTTCATACCGGGAAAACCGGAAAGCCGGCCGCCACATGGCGTTTATTGTGAAAAAGTAGAATTTGATTAGTGAAAGGCATTCCAGTGAGCGCTGGAATGCCTTTTTTCGTGGTTTTAATTGGAAAATTTCGGATTTACTTTCCCAAAGAGTCGAAATACTTTCTCTTACGCGGCAAATACTTTCCCATAACCATCAAATACTATCTCCCAGCCGCCAAATACTATTAGGACGAGAAAAGTGGTGGCAATTCATCATTTATTCGCCTCAATTTTCCTGCCCCAAAGCATGTAAGAAGATTTTTTAATTGGAAAATTTCGGATTTACTTTCTCAAAGAGGCGAAATACTATCTCTTACGCGGCAAATACTTTCCCATAACTATCAAATACTATCTCTCACCCCCAAAATACTATCTGCACACAAAAAAGACGCCCCAGAAGGACGCCCTTTTCGCTCAAGCTCTATATAAAGGAAAATAGCCATTGTCGTCTTCTATCTCTCTCTCAAAACACAACATTTGATAAAGCGCGGCGTTGTGAATTTTTTTACCGATATGGAACTCCAATGTCGTATCCTGGCTAAAAGATTTTTTGAAGCTGAAAAGGCTATCCGCCTGTCCAGAAAAGCCGCCGCCTAGGTGAAATGCTTCGGCGCCGCACTCCTGGCCCCATTCAGCGATTTTGAACAGTAGCAAATTGTTCGCGCCGAGATTGCGGTACTCCATCAACGATCCAGCTAAATGGTAATGTATGAATTTTCCGCGGCTCACTACCAATGTCGCAGCAATCATTTTGCCTTCCACAAACGCGCCGAACAAATGAAGGTCGTCGCCAAACAATTCGATGGTTTTGCGGAAGTAGTTTTCTGTGAAAAAGTAATAACGAGCGGCGCTGTTGCGGCGCATCGTGGCGTAATACATCAAAATAAATTCTTCAAGATAATCTTCCGCATCGATTTTTTGAATAACCACGTTATTTTTGATCGCCTTGCGGATCATGTTGCGGTTTTTGCCAGGCAGTTGGCTGAGTATGTCCCCGTCCTGCAATTGCATCGCCACGGTGTTGCTAATATGGGAAGTTTCCATCGCTTTTTCGAATCCTGTTTGATTGTTCAATAGCGGGTGGAAACGCACAAATTCGGAAATGATGTGATGGCGCCGGCAATAATCATCCAATTCGTTCCGGAACTCTGTCAGCAACGCTTCTTTATCGCCGGTGCACGCAATCAGCGGGCCGCCGTAGCCGTAGGGCGTCGTCATATCATATAGGTCGAGCTTTTTGTCATTTTCAATGGTGCGTTTGATGACCGGATACGCGATTTTGCCGTCCGGGCTTTTGAAATGGAATAACAACGCTTCCCCTTTATCCACTAACAGGGCGCTCATAAAATATTGATGCGTGAAATAGATGTCGGCATTCGCAAATTCGGCGATGAGATGATTCCAACGCGCACGGTCTTGGCAACCAATGACTGTCAGCAAACTCTTTTCCTGCACTTGCATAATATGACCCCCTGTTTTGAAAAGGTTTCGGTTAAATCACCTGATCTTATTCATACTGTACAGGGGGCGAATGAAATTCAGATGAAATTTCATAGGGGTTTTAATTTTATTGAATAAATTCGTAGAACCCTCAATCGTTTTTCAGTATTTTCGCTAAGGGATAGATCCCGATGCTTTGAAAGACGAGCGACATCAGAATGACGGCAAACGATAAAGACACTATCAATGCTTCTTGTCCTGTCCCGCCTTCTTCTAACCAGAGCACGAGCGCAATGGACATCGAACCTTTAATCCCGGACCACGTAATCAAAGAGATTGTCTTGAAATCATTTTTGAATTCATCTCGCCATGCGGGAATGGCGTAGATGAAACCGCTCAACATCAAGAACCTGGCGAACAGCGTCAAAAAGAAAATGATGGCGGCAAAGCCCCATTCCGCTATGTGTAAATACTCTGCAGTACGGATGCCAATCAATAAGAACAGGACCGATAGGAGCGTCGGTGTCACAATGCTCCAAAATCCGTTCAGCGACTCCTCGATTGCGTGCTCTTCAGCGGTTTTGTCGATTTCATAGGACAGCATGATGCCGGTCACAACTGTAGCAAGCACGCCGGATACGCCAATGGCTTCGGCTAGATAAAAGCCACCGTAAGCTGTAATGATGCTGAGCATGACTTGGTACTGCCTGTGGTGCGTGATGTGGATGATTTTACTTAACACCCATCCGAACAGCAGGCCGCTAGCGATTCCGCCGAGCGAGACGATGAGAAATTCAAGCAAAAAAGAACCAGCTGAAAATGAATTGCCGGTTTCATACATCGCTAAGAAGATCGTAAAAAGGACAATGCTCGTGCCGTCATTGACCATCGATTCGCCTTCGACAACTTCTGCAATGCCGTCCGCTCCGCTGCTGTCTTTTAAAATGGACGTGACCGAAACCGGATCAGTCGGGATCAGAATCGCTGCAAGCAAAAACGCACCGGCTAATGATAGCGGCATGAAGAAATTGCTTGCCCAATAGATGGAAAACCCTAAAAGTATCGCGGTCGCAAGCAAGCCGAGCGTGCTCAGCGCAGCAATAATACCGAGGTTTTGTTTCAATTTCTTCAGTGGAAACTGATACGCTCCCACAAAAAGAAGCGCCGGCAAGAATACTTCAAAAATCGTATCTTTAGATAAGCTTACCGCAGAAAAAGCCGGCACAAATGACAGCCCAAGGCCAATGAGCACCAAAACGACCGGCACCGGAAAATATTTCTTTTTCAAATCGATGGTGTAGACAATATAGCCAATGAGCAAAAGCACAAGAATTTGATGGGTTAGCAATGGAAAACGCCTCTTTTCGAATCAATCGGTCTCGTACTTTTCCTATTCCACTCTCGGCTCTCGCTAAACACGTTACGTCAGGCTTTCTAAAATTCGCTCGCACAGTGCCATCGTCTTTACGTTATCTTGTGCATTCGATAAAGGCACCGCTCCTGTGTTGCAGCATTCCATGAAATGCGCCATTTCACCGACAAAGCCGCGCAAGTAAAGATCCCGATAAGCGCCAGACATTGGCGTCGCAGACGGCTTGTAATGGGTATCCGCTTCTTCGATCGATTGCCACGGTTGTTCTTCGTGATGCTGTGATTTGTGAATCGTCAACGCATTGATTTCATCGGCAAACGCGAATCCTTCATCAAACGTCACCGTCATATTCTCACTTTCACGCGTCCAAGCGGTCATGCCGCTCAAATACAAACTGCCGACTATGCCATTCTCAAACTTCAACGAAATGCTATGGGAAATAAACTCGGCGTTGCTGTTTTTGAACCCTTTGACCTCTACTGCTTCACCGAACAAAAAGCGCACCAAATCCACCATATGGATCGCGGCATATTTCATAAACTGCTCATCATTTTTACAAAACAGCGTACTATCGACCGCAAAGCGTGCTTGAAACGACCGCGCAGTTCCAAGTGAACCGCTATCGATGACTTCTTTGAGCTTTTTGTAAACCGGTGCGTAGCGCTTCATGAATCCCACCATTACTTGAACGCCAGCCGTTTCGGCAGCATCTGCAATTTCCACCGCTTCGGCCTCTGTCATGCCGAGCGGCTTTTCGACAAATACGTTCTTTCCAGCATTGATGCAATCCCGAACTAGCGCGACATGGTCTTCCGGCTGTGCAACTACTACGACGCCCGCACATGGCTCATCCACCAACATGAGACGGAAGTCATCGTAGGCATTGCCTTCGCTCCCTAAGCGTTTGAGCGCATTTTGAGAACGCTCCACACTGCGCGTCGCAATTGCTTGAATTTCCGCTCCCGCTTCAAGCGCCGCAGGGTAAATATTCGTCGTCGAATGCAGTCCAGCTCCAATGAAACAAATCGGTGTTGTTTTCATTTAACCGCTCCCTTTTTACTTCATATCATATACCAAGAAGCTGTAAAAGAGACGGATTTCCATATAAAAAAACCGCAAAATGCCAAAGCATTTCACGGTTTGATTGTCTATTCCGGTTTTTTTACTGGTGGATGGGCAAGCAACGAGGCGATGATCCCCAATAGCGGGAAAATCATGATGATCCATAGTACTTCGTCATAGCCGACGAAACGATCAAAAAACAGCCCGAACGGCAAAGGTCCAAGAGCCGATCCAACGACCATCACTGCCATCGAAATCCCCGTGATGCTGCCCAAGTATTGTCTGCCGAAATAATTCGGCCAAATGACGCCGAGCGTCACACGTTCGATGCCGAGCATGAATCCCCACACGACTGCAAATAAAATCGCGGATGAAAACGCCGTCGCTTCTTTCAACAAGAAAATTGATGCGATTTCGCCAGCAAATACAACCGCGAGCATCCATTGCACCCGGATTTTATCCAGTAAATACCCGGCCAAAAACGTCACGGGAAAACCGATAATTGCCATGAGACTCAAGACAGCTGCCGCTGTTTCCGGACCCAGAGATTGAAGCGAAAAGATGGAAACAAGGTGGAACGTCATGCCGGTATTCACCAACGCCGGTATCGCGACACAAAACAGCAATAACCAAAACGTGCGGGTCGACCGTGCTTCTTTCACAGTCCAACTAATATCTGCGGACAATTGCCGTTGGTGTTCTTCTTTGGTTACGCTAGGTTCGTTATCTGGACGCAAACCGAAATCTTCCGGACGGTTCCGGATAAAGAAAAAGGCAAGCGGTGTAAAAATGAGAATGACTGATGCGCCCAGAACTTGCCAAGCCGTGCGCCAGCCGAATGCTTCAATCAGCCAGACATTGAGCAGCGGAAAAGCGGCAGAACCGATCATGCCCCCAAGCGCAGCCAACCCTAATGCCCGACCGCGTTTTTGAATAAACCATTGCGGCACCAGCGCATTCGGGACGAGCGACATTGAGCCTTGACCGAATAAGCGAACGGCAAAAAAGCCGAAAAAGAGCATCGCCCAGTTGACGACAAAGCTATTGAACACACTCGCCGCTGCCAACAAGATGGAAACAGCGACCGCCATTTTTCGTGCGCCGAATTTATCGATCATCCGGCCAACCATGAACAACATGAGCCCAGCGAGCAATGTCGCCGCCGAGTAAATACCGGAAACCGCAGAGCGGCTCCATCCGAACTCTTCTATGTAATAATCAATGAAGATAGCGTTCGAATACGTTTGCCCCGGACCTGAGAAAAAATAGGACAGCCCCGCAATAACAACAATTACCCAGCCGTAATAGAACGGCGTCTGGATCAATCCGGATTTCTTTGTGTCTGTGCCTTTGAAGTCTCCCATGACCATGCCCCTTTACATAAAAAAGGAGCCCCAAAGAGCTCCTAATTGAATTAGATGAAGTTGAATTAAAGATTCTAATTCTCGATATTCCGCAAAACTGCCTCGCTTGCCGCGGGCAAGACATTGATCGAAGCCTGCGAGATCCATGTCTTTGCGACGAAGCGCGAAGCGCTGTAGGAGCAGAGCTGTAGGAGCAGAGCTTATTCATGTTTCCACTACTTTGCTCCATATCGAGATATTTCTTAGTGAAGGCGCGTCAAGGGGCTAGGCGTGAGCCAAGGAGGTGCCTGGTTTTTGGCAACTCCTTGGCGACGAGCTTGCGCAGGAGCAATAATCTTTGCCCTTACCAAAGCGACTGGAGCGACCTAACACTATTTAACAATCAGTACCGGACAGTTCGCGCGCTTTACGACTTTGTGGCTGACGCTGCCAAGAACCATTTCTTGAAGCGAGTTCAAGCCGCGGCTGCCGATGACCAAGATATCGAATGCTTCTTTATTGGCATATTCAACGATTGCCGGACCCGGTGTGCCGTGAAGGATTTCGACTTTGTATTTGATGTTTTGAGCTGCCATTGTTTCTTCCACAGGATGAATTTTCTTTCTGCGCTGCAAATCGAGTTCCATCGAACTGCCGCTGTGCAACACTTCGTTTTTAGCATTGGCGTGGTCTGCAACATAGACGATTGTCACTTGGGATTCCGGAGAACCCGTTGCAAGTTTAACTGCTTCTTCCGCTGCACGCACTGAGTGGTCTGAACCGTCTACCGCAAGTAAAATTTGATTATACATATTCCAGCACTCCTTCATAGGTTTAATGGGATGGCAATTTGGCCTTGTCGTTCGTGAAGATGGCCAATTGATCGATCAGCTTCTGGCTCCCTGTATCGAGGCCGGTGATAATCACTTCGTTGCGGTTTTCTTTGAATTTCATGACGACTCGGTCGACAGCGCCGACACCGGAATCATCCCAGATATGTGCATCCGAAAAATCGATATACACTTTCTGTCCTTCGACTTCGTAATCGAATTTTTCAAGAAAATCTTCTACGGAAGCGAAGAATAATTGGCCTACGACGCGGTATTGTGCATCTTCCAGCAATTTCTTCTCCACTTTGATCTTGGAGATTTTAGCGACAAAGAAGATGGCGCTCAATAACACACCTGCAAGAACTCCAATAGAAAGGTCATGCGTATAAACGACGATAGCAACCGTCACAACCATGACGACTGAATCGGCTTTTGGTGCTTTTCTCAAATAACTGAACGATGACCAATCAAACGTTCCAATCGATACCATGATCATGATGCCGACAAGAACCGGCATTGGGATTTGTATAACGACGTTCCCCAGTACAATGATCAAGAACATAAGCAATGACCCGGCAACCAAAGCGGACAATCTGCCGCGGCCACCTGATTTAACGTTAATGATGGATTGGCCGATCATTGCACAGCCCGCCATACCGCCGAAAAATCCAGTAACGAAATTGGCAATTCCTTGCCCTCTTGACTCTTTGTTTTTATCACTTGGTGTGCCAGTCATGTCATCGACGATGTTTGCCGTCAACAACGACTCCAGCAATCCGACCACTGCCAATGCCAGTGAATATGGCAAGATGATCATTAAGGTTTCTAAGTTAGCCGGTACATCCGGTAATAGGAATGTCGGCAATGTCTGGCTGATAGTCCCTAAATCCCCTACTGTCCGCAATTCGAAACCATAATAGATTGTGATGGCTGTCAAGACGACTAGCGCGATCAACGGCGCCGGAATGGCTTTGAAGAAGCGCGGAACGATGTAAACAATCGCCAATGTGATGGCAACAAACACATACGTTAGTGTATTAATACCGATAAAATGCGGCACTTGCGCCATGAAAATCAGGATCGCGAGGGCGTTCACAAAGCCGATCATAACGGCTCGTGGGATGAATTTCATCACTTTCGCCACTTTGAATACCCCGAATAACACTTGAATGACCCCTGTTAAAATAGTGGCCGCCAATAAATACTGAAGACCGTGATCTCGAACCAGCGGCACCATGAGCAACGCCATAGCGCCCGTTGCCGCAGAAATCATACCAGGGCGTCCGCCGACAAATGCGATAATAACTGCGATGCTGAACGAAGCGTACAGCCCTACCATCGGATCGACTCCCGCAATAATCGAGAATGCGATCGCTTCCGGAATCAATGCAAGTGCGACAACCGTCCCTGCTAGGATGTCGCCTCTCACATTGCCGAACCATTGAGTTTTCAATTTCTCTAACACAGCATCTTGCTCCTCTTACTTTATATTTTTACGCATTACTCGCGTATACGTGTTGCGTTTTTGCAATAGCAATAGTGTATCACCATTATTCCTAAAAGAGAACCTTTTTGGAACTATTTCTTCCAATTATGGTATGATGGATTAAATTCGCAATGTAAGGGAGATTTTACCGTGCTGATAGGATATGCAAGGCCAAGTGCAGAAGATCCGCTATGCGAAAACCAGGTTGCACAACTGGAAAACGCAGGCTGCCAAACTATTTATATTGAAGAACATGCGCTTCCTAATAAAAGGACACACTTATACGAGCTGCTCGAAAATGCCGATTCCGGCGATAAAATCATTGTCTCCAAACTTTACACATGGGCGGATTCATCTCGCCATTTAGTGGAGCTATTGGACATGATTGAAGAAAAAGGGTTGTCGTTAATGTCGATTCGTGAAGAAATCGATACCGCCAATGACAAACAATACTCTTTCCAAAAAATTCTTCATTCTCTGGTCGATTTTCAAAGCGACGCCATCAGTGAGAAAACGAGAGCCGGCTTATCGGCGGCGAAAGAAAAAGGAGCCGTATCCGGGCGTCCGCGCAAAGCCGACGAAAACGTGAAAAAAGCCATCGCATTGTATGAAAGCAAACAATACAGCCTCGCTGACATCAAAGAACAAACTGGCATCAGCAAATCAACGCTTTATCGGTACTTGGAAAACTGAATCCAGGCTTGGGCAATAGAAAAGGGGATGCGCATACAGCCGCATCCCCTTTTCTAGATTGTTGAATAAGTTAACATCCACTATCCTTCATAAAAGACCAGTTTTGTGGCTATATTAAAAAACAAATAAACTCTTAAAGTATTTGGAGAAGCGTTCGCTCGACTCCTGTGGGTACAGCGGGTTTGAGAGACCCCGCAGTCCACAAAGTGGACGAGGAGGCTCGATTCCCGCCCCACGGAAAGCGAGCGATAAGCTTCGGAAAATACGGATTCCTGAGACTTTCTTGATAGCCTGAAGGGGATGCGCATAAAGGAGCATCCCTTTTCTTTTACACTTTTTGTGCTAATACATGATTCTTCAAATAATGAAAAACGCCATCGTCGTCGCAAGTGAATTCCGTCACTTCATCAACTAGTGCTTTGATGTGATCAGGGGCATTTTTCATCGCTACCGCATGCGTAACGAATTCGAACATTTTCACATCGTTGTCGCTGTCGCCGATTGCCAATGTGTCGCAGCCGGTTAAACCGAAGCGTTCCAGCATCTGCTCGATGCCTGACGCTTTACTGACATTTGCGACCATCACTTCCGCGTTATGCGGCGAAGACGGCGTCATCGTAAAGTCCATATCTGGTTTCAGCTCTGCAAGCACTGCTTTCCAATTTTCGATTTCTTCCATCGTCCGCGCAAAAAAGTAGAATTTGGAGAAATGATTGCCCACAATTGATTCCGTCCACTCGATTTCTTCCGCTATCGCTTTTTGACGCGATATCCATTCGTTGATTTGCACCGTATCCGGTTTTGGTTCACGGATAGCCGCTTCTACAAAACTCCGGTCCTGTTGGAGCACGATGCGCGATTCGTTGTATGGGAAAAGTTCGTAATAGATTCCATGCTCACGGGCTTTTTCAATAATCGATTCGACCAATTCCATTGATAACGAATGCTCAAACACCGTTTCTTCACCAATATAGCCTGCCATGCCATTCGCTGAAATGATGCCGTCTACTGCGAATCCTGGCGGCAGCATTCCTTCTAATTCAGTCGACGATCTGCCTGTCGCTATAAAAACGAATACGCCCTCGCTGCGCAAACTATCAATGATTTCTTTTGTATGAATGCTCACTTTGTTGTGGTGATTCAAGATTGTTCCGTCCATATCCAAAAATACTGCTTTCGGTTTGATTGACACGTTATTGCCTCCTTGTTTTCCGTAATGAAACTATTAAGTCAGTATACGCTTGAACTTTTTTAAACTCAATCAATGCACAGCACGTTTACAAAAGCTTAACCTTTTTCAGAGCTTCTCTATCGCTATTACAATAGGGTGAAAAATGATAGAATAATTCTACTGCGAATGTCGATATTCCGCAAAGCAGCTACGCTTGCCGCGGGCGTCTTCGCTGTTTTGCTCCATATCTAGTCATCAACAAGAAAATGCAGGTTTTGGATCTTTCATCAGTTAAAATAGAGACTCTGTTACAGAGCAATTGTTAATTTTCTTATTTAGCTAACAGACAGGATAACTGCGAAAGAAGAGTGAAATTTAGACTCGTGGTCCTTTAGGAGGGTAAATTTTGTTTAACAAATTTAGAAAAGCCTTCAAAAAAGATCTACCAGAAGAAAAAAATGATTATTATGTTTTCATTCCAGAAGCTGAAATAAACGAAGATTTAAAAAGGAATATAGTTGAACTAGAGAGGTTAGCTGACCAATTGGCTACAATTCTTCAAATCAAGTATACGAAGGAATTTGAAAATCAAGGAAAATTAAACCTAAGGATTTGGGTTTGTAGGGATATCGACGGAGATACAGAAGAAGACTTAACTTCGGCAAATTGTTTAGAAAAAGAGTACCGATCTCAAATAGCAATAGATTATGATGGTCCAAAATACGATGATGATTTTTATGCTAATACATTTGGGCTATGGTATTACTTTGGAGGGTATTTTAAAGGTTCGGGAACACTATACGATTTATCCAAAAATGATTTAGAAGCTGTCATTGAAGAATCCTTGAAAAATTTACTTAAAGAAAAATATTAGTCATTCCTATTCAACTAATAAGATCGTTAGATTAACTAGAAAATAAAGAGCAATATTTAACAGAACCAAATTAGCGGAAATCGTTCACTTTGAGTGAAACGACAAGGTAAAGCTAGATATATGCAAAGCCAAGCAATAGACGGAGGCTGACATGGAACAGATTTTAATCGTAGAAAAAGTCTTAAATAATAATGTCGTCATCGCTCGCCACGATACGTATAAAGAAGTGGTGTTGATTGGCAATGGCCTTGGCTTTAACCGCAAAAAAGGCGATAGCATCCCTTTCGATAATGCCGATAAAACGTTTTTGCTGAAAGATGAAAAAGAGATGGAGCAATACGTCAATTTGCTGCCGCATATCGAAGAAAACTTAATCGGCTTTATTCAAGAATTGCTCCTATTTATCGAGGCGCAGATGGGCAAAGATTTAAACGAGTACATTCACGTTGCGCTAACGGATCACCTCGCATTCGCAATCAACCGGGCGCAAAAAGATATGCAATTTTCGAATCCATCCCTTTACGAAATCGAAGCGCTTTACCCGAAGGAATACCGGGTCGCCAAAGAAGTCGTGAAAAAAGTGGAATCGCACACCGACCTCGCTTTTCCTGAAGGAGAAATCGGTTTTATCGCACTTCATATCCATAGCGCTGTAACCGATAAGTCTTTGCGCGACATCAATCGCTATAATGCGCTGATTTCGCAGCTAGTCGAAATCATTGAGGCGAATTTATCGCTTCAATTGCAACGAGACGATGTCGATTATCACCGCCTGATCCAGCACTTGCACCGCGCGATTGACCGCGCTCATAAAGGCAATAAAATCGCCGAAGAACGCAAACTCGAAGAATTGTTGAAAAAAGAATATCCTGTGTGCTATAATCTTGCTTGGAAGCTGATTAAAGTGATGCAAAACGAATTGAACAAGCCCGTTGATGAAGCGGAAGTGCTTTATTTAACAATCCATCTTCAGCGCCTGCTCAATAATTAAATAAACCAAAACATACGTGTTACTGATACGATCAGGCATGAGTATGAAAAGATTCAATGATTAAACCAAAGGGATAAATCCACCTTTTTTAATCTTGTCTTTTCTGCTCATGCCTTTTCTTTTGTCCATAACACACCTTTTGGTCGCATCAATATTATTCCATTTCACTAACAAGGAGGAATTATTTATGACAGTTAAATCTGCTCAACCTGTAAAATCCCGAAATCTTTTCGGGTTTATGCAACAAGTCGGTAAAGCATTGATGCTCCCGGTCGCTCTTTTGCCAGCCGCAGGTATCTTGCTTGCATTCGGTACAAGTTTTGCTCAAGAATCTTTTTTGGAAGCGGTCCCATTCTTCGGAGCTGATTGGCTTCAAAAAATCCTATTCGTCATGGCAGAAGCCGGCGGTATTGTCTTTGCTAACTTGCCGTTGCTGTTCGCGGTCGGGGTTGCCATCGGACTCGCTAAAGGCGATGGCGTAGCAGGACTCGCCGCTATCATCGGTTATTTGATCATGAATGTCACGATGAAAGCATTTGGCGACATTACACCTGAAATGCTGACAGATCCCAAGTATGCCGATGTTTTAGGCATTCCAACTTTGCAGACGGGTGTTTTCGGCGGTATTATCGTCGGTATCTTGGCTGCTTATATGTACAACCGGTTCTATAATATTAACTTGCCACAATTTCTCGGCTTTTTTGCCGGTAAACGATTTGTCCCGATTGCTACTGCTTTCTCCGCAGTATTTCTAGGGATTGTGATGTTCCTCGTTTGGCCATTTGCGCAAAGCGGGTTAAATTCCCTTTCTTATTTCATGCTGGAAACAAACCGTACACTTGCAGCATTTGTTTTTGGAACCATCGAACGTTCATTGATTCCATTCGGTTTGCACCATATCTTCTATTCACCGTTCTGGTTTGAATTTGGTACTTACACAAACGCAGCTGGTGAAATTGTCCGCGGCGACCAGCGTATTTTCTTTGCGCAATTGCAAGACGGCGTCGACTTCACTGCCGGTACGTTTATGACAGGTAAATTCCCGTTCATGATGTTCGGACTTCCAGCTGCTGCGCTCGCTATTTACCACACAGCACGTCCTGAGAAAAAGAAAATCGTCGGCGGTATTATGGCTTCTGGTGCATTGACATCATTCTTAACGGGCATTACAGAACCACTTGAGTTCTCGTTCTTATTCGTTGCACCTGTGTTGTTCGGTATCCATGCTATTTTCGCGGGACTATCATTTATGACGATGCATTTACTTGGCGTCAAAATTGGTATGACTTTCTCTGGCGGACTGATCGACTTCTTGCTATTCGGCGTTATGCCCGGCAGAACAGAATGGTTCTGGGTCATCGTCGTTGGCCTGGTATTCTCAGTCATCTATTATTTCGGGTTCCGTTTCGCTATCCAGAAATTCAATTTAATGACTCCGGGGCGTGAAGCAGACGAAGAAGGCGACGATGTTGATGAAGAAATCAGCGATTTGCCATATGAAATTCTTGAAGCCATGGGCGGAAAAGACAATATCTTGAACCTTGACGCTTGTATTACACGCTTGCGTGTCAGCGTTGCAGATAAAAACAACGTCGACAAACCACGTTTGAAAAAATTAGGCGCTTCTGGTGTGATGGAAGTCGGCAATAACATTCAAGCTATTTTTGGTCCTGTTTCAGATAATCTGCGCGGACAAATGCAAGATATTATGAACGGCAGAGCACCTCGTGTTAAAGAAACAACTGCACCTAGTGCTGAAGAAGCTGCAGTCAACATGGCTGCATTTGAATTCAGCAGCCCAATGACCGGTGAAATTTTGCCGATCAGCGAAGTTCCTGACCAAGTATTCTCAGGTAAAATGGTCGGCGACGGCTTTGCGATACGCCCGACTGATGGGAAAGTCGTTTCACCAGTCAACGGCAAAGTCGTGACAGTGTTCCCGACAAAACACGCTATCGGCATTGCTGCCGATAATGGCACAGAGATCTTGATCCATATCGGAATTGATACGGTTCACCTGAAAGGTGAAGGATTTACTTCAAAAATTGAGCAAGGCGACCTTGTTGAACAAGGTCAATTGCTAATGGAAGTGGATCTGGATTATGTTGAAAAAAATGCAGCTTCAATCGTTACACCGATTGTCTTTACGAATCTAGAAGAAGGACAGTCCATTACTGTTGAAGCCTCAGGAAACGTAACAGCTAATGACAAAAACATTGTCTCGATTACTGAAGGCGCTTCTGTTTCAAACTAATTTAAAAATAATCTGCACTAAAAAAGCCAATGCACGCGCGAGTTGAATTCGCAGTTGCATTGGCTTTTTTCTATTGTATTTAAAGGGCTAATAGTTTAACGACTGTTCGGGAACGCTCATGGGTATTGATCGAGGATTCCAGTTTTCGATCCGATACGCAGCCGATAAATTCCTTCAGCTCATAATACATCGTGTCAAAACGGTGCTCCACAGACAAGTCTTCTGTGCTGCCGTCCCGGTACTTCAGTAAGGCGCGCTTCGGGTCGCTGATACGATCGATTTCAATTACGCCGAGTTCGCCTTGAATTTCGCTCGGCAAATACGAATCGGAAATTTTCGAGTACATGACGATCGCTTCAAAGCCGTTGTAATTGAGGATCATACTCCCTTGCCCTTCAGCACCTGTCGATAATAAATGATGATTTTTCAGCACCGTTGTCGGCTCGCCGACAAGATGGACAATCGGCGCGATGCCATAAACGCCCAGATCGGTTTTTGCGCCGTTTCCAAGTTCCGGTTTAAAGGCATTTTCGATAATGCCTTCTTTGTATTTATCATAGCGGGATGAATATTGATTATAGTGGAACACAAACCGGCGCAATGGTCCGATTTTATCCAGATTTTTTTTAACATTCAGGAATGTCGGCGTCACAGTCGACTTCATCGCTTCCATAAATGTAACACCGTATTTATGCGAAGCTTCGATGACGCGATCAAATTCTTCTGCAGTGGTAGCAGCTGGCTTTTCACACAGCACATGAATGCCGTGTTTCATTGCAAGAATGCTTTGTTCCACGTGAAACGCGTTTGGAGAGGCGATGTAAACCGCATCGATTGTTCCGCTTTGATACATTGCCGCTAAGTCGGTATAAACATGTTCAACCCCATACTTATCAGCAAATGCCTTGCCGGTTTCTCCTGTTCTGGAATAAATCGCGCCGATGCTGAATGCGGGCAAATCCTTTGCCGCTTTGATCATTCGGTCGGTAATCCAATTCGTTCCGATCATGCCAAATCTCATATAAACGCTCCATTTCTGAGGAAGATATCCTTTTTTGAAATAAACTGAAACTTCATCTACCTTCTTTCGTAACTAACAAGAAGGCTTTTTTCTTTATCCATATAAATAGCAAAAGGAGTGATTTTGATGATGTGGTTTTTTGTACCTGTTGTTTCAGCTATTGCCTTTGCAGCTTTACTTGATTGGCGAAAAAGCAGTAAAAGCAATCTTTCTCATCCACACAACCATGCAGACAACGCTTCAGGAACTTATCACGACAGCAGCTCTGCTTCCTCAGACAATTGTGGAGATTTTGGCGGCGGTGGCGGCGATTGCTGACTTATCTTCACCTTCTACAAAAAGAATTTCGTAAAGAAAGTCGTGCCTCCATGACCGGTTTTGATTTCGATTTTTGCATTGTGGCGGGCGGCGATGGCATAACAGATGCCCATCCCTAATCCCGTCCCATTGTCTTTAGTTGTAAAGAACGGCGTCCCGATTTTCTCCAAAACGTCTGCTTCAATTCCTTCCCCTTCGTCTTGTATCGCAAGCACGACGCAATTTTCGTCTACTCGGTAATACGTGCTGATATGCAGCACCCCTCCCGCCCCCATCGCATCCAAGCCATTGCGGTAAATATTGATGACAAGTTGGCGAATTTCGTTATGATTTAATAGTATATTTGGAATTTCTTCCGTTTCAATTTCGATTTTTTTGTCTTGGCTATGCGTATCAATTTTGATCAATGGCGACAAATCATTAATGATTGAATTTAAGCACGACATCTGTAAATCGGATGTCCGCGTGTTTCCTACTGATAAAAACTCCGTAATAATCGAATTGGCCCGGTCCAATTCTTCAATCATCAAATTGAAATGACCTGCATGTGCTTTTAATTCCTCTTCCTGCTCTAACAATTGCAAAAAACCTCTTACCGTCGTCATCGGATTGCGTACTTCATGGCTGATGCCGGCTGCCATCTGACCGATTAAATCCAAGTTAGCTAACCGTTTCAATTCTATTTCGTATTTTTTCTTTTCTGTAACGTCCTTCATCATGCAGCAAATTCCTTCATCGTACGGGTAGGCCACAGCTTCATAACAATAGCCTTCCGACGAAGTGAAATCGAAATGCACCGGCACCCGCTCTAGCATTGCGCGATTGAATTGTTCATAGACAATCGTTTTGGCGGCACTTGGATACAACTCCCACATGTTCTTGCCCATCATTTCTTCAGCTTTCTTATTCAACGGCAAGTATTGATGCTTGTTGATATAAATGTATTCCCAGTTCTTGTTCAGCGCAAAAAAGCCGTCCGTAATGCTTTCAATAACGCTTGTCACCTTTTCGTTAGCGGTTGCAAGTTCTTTCGTCCGTTCTTCGACCATGTGTTCAAGCTGGTCCATATGCAGTAAATTTGAAAACGTCGGTGTTGTCGTGTCGACAATCGATTGCGCCGTTTGAATTTGAGAATCCTCATAATTCTCAGCGTTCGCTTCTGCCACCGTAATGACGCCCAAAGATTCACCCATCGAAACAAGCGGAATCATTAACAAGCCTTGATGTTCTTTCCCTGGTATCAATAGGACTTTTTTCGATCTAATGGTTTCCCGCACCAATTCTTCATAGCTCTTTTCGCAAGCCGCTTCGTTCAATATCTTTTCCCAGTGTTCAACCGACCACTTACAAGTTTTATTCGTTTTCGTCAGCCCCACCGTTTTCTTCTCTACCAGTTCTAATAGATGGGCGATAATTTTTTCGCTGCCTAGGATTTTTTCTAAATAGTAAAAGCATTTGTCCAGACATTGTTGAATCGATGAACACATCGACAACTCTCGCGTCACATTCAGCAAGAGCTGATTTTCTGCAATCAAATCTTCTTTTTTCTTAAATGATTTGGCATTTTGAATGGCCACTGCTGCCATATTGACATAGGCTTCCACACTTTGAATTTCCAACTCCGTCAAATTCATCGGAATGCCGTAGTCAAATAAGAAAACCAGCCCAAACAACTCTTCTTCAAACGCGATCGGCAATGCCAACAGCGATTTTATGTGGAAAGCTTCGATTGACCTTGGATCCGGACGGTCGTCTTTTGACGTGTCCGGAATGTAAATTGTTTTTCGCTTCTCTATCACTTCTTTGGCCAATATGTCCTGTGCCGGATCAATGATCTGTGTTTCAAGGTGCTGCCCGTTGATCACTTCCGGTTTTCCCGCGAACCCTTGGAACATACCGTCGTTTTGAGCCATGAAAATTCCGACCGAATCGCATTGGACGATTTCTTCTGAAATCGCCTGTGATACGTGTTGCAACACTTCACGCAAATCTTGTTTGGTGTTAATGATTTCTGTTATATTTGCCAATCTGGAATAGCGAATTTGTTCTGCTAACATATATGTGGTCTCCCATCATAGACATCATTTTTCTGATGCCTTTCTGCTATTTTATCCCATTTTCTAGTTAACTACTAGACAAGTAACCCCATCAAATTAATTTTCTTCCTATCCGAGGTGACATTTTGCTGTAGACCAAAAAGAAAGTATCCACCTTGGGTGTACATGAACAAGAAAAGGCCAGCTCAAAAGTTTTTATAACTTTTGGTCCAGCCTCTTTTCATACTTTTTCTATATAAATTGAAAAAGCACCCTACCCGGAGGTAAGGTGCTGCTTTACGGCGTCCAAATCACGGTTCACAACGTGTTCCTAAAAGGAGTATTTGTCCGTCTTACGTAAACGAGCTCATCGCGTCTTTAACAATAAGGCATGAGCCTGAATGTGTCAACTCATTTTTCTACCGCACAAGATCCTAGCTTCTTCATCAGAAATGAAACTGACCCCTAAACTTTCTATCAAATTGACACTTTTCGCTATGTCAGTCGTCTGCTAATGTTATCAGTAAATTTAAAATCAGAAGCATCGGAAAATCCCGCCACATGCGGCTCCTATGGTTCTTAAGAAAAGGAAGGTTATCGTCATGCAAAAAACAACAGCTGTCGCGTCTTATTCCAATAAGCGCACATTTAATCTTATTTTGACTTCCATGTCCATTGCACTTGTTTTTGTAGCTACTTTATTATTGAACATTAAATTGCCAATCACAGCAAATGGCGGTTTGGTTCACCTCGGAACAGCGATGCTCTTTATTATCGCGTTCGTTTTTGGTCCTAAAAAAGCAGCGATTGCGGGTGCAGTCGGCATGGGACTATTTGATTTGGTATCTGGATGGACGCTTTGGGCACCAATCACGATAGTGGCTCGTGGCCTGCAAGGCTATCTAGTTGGTCGAATCGCTTGGTCAAATGGCCGCGAAGGTAAAAGCGTCAGCTTTAATATCATGGCAGCCATCGTTTCGATTCCATTGATGCTAGCCGTCTATTACGTAGGAGAAGCAATTATTTTCGGCAACTTCGTCGTTCCAGCTGCTTCAATCCCCGGCAATATCGTTCAAAACGTTGTCGGTATTCTAGTCGCCATTCCTGTGGCAGTCGCTCTGAAAAAAACACCGTTCTTCAAATAAAACTAATTCCGGATATTTCCGGCACAAAGAGAAGATCCTTCAAACCATTAGCGGTTTGAAGGATCTTCTTTTGTTCATATTAAAATTCTTATGCTTTGTCGTCCACTAACGTCGCTTCTGTTTGAGTATTTGTAAAAGCGGAATGATCCAGTACGTTCAGTCCAAGTGTTTTCGCTGTCGCCGTATGAATTTCTTCAAAAAGCTCAGGGTTTTCAGAAAGGACTTTACCGTAAGAAGGAATCATTTCTTTAATCTTCGGTTCCCATTCTTGTTTATGTTCTGGGAAACATTTGTCGAAGATTTCAAGCATTGCGTGAACGGCTGTTGAAGCGCCTGGTGATGCTCCAAGCAATGCCGCGATTGATCCGTCAGCTGCGCTGACGATTTCCGTACCGAATTGCAGCGTGCCTTTGCCGCCCGCTTCCGTATCTTTGATCACTTGCACGCGCTGTCCTGCAACAACAACATCCCAATCTTCAACTTTGGCAGTCGGGATGAATTCACGCAGTTCTTCGACGCGTTTTTCGTTTGATAACAACACTTGCTGAACAAGGTATTTCGTCAACGACATTTCTTTCGCTCCTGCAGCAAGCATCGTGAAGACGTTATTCGGTTTAACCGATCCGATCAAGTCCATGTTCGAGCCCGTTTTCAGGAACTTCGGCGAGAAGCCGGCAAATGGTCCGAATAATAATGACTTCTTGTTGTCGATAAAGCGCGTATCCAAATGCGGAACGGACATCGGCGGTGCGCCGACTTTCGCTTTGCCGTAAACTTTTGCGTGATGCTGTTCAACGATTTCCGGTTTAGTACATACTAGGAACATGCCGCTCACCGGGAAGCCGCCAATTTGACGCGATTCCGGAATACCGGTTTTTTGCAGCAATGGCAAGCTTCCGCCCCCGCCGCCGATAAAGAGGAATTTCGCTTTATGGTACTCGATTTTATTGTCTTCGAGGTTTTGGACTTTGACTTCCCAAAGTCCGTCACTCGTACGTTTGATGTCTTTGACGCTGTGTTTGTAATTCACTTCAACGTTTTTTTGCTCCAAATGCTCAAACAGCATTTCCGTCAGCGCACCAAAGTTAACATCTGTTCCGGAGTCGATTTTAGTCGCCGCGATCGGTTCGTTCGATGTACGGCCTTCCATGATCAACGGAATCCATTGCTTCAATTTTTCTGTATCTGTCGAATATTCCATGCCTTTAAACAAGGGATTTTTCGACAATGCTTCAAAGCGTTTTTCCAAAAAGCGTACGTCTTTTTCGCCTTGCACCATGCTCATATGTGGAATCGGCATGATAAACTCTTTCGGGTTTTTCAGACGCTTGTTTTCAACTAAGTACGACCAAAATTGTCTAGAAAGTTGAAATTGCTCGTTGATTTTGATGGCTTTGCTGATTTCTACAGAACCATCTGGTAGTTCGGGTGTATAGTTAAGCTCGCACAGTGCAGCATGCCCCGTACCCGCATTGTTCCACTCGTTGGAGCTTTCCGCCCCCGCTTTTTCGAGCTTCTCAAACACTTTGATTTCCCACTCCGGTGCCACTTCTTTAAGCATTGCGCCTAAAGTTGCGCTCATAACTCCCGCACCAATTAAGATAACGTCTGTTTTTTCATGTCGGTTGCTCATTATACCCTTCCTTATCCCGTATATTTGCAGCTCAAACTGTACATATACAGCTCTTCTGCCTTCTGTATTAAGTTTATCATAATCTATATCCGTGATTTACATTAAATATCTGTTACCAACTGACAATTATAAACTATTTAAAGCTCGTTATAAAGTGGAAAGCTTTATAGCTAATGTCTGTGCTTAAAAGACTTTTGATGCTCCATAAAGCGGACAAGCAGGAATCATTCGACTTGTTATCGAATGGGTAAGCAGGAAAGTTTCTTTTATCTTATCTATGAAACGGAGGCATTTTCATGCAATTGGGAGCTTTTTCAGTCAGTTTAAACGTTCATGACATTCACGCTTCAAAAGATTTTTATGAAAAGCTTGGATTTGAACATTTCGGGGGCGATATTGAACAAAACTGGCTCATCATGAAAAATGGATCAACGGTGATCGGCTTGTTCCAAGGCATGTTCGAACAAAATATCCTAACATTCAATCCTGGATGGGATGAAAATGCACAAAATTTACAGGATTTCACGGATATCCGCGATATCCAGAAAAACTTGAAAGCTGCCGGTGTCCCTCTACTCAGCGAAGCAGATGAGGCAAGTGAAGGTCCTGCCAGTTTGACCATTGAGGATCCGGACGGCAACACGATCCTGCTCGACCAGCATCGCTAATCAAAAAAAGATGGGTTTTATGCGACCGCTTATTGGTGCATAAAACCCATCCTTTTACATTAAGCTATTTGAATTGCACAAACTCTGTTTCGTCCTGTTCGTTTTGCTTTGTATAACCCTTCATCGGCAATATCGACGATTTCCACTGTATCACTTACAGTTTCCGGGTAAGTCGCAACCCCGATAGACACCGTAATCGAGATTGTTTCTTTAGAAGAAACTTCAAATTTGTTTTGTTCCACAGTTTTTCTTATGCGTTCTGCGATTTCAAGCGCTTGTTGATGCGGACAATCGGGCAGAATCACAGAAAATTCTTCTCCCCCATTTCGAGAAACTACATCAAACGAGCGTGTGGTATCCGTTAAAACTTTTCCCAATTCGATTAAAATCTTGTCGCCGACTGGGTGGCCATACGTATCATTGACGTTTTTGAAATGATCGATATCAATCATCAATAACGACAATCTTTCCTTTTTAGCCGCCGCATTGCCAACTAATGTATTCCAAATGCCATCGAATTGGCGGACATTATTCAAGCCCGTCAGAAAATCCGTTGTCGAATCTTCTTTATATTTCACTAAAAGATACTGGGTTTTCAATATGTATTCCACAAAGAAAACCGATATAAGACCACCGACTATCGACACAATCCAATAAGAAGAAATCAAGCTTGCTAATACATCGCCATCTTTCACTAAGTAAGAAATAATAACAGTGAAGACGATATTCGAAAATACGATCATATAGAAGCTTGTTTTATATGAATTGATGGTCTGGTCCATCTTTTTTTCTAATTTAAGAATTAAGATAAATCCAATGATCAACACAATCATGAGCACCATGGCGGCAACAGCAGAAGTCGTAAAGCCGAATAGGAAACGCGCCATTATGATTAAAACCGCACTAATTATCGCTTGTGGAACCCCAATAAACATAATAATTAGCATAACCGGTACAAAACGCAAGTCGACCATCGTTTCTGAATTTACTTGAATCGAAAAAGACATCAATACATATCCCAGTAATCCTCCTGCAACTCCATCAATCAGTACAGGGCTAACGTACCGCTTTTCATCTAATTTTAATTTCATCCTTATTTGCATATAAATAAAAATTAGCGAAAAAAGAATGCAAAGATTAATAAATAAATCAGTCAATATTGTCGACAAAATAATTCTCCCCGCTATCCTGAGCTTTCGCTTTTTTGCATCTAAAGCTACCTGTATTTAAGCTATCCATTCACCATTCTTTTACTCATACAAAAAATCCATGTAGCGCTCCCAGTAAAGTAAAGATAATAAGGTGATCGCCAATTGCTATTAAACAATTTTTTGTGTTCACAAGTCCAAATAAAGTATTTTTCAAATAAACGATTGAAATCAGGATCCCCACAATGCCGCCGATCATAGCTCCTTCGATTAAATCGTTTGAACCCGTTGCTTGAACGATTATCGCGATAAAAACCGAACTGATAAACGCCACAATTATTGAAACAATGTATTTCATTGCGCCTTTGCTTTGGTTTTCTTTCCCCACCATGACCGTGTAATAAATGCCACCGTAAATCATGTACAAAATTCCACCTGCAATAATCGCTATGTAATTTAAAGAATTCAGATCCATTAACATGCAGTTGCCCCCTTTTTAAAATATTTTAATGTTTGCAAAACTGATTATCTTATACAATTTTCAATTTCTTTATTTCTATTACTATACGCTATTACCTTATTTTTTTACATATCTTGTACTAAATTCTTATTTTTTATGAGCATTTTTACACTATTTACCTATATATAATTTACACCGGAAACGATTATGCTATTTATATTGTACACCTGTAGAATTTGCTCTCTAAATTCAGCCTTTCTATACTGCTCATCTCTTTACATTGAAGACCCAAAGTGTCTAAAGCGATTTTAAATTAAGTTTTTTCCATCTAAATTTCCTGTTTTCACCAATTAAACTTGTTTCTAACTCTGTTAGATTGTGTAATAAAGCCATTTTATAGTTCAACTTATCCTAAGTTGAGTTAGTGATAATGGTATGATGAATAGTACATGAATCACCCAGTAAAAACGATTGTCTAAGGAGGTTTACGATGAGCCAAAATATCTTATCTCGAAACAATGTAAAAGTTCTTGGTTCTGGGACACAAGCAATGATATTTGCTCCTGGTTTTGGCTGTGATCAAACGGTCTGGAATTTAATTACCGAGTCATTTGAAGAGAATTATCAAGTTATTTTATTTGATTACGTTGGTTTAGGAAATTCCGATTTGACCGCTTATGAGCCAGATAAATACAGTAAACTTTCCGGCTATGTACAAGATGTATTGGATGTATGTTCCGCCTTAGATTTAAAAGATGCAATTTTAGTCGGTCATTCTGTCGGAGCCATGATTGGCATGCTTGCTTCTTTGCGCAAGCCGGTGTATTTTTCGCAACTTATCATGCTTGGTCCATCTGCTTGTTATTTAAATGACCCTCCTGGATACGTTGGCGGGTTTGAAAAAGAGGACTTGCAAGGCTTACTTGATCTCATGGCTAAAAATTACATCGGTTGGGCTAATGCTTTCGCTGCGACTGCTTTAAATAACCCGGACCGCCCAGAGATTGCTCAAGATATCGAAGACCGCTTTTGTTCGACTGATCCCGTTATCGCACGCCATTTTGCGGAAGCCTGTTTTTTCACTGACAATCGGCCTGATTTATCAAAAGTGACGGTGCCTACACTTATTTTGCAATGCACGAATGATATCATTGCACCAACTTCTGCGGGAGAATACATGAATGAATGCTTGCCGAATAGTACGATTAAGTATATGGATGCAACTGGACACTTCCCCCATATGAGCCATGCAGAGGAAACCATCCATTTGATTCGCGAATATTTGGAAGAAAATTCACCAAAACCGAATAAAGAGGATGTAGGTGGACTTACGTAATGGAGGAACAATTAAACCAAGCACCTTGCGGGTTTCTGACGCTTTCAAAAGACGGTCATATTCTTTCCGTCAATGAAACCTTGCTTCGAGTGCTTGAGCATACATCAGAACAACTGATTGGTCAGCATATAAATTCCATCCTCACCAACCCTGCCCGTTTGTTTTTTCAACTTTATTTCATTCCGCTTTTAACGGCTAAGCATCAAGTGGAGGAAATGTACCTTTCTTTAAATTCAAAAAACGGTGAGGAACTTCCTGTCCTCATGAACGCTTCTCTTCAAGAGCTTTCAGATAAACAGGTGATTACGTGCATCATTGTTCCGATGCGCAAACGAAATGAGTATGAAAACCAATTGCTTATAGCGAAACAAACAGCTGAAGAGGCGCTTAAAGAAAAAGAGCAGGCCAACCTCAAATTGGAAATTGCCTTAAAAAAACTGGAAGCCAATCAAAAAGAGTTGCTTGAAGTGAATAAGCAAAATCAAAAATATAATTTAGATACTTACCGAGAATTGCAATTGGCTAAAAAAATACAAGAACAATCTTTAACAAAAGCACTTTCTACCGATAATCTCCAAATCGAATCTTATTATAAGGCTTCTAGTGGACTGTCTGGTGATATTTATGGTTTTTATAAGATCAATGAACACCAGTATGGCATTATCTTATTAGATGTAATGGGGCACGGAATATCTTCTGCACTTATCACCATGTCCCTTCAATCCCTATTTCATCGATTGATTTCCACCGGCGTTGCAGCGGATATGGTGATGAAAGAGTTAGATAGCCATTTGCACACATTATTCCGCAGCAATGAAAGTGTGTGGCATTATTGCACAGCTATTTATCTTTTCATTGATACCGCAGAGCAAACCATTGAATACATCAATGCCGGACATCCACCCATGCTGTATCAAGATCCGGATGGCAATCAGCAAGAAATTTATGCGAGTTCTCCGCCTATCGGAACATTTAAAGATATGGATTTCAAAACAAGCACTTTTTCGTATAATAAAGGCTCTCGCGTGTTTTTGTATACAGATGGCGTATCAGAACCACTTGAAACGAACCGTCTAAATTCTCTCTTAGCGGAGCATTCTGCACTTTCTTTAACAGCTTTTAAAAATAAAGTTTTGCATGAACTTGATGAAAGAAAAGCAATCGCCCATAAAAAAGATGATCAATGTTTTATACTGGTCGATTTAAAATAATGTTAGGTCAATAAAAAAACGCTTGAATTCAAGCGTTTTTTGTTTGCCCATTATACAATTTGCGTAGTTGTTTCGCGTGATTGAAAACACTCTTCTCGCATCAATGCGCCCGCATGTTCGTTTGCAACAGCAGGGCTGTAATAATAACCTTGGATTTGGTCAACTTGATACGATTTCAATAATTCTTTTTGTTCTTTGGCTTCAACGCCTTCTGCGACAATTTTACAATTTAGTCCATGTCCCATTGTAATAATGGCTTTAGTAATGCTTCTCATTTCGCTATTTTCAATGATGTCTTTAATAAATGAGCGGTCAATTTTAATCGTATCGATTGGAAAACGCTTTAAATAACTTAAAGAGGAATAACCTGTGCCAAAATCATCTATTGAAATTTTAATGCCCAATTCTTTTAATTTTTCAATTGACGTTAATACGTATTCTTCGTTATTGATCAGCAAGCTTTCCGTCAATTCCAACTCCAGCCACTTGCCGTCTAACCCTGTTTCTTTCAGCACATCAGAAACTGTCTGCACCAGGTTTCCGTAATGGAATTGATATGCAGAAATGTTAACAGCTACAACAATAGGCGCAAGCCCTTCATCTTGCCATTTTTTATTTTGCCTGCAAGCTTCCCGCAATACCCATTTGCCAATCGGATTGATCAATCCGGTTTCTTCCGCTAACGGAATAAATTGATCTGGCCTGACTACACCCATTTCAGGGTGAAACCACCGAATCAAAGCTTCCATGCCGACGATTTTTTCGCTTGGCAATTTAATTTGCGGTTGATAATACACGTGGAACTCTTCTTGCTCCAAAGCTTTTCGCATGCAGTTTTCTAATTGCAGCCGGTTTATCGGCTCATTATTAAATGCTTTTTGATAAAAGACAAAATTGGATTTCCCCGTCTCTTTCGCTTTATACATTGCGATATCCGCATTTTTTATTAGACTTTCGCTGTTAATGCCATCGACAGGGTACAAACTAACACCGATGCTAGTGCTAATATAATACTCATTGTCATTGATCATAAACGGCTTTAACATAGCAGCGTTTATGTCTTCAGCTATTGAATTGACAACTGCCTTCGTATTTACGCTACTCAGTAAAATGGTAAACTCATCACCGCCGAATCGTGAGACTACATCTGAATCGTCCACACAATCCTCCAACCTTCTTGCCACTTCTTTCAGTAAATCATCCCCGGTTGAATGTCCCATTGTGTCATTAATAATTTTAAAGCGATCCAAATCCACAAATAAAACGGCGAATATTTTATCTTTTTGGTAAATAGATGACTTTAAAAGTTCGTTGACCTGCTGCTGAAATAATATGCGATTCGGCAGTCCTGTTAAGGCATCATAATGCGCAAGTTTTGTCAGGTCTTGTTGAGACAAACTAATTTCTTTAAAAATCTTATTGATAATGCCCCAACCGCCTAGAATAAAAAACACCAACGCAAGAAAGGTTATATACATTAAGACATTGGAAACCGATAAAAATGCATTGCTTGGAACCGGTTTAACCAAACCGACTACCCAATTCATGTTTTCGCTGAATTTTATATTTTGGTATGCGATTAAATAATCCTTGCCGTCTTTTTGAATCAATTGACTGCCTTGCGAGGATAAATCAATTTTCTCCCACAAATCGCTGTCCACTGTATGTTCACTGACGTGCGGAAGCATTGCAGTTTTCTGGAACTCTCCAAACTCTTCATCTGAAAGTTCATTGGCTTTGGAAACTGTTTTGATGATGGCTTTTCGATTTTCTATCGTGCTGCTCGCAATTACATCACCTTTGTTATTCACTACAAAAGCTTCTAATTCCTGATTTTCATTATTGATCAGTTCATTTGATAAATACGATAAATTTACTTCATAATGGAGCAGACCTGCTTTTTCCCCTTTTAAAGGACCGTCTTCTTGAATCACAATAGGCGTAGCATTCCCGAAAACCCACCTCCTGCTATCCGCAGACACATAAGGCATCGACTGATATACTTCTCCATGATTCAATCGCATTGCAGACTGATAAAACGGCTGGTCTTTTTCAGACACAGACAGTTCATAATCAAGCGCTACCGACTCATCCACGCGTACAACTTCTGCTCCGTTGTGAGTATCGTCCAGAAAACATGCTTCATCCGTTTCAGGTATTTGTTCCTTTACATACTGGAGTGCCTTAACTTGCTGCTCTTTCCAATATGCCTGGCGATCGGGTTCAGTGTAATATTTTTCCCATGATGGATTATTGGCTAATAGCAATACTGTCTGACGCATTTGCGCCAACTCTTTATCGATTAAATTCGCCATTTGATTGTTTTCGGTTTCTAGTTCAGCTAATGCTAATTCCTCAAACTTTTTATCGTTAATAATATATAAGGTTAAAACGGGTACAATACAAATAATCAATGATAAGAGCATCAATTTGCGCTTCATTATTTTTTCGTTAAACATAGCAAATCTACCTTTCTGGACTAAATAACCGCCATTTTAAGCGAAAGCAGCTTTCTTGAAGATTTCACTTAAAGAAAATCGGCAATTATTTTAAGAAAACATACGCATTTTGTGAGATGGCAGATTTTTCTTTATCTCTATGATTTATTTTTAAGTATGATAAAACAAGTCTTATATACCCAATAAAATTATGCGCTTCTATGATATTTTAGTAATATCTTACCCTAACATCAATACGTCTATGTATCTATTAATTTTACATATTAATTGAAGTGTATTTTTATTATGTAGTAAGTGAATAGATTTTTAAATTCTTAAATGAAAAGCAGCCCCTCTCAATTGAAGGGGCTGCTTAGTAGTTATGTCGTTACCTTTTTATCCAATTATTTAACGAACATCCAAATATCCAAAGTGGCTTTATCCGTTCCTGCAGCTAATACGGACTGCTCATTGCTCGTAACGGACACAACGTTCGAACTTAAGGTTTCTTGCAACTCAGCTTGATCAATCGGTTCAAAGCCTTCAGCTGTCCGTTGAATGCCAATTAACACATTCTTTTGTTGGTTAGGCACCCACAATTCTTGTTGGCCGTCAAAATCAGTGTCCAATGACGTGTGCATGTCGAGGTTTTTACTGCCAATGGAATGTGTCGAGTATTCAGCACCTGCTGCTTTCACTTTCAATTCCTCATTTTTTTGATTCCATTCGACAAATTGCAAGTTTCCGCCGATATGCGGTGTCGTGATTTCAGCCAGCTCTAATTCGCCTTCCACACCAAATGCGCCAATGGTCAAGGCATGACGCCATCTGTGATTCTGGCCGAGGGGTTCGCCTTCTGCCAAAATGTCCCCGGTTTCATCAACTACTGCGAGCCTTGCACCTGTGGCGTTATTGCTTAAGGTTAAGACGATTTCTTTTGTGCCGTTTTGATCCCAATCTACCCAAAGCGGCTGCAAACTTTCAATGACATCCTTTTGAGGCACAGAAGCTTCTTGAATCAGCTCTTTTGTAGTAGCATCAATAATTGCGAAGCCGCTTGCTTCAACCTGATCGCCGAAAATTCCATGGTCGTAGCGATTGAATGGCTGTGTCAACACAAGAATTCGATTGTCTTCGTCCATTAATAACCTGGAATCAGGCAGAGCATTAACCGTAATGCGTTTTAGTTCTTGCTCGTCCTTCCAAAAAACCACGTCACCGTTTTGATCCACATAGACAAATTCATCGTCTTTCAATTGCTGCGGCGTCGTATCGATCTTCTCTTTTAATTGAGGAAAATCGGATTGAATGGTCATTTCTGAAGATGGTTTGATGAACGAAGCTACAGCTTCTGTATCCCCTTCTTCAGTTAGTTCGTTCACTTCACCTTTTTGCATATCGACATTAAATCGCTGAACCTTACCGTCCTCTAACACAACAGTCCATTCGATTTGAGCGCCCTCATCCGTCTCTTTCCCTTCCACGTGAATCGGCGTGCCTGCAAGGTCAATTTGGAGTTTTGTATCCTCCTTTAGAACAGATTCATCCGATTTCTCTGTCGTCGGCGTTTTCTCTACAGTCGGATCCGAGGTCGGGCCATCGTTTTCTTTTTGTTCAGTGCTCGTTTCAGCTATACAGCCCGATAAACTTAATAAAATCGCTAAAAGATTTATATGTACTTTCATAAGTCAGCCACTCCCTTTGGTTTATCGTACCAAACGCGCTTCAATATTGCCGTTTCACGGCTTGTAAAAAAAAACTGCTTGATTTCCGTTAAACTACGGATCAAGCAGTCTAACTTTTTATGGTACGAATTCATTTCAGAAAAAATTATACATTTAATTGGACTTCAAGTAACATTGTTTCAAATTTTTCGGCTGGTACCGGAGGACTGAAGTAATAGCCTTGGAACGTATCGCAGTTTTCTCTTTTTAAGATATCGAGTTGTTGCTCATTTTCCACTCCTTCAGCAATCACTTCAAAATTCAATGCCCGGCCTAAAGTAATGATTGATTTGGCAATAGCGAGGTCCCCTGTATTCTTTTCAATATCTTTAATAAAGGACCGATCGATTTTCAGGCTCTTAATCGGAAATAATTTTAAGTAGCTGAGTGAAGAGTAACCTGTTCCAAAATCATCGATGGCAACCGCAATGCCCATCTCATTCAGCTCGTTTAACTTTTTAATCGTTTCTTCCGCATAGCTCATAGCTGTACTTTCTGTAATTTCTAACTCTAACCATTTAACCTCTAATTCAGTTTCTTTCAAAATCGCTGAAATGGTCTTGATGAAATCATCGTGCTGGAATTGGCGAGCCGATATATTCACAGCTACTTTCATAGGAGGCAACCCTTGCTCTTGCCATACTTTATTCTGCCTACATGCAGTCTTCAAGACCCATTTCCCAATTTCATTAATCAGTCCAATTTCTTCTGCGATGGGAATAAAATCCACTGGGGAAACAATCCCTATTGTGGGATGAACCCACCGAATCAGCGCTTCCATGCCATTAATTTCATTCGTTTCAATACAGATTTTCGGCTGATACGTAAGAAAGAATTCATCGTTCTCTAAAGCTTTTTGGAGAGCCGTTTCTATTTTTAATTTATCAATTGAAAAAGAATTCATCGCCGAATCGTAAAATTCATATTTGTTTCTGCCTTGTTCTTTTGCTCGGTACATTGCCACATCTGCATTCATAAATAGCGCGTCGACAGTCTGGCCATCATCTGGAAATATGCTGATCCCCATGCTAGATGTAACAAATAAATCATAATCGTCCACAATGAGTGGCTCTGAAAAAGATGTTGAGATACTTTCTGCTATTTGTTCAACATCTTCTAAATTTTTAATATCCGGCAAGATGATAGCAAATTCATCGCCGCCTAATCTTGCGACAATTCCATTGTTTGAAATAATGTCATTTAAACGTCCTGCAACCAATTTTAATAATTGGTCACCGATATGATGCCCAAGGCTATCGTTTATATTCTTAAAACGGTCTAAATCCAAATAAATAATCGCGATTTTTTCGAATTTCCCAGCATTTCGAATAAGCTGCTCTAATTGGTTTGAAGATGACCGCCGATTCGGCAAATTGGTTAAAAAATCATAAAAAGATAATCTATGCAGTTGGTCAAAAAGCCGTAAGATATTATTATCCGCATGGCTGCTAATCGCTGCAGGTATTTCGTTTATTGAGGCACCCGCTGCGACTCGTTCTAAAGTTGAAGTGAAGTGCCTAAGGGGCATTAAGATTCTTCTTTTTAATACCAACGTCAATATGGACAGCAAGAACGCAAAAACAACAACTGTTGAAAAGCCGATATTTCTCAAAGTTTTCATGACGTTTGTGCTTGTTTTTAACGGCGACTCAACATAAATCGATCCTATCGACTCATTTGCAATATCTGTGAGTTGTTTACTGGCATGGACAACAATCGTGTCTTTTTCCATTCCGGTCTCACGCAATATCTCACTGCTTCCTTGCAATAAATCTTTTGCCATCATTTCTGATTTAATTTTATCGGAGGATGCAAATATGTGATTATGCTTATCGACAATCCCGACTTCGACTTGCAGCGCCTCCACTAAATAATTAAATGTTTCTTGGTTCAGCAAACTCCCAAAAATCAAAATACCAGTCGGTGAAGCTTGCCCATTTTCATTTGTGACTTTCGAAACCGCTATAAATGCTATTCCTTCTGGCGTATCAATAAGACCGGAATATTCATTTTGCGTTTTCAAATTGGCTAATATTTTTTCTAAATCTATTCCTTTTGTTAAGCCTGGAATTTCTTCGGCAGAAGACAAAATTCCTCCTTTATTATCTGTTGTAATAATAAAGTCGAGAATGGAGACTGATGTTAAGTTTTCATCAACATTCACTTGAATCCATTCAATATTATTTTCTTCGATTGCCATTCTGAATTCTTCCCAATTCGAATTGGATTTAGTAATTGCTAGTAAATTTTTTCCATTATTATCTAATAAACTTTGTGCTATTTTTATTGAATTGGTCGCACGTTCTTCGCCTATTTTTTCCATGCCATTCGTGGTTGTTTTGTAAAAATAATAACCCATTACTGATAATGGAATAACAAGAATCATTAAGGAAATTATGATAATTTGATAATTTAATTTCAATTTTTTCTTTCTTATTGACATATCTTTTCCTCTTTCTGAGTAAAATAGACCAATTCATAATACCTTTAAATTTTACATTAGATACCATTAAAAGTATTGTGCTAATTGTATAGTATTCTTATCAAAAAGTAATCTGCTTTTTGAAATATTTTGTAAATAGAAAGATGAGCACCCTTTATCAATTGGGTGCGTATTTATAGACGTTAGTGTTTATTGAACGAAAAAAACGACAAGCTCTCTTTTTATACAAGAGCTTGCCGTTTCATCGATTAACTTCTTTAGTGAGGGTGCTGTTGAGATTTTACGCTAAAGCTAATACATATCATAAGTCGATTCAACACGGTTATTCAATGCAATGTGACTCGCAGAATTATTTTTCCATAAAAAAATCCTGATCAGCTAACTGATCAGGATTTTTTAAAATTAGTTTTCTAAATCGAAGCGATCAGCGTTCATCACTTTGTTCCATGCTTTGATGAAATCGCGAACGAATTTTTCTTTGCTGTCATCTTGTGCGTACACTTCAGCGATTGCACGCAAGATGGAGTTAGAACCGAATACTAAGTCAAAACGTGTTGCTGTGCGATCCACTTCGCCAGTTGCACGGTTTTTACCTTCGTATTTATTGAAGCCTGTTGACGTCCATTCGATGTTCATGTCCAATAATTTGACGAAGAAATCATTTGTTAATGCGCCAACATTGTCAGTAAACACGCCTTCAGTCGAACCTTGGTAGTTTGCACCCAATGCGCGCATACCACCAAGCAATACTGTCATTTCCGGTGCTGTTAAGCCGAGTAATTGCGCTCGGTCAAGCAACATTTCTTCCGGGCTTGTCGTGTATTCTTTGCTTTGGTAATTTCTGAAACCGTCTGAAACTGGCTCCAACACATCAAAGCTTTCAGCATCTGTTTGTTCTTCAAGAGCGTCCCCGCGACCTGGCGTGAATGGCACCTCCATGTCGAACCCAGCTGCTTTTACAGCTTGTTCAAGCGCGGCATTTCCTCCAAGTACAATCAAGTCAGCCACTGTCACTTTGTTGCCAGTGCTTGCTTTCAAGTCTTCGTAGATATTCAATACTTTTGCCAATTCTTCCGGCTCATTTACAGCCCAGTTGCGCTGAGGAGCGAATCGAATACGTGCGCCGTTTGCTCCGCCGCGTTTGTCTGATCCACGGAATGTGCTAGCAGAAGCCCAAGCTGTTTTCACTAATTGCTGCGTGCTTAAGCCGCTGTCCAGAATTTTCGCTTTCAGTTCGTTCACTTCTTCAGCAGAAAGCGTGTTTTCTGGCTTCGGTACTGGATCTTGCCAGATTAATACTTCTTCCGGAACTTCTGGTCCCCAATAACGATCAGTTGGTCCCATATCACGGTGAAGAAGTTTGAACCATGCACGAGAAAATGCATCTTCGAACTCATCCATGTTTTCGTAGTAACGGCGAGAAATCTCTTCGTACGTTGGATCTACTTTCAACGCCATGTCAGCTGTTGTCATCATTGTTTTCACTTTGATCGATGCGTCTTCTGCGTCAGGCGCCATTTGCTCTTCTGACAAATCTTTTGCCGTCCATTGATATGCGCCTGCAGGAGATTTCGTCAACTCCCACTCGTACCCAAATAATTGCTCGAAATAGCCGTTATCCCATTTTGTCGGATTAGCCGTCCATGCGCCTTCAACACCACTTGAAATGGTATCACGGCCTTTTCCTGATCCGTAGCTGCTCTTCCAACCAATACCTTGGTTTTCCAGCTCTGCCGCTTCTGGATCATCACCTACGTTAGAAGGATCTCCTGCTCCGTGAGCTTTACCGAATGTGTGTCCGCCTGCGATCAACGCAACTGTCTCTTCATCGTTCATTCCCATACGTCCGAACGTCTCACGGATATCCACTGCGCTTGCAAGCGGGTCCGGTTTGCCGTTTGGTCCTTCTGGATTTACGTAAATCAAGCCCATTTGAACAGCCGCTAATGGGTTCTCTAATTCACGATCACCTGAGTAACGGTTATCTTCTAACCACTCTTTTTCATTGCCCCAATATACATCTTCTTCTGGCGCCCAAACGTCTTCGCGTCCTGCTCCGAATCCGAAAGTTTTAAGACCCATCGACTCAAGCGCAACATTTCCTGTTAACACAAGTAGATCTGCCCAAGAAATTTTATTGCCGTATTTTTGCTTGATCGGCCATAATAAACGGCGCGCTTTATCCAAGTTGACGTTATCCGGCCAGCTGTTTAGCGGCGCGAAACGCTGGTTTCCTGTAGAACCGCCTCCACGGCCGTCTGCAGTTCGGTACGTACCTGCAGCATGCCATGACATACGGATGAAGAAACCACCGTAATGTCCATAATCGGCCGGCCACCAGTCTTGGCTGTCGGTCATTAACATATGAAGGTCTTGCTTTAATGCATCGTAATCCAGTTTTTCGAATTCTGCTTTATAATCAAACTCTTCCCCTAAAGGATTCGATTTTTTATCGTGTTGATGGAGAATATGTACATTTAACATATTCGGCCACCAGTCTTTGTTTTGCGTTTTGCCTGGTTTGTTAGATGTTGTAATCGCACTGTCTTTATGGCCGCCAGTTACCGGGCATTGCCCTTCTCCTGCAGCTGTGTGGCGCTTTTCTTCATTGTGTTCCATCCTTTAAAACCTCCTAATAATTAAGAAATGATTAGCTTTCAACCCAAATCGATTGATGCCAATGTAGAGAGTAATTCTTACATTAGAATTATACTAAAGTAGAAAGAAACTGAACAGCAATAAGGCTGAAGATTTAAGAATGATTATTTCAATCCAGAATTGCATGAAAAAGTGGAGGAAATAAAAAAATTCTACTCGCTGAAGTGGACGGCCCACTTTAACGGGTAGAAATGGTAATTGGATTGGTTTATCTAGCAAAATCCATTCTGTCTAGGAAACTCTCGTCGAAATTCTTTTTCAGGTACTCGCTCATTTCACCTTTACTCAAAGGCTCGGCATATAAATATCCTTGAACTTCGTTACATCCCATCGCTTTTAACGTATTTTCCTGTTCAATCGTTTCAATTTGTTCTGCAAGCGACACCATCTTTAAATTTCTAGCCATGACAATGATCGTCTCTATAATGGTCCGCGCTTTTTCGTCGTGTACAATGTCCCGAACAAGCGAGCCATCAATTTTCAAGCGATCGATTGAAAAGCTCTTCAGATGATTTAACGAGCTATACCCAGTCCCAAAATCATCCATACTGATGGAAATCCCCAAATTTCTTAGCTTATCAAAAATGTTTTTTGCGTACTCTACATCTTTAATCGCCATATTTTCCGTTATTTCCAAATCCAGCAGATTCAGATCGTATTCGGTCTTTTCAAAGATTCCAACCATATTCTCTATAAAATTCTGATGAAAAAATTGTTTAATCGAGACGTTGACACTTAAATACAAACCTGCGAATCCTTGATTTTGCCATTGCTTAACGTCTTTACTGGATTCCTCTAACAACCATTCGCCAAGTTCGATAATTAACTCGCTGCTTTCTGCAATGCCAATGAAATCATCTGGGCTTATTAGACCTTCCGTTGGGTGATTCCACCTTAATAAAGCTTCTACACCAAATAATTTACCCGTTTCGAGGTTTATTTGAGGCTGATAATACATTTCAAATTGCTTTTCTTTAACCGCTTTTCTAATATCTGCTTCTATCGATAATTGTTTCGGGTTTTTCTCTATTAAGTAATCATGATAAAACTCATACATGTTTTTGCCTTTTTCCTTTGCATTGTACATGGCCGCATCCGCAAATTTCATTAAATCTTCGCCATTTTGACTGTCCTGGGGGTACAATGCGACGCCTAAGCTCCCAGTCACATAAAGCTCTTGGTTTTCTAACAGGAAAGGTGTTTGTATGTGTTTCAATATATTTTCCAATTGCTTTTGGAACTCTTCCAATGCCTTGACATTTGGAAACAGAAACGTAAACTCATCTCCACCTAATCGAGAAACAATCACATCTTTATCGATAAAAGACCTAAATCGATCCGATAAAATTTTAAGCAATTGATCTCCCGTTTGATGGCCTAATATATCATTTACTAGCTTAAAACGGTCTAAATCCAAAAAGCAGACGGCCATTTGCGAATAATCAGTTGACGCTGCAATTCGACGATTTAATTCTTCTACAAAGAACCTTCTATTCGGCAGCATCGTCAGTGAGTCATGGTAAGCCATATGGTGAATTTTTTCTCTAGCTTCTGCAATTTCAGAAATATCTTTTGCAAAAACATTTATATGCGTGAGTTCTTGCTCCAGAAAATTGGGGACCAACGTAATTTGCACGTTAAGATGATTTTTTAAATTCGTAAGCAATTTTGTCTCGAACATTTGAGATTCCCCTGTAAACGCCATGGCTAGAAAACGTGAAAACTCCTCTTTTTGCTGTTCATCGATCAAGTCGCTAAATGCAGACAACTCTTTCAATTGCTCAGGATCATACCCCGTCATTTCTTTAGTTGCCTCATTGATTTTATTGATTTTTCCATTAGCATCCAAGGAAAAGATAGCGATGGCCTGGTTCTCGAAAAGAGTTTCATATTGCAATTTGTTCTTGTGAATCAATTCTTTTTGTTTTTCGCTATACAAATCGGTGATGAAATTAGGAAACAACTCTAAAAACACTAAACCGAATATATTGATCGTTAAGGGCAATAGCGTATTATTGAAGTAAAACCACTCAGAAATCAACACATCTTGATTTCCAAATAAATCAAAATGCGAAAATAACGTAATGCTCGAGAATAATGTATACCGAATACTTGCAAAGGCAAGACCGATCGCAACACTTCCATAAATAATCCACTTAATATGTATTTTCTCTATTTGTCTTAATTGACGAATAAACCGAAAAGTAGCTATTGTATTTCCTAATAATAATATGTTGGCACTGATAAACATCAAGAGGTTCATATCAAGATCATTTGCGATCATTTCAGTTCTAAGGTCAATAAAATTAACCAGACTGATGCAACAAGCAAAAATGATCGAGCCAATCAGCAATTTTTGAAATTCAACTTCTTTATAAGAAATTGCACTTATTGCAGTATAAACCGAATAAGAACTAAAAAAGATGAGGCATAAAATAAACATGAAATTTAGCGGTGTAAGAGCTTCTGAAAAATAAGTATCTAGATAGGCAAAATAAATGCTTGTGCCGAAAACGAATGACACTATGCGTATTTTATTTTTATTCTTATCATTAAATTCGATTTTCATGATAATCATAACGCCAATAAAAGCAGCTACACAGGCAACAACGATTGACATCATATAATCATTAAGTGAATAATCCACACCAAACCCTCTTTTCCGACCAATCAAGTATTTATTAAATTACGTAGCACCTCTTGCAAAAGTTACCCTATATTCTAACGAGCACGTTACGTTTCATCTAGATTATAAATGAAAACCGCTTTTTTATTATCAATCTAATGAATCTAATGAACTAAATAATATCCATAATACAGGTATAATTACCAACTAACAATGAGAAATTTATGATGTGTTTATAACCATAAAAAAGACACCCATGCATTTTCGAACCTTAAGTTCGATTTTGCGTGAGTGTCTTTTTTACGAGATGAAATTTTAGTGGATATCCATTAGATGCACCTGCAGCTTTACGTTCTCTCTCCAAGATGTAGCCGTGTTTATACATCGACTCAGCTTTCAACGTGCATGTTGACAACGAGTTCGTTCGGATAATCGGGACAGCAAGTGACCCTTCTACTCCAGATCTTCCTCTTGAAGCAATTTGAATCCTTCAATCATCGTATCTTCTTCTACTTCAATCAGTATGCAGCGTTTGCCATTGTAATTGACTTGTTTGACGTAACGTAAGTCTTGCGGGCTGATTTTAATATCTGCGACTTTCGTGTTGATTTTGATCGATTTGGATGCATAGCTTGGAACGACGTGGCTTGCTTTCAGTTCATAGTTTTTGTCTTCAACGACTTGTTGAAAGGCTCTTTCCACTTTTTCTGGGCTTAAGTCTTTGACACCGCTCGCTTTCAATACGCGCGCCACTTCTACCGTGTCCAATGTCGGTGCGCTGCCATCGCTATCCTCGTTGTCTTTTTCCACTTCGAGCATTAAGTTGATTTCATCGTAGACACCGGCAAGCGTCCGTGAATTGACTTCATCGCCGATCAATACTTTGACGATTTCTTCGAATACCGCTTTATCTTCCTCCGCCGTCATGATTTCGTTGCCGTTCAAGACCTTCTCGATAAATTGGAAATCCGGTTTGTTCGCTTTGCTCGCAGCATACAGGATGTGATGGATGTCTGCCGCATTATCCGTGAAGCTCGGGAACAAGAAGCCGCCGATTGGCGAAGACAGTTTAATGACAGGGTCAGAGAACAAATTCGACTTGAATTCCTTTTCGACAAAATCGAAGACCAATGAACTTTTCGGCAATTCGGTTTGGTTCATGCTGCCAAGGATAAACGCCGTCGTGTACACTTCGTCCCGCATATCAATTTCCGTTTCATCGGCTTGCCGTTTTGTCGTTTTAAAATAATTTCCGCGAATGAATGTGACGACCATGTCTTTTTCATAATGGCGATCTTGAACCATTTTCAACGCGATCGTTTGCATATCCGCTTTCCAATCGCCGGCATCTTTTTTCTGAAGTCCCTCGTATAAAAGATGCTGCGTATGGTCGATTTGCCCTTCTTCTTGCGGCTGAAATTTCACTTCAAACAGCTTTTCATCCAGTTTTCCGCCTAGTACCTTTTTGAAATTGGCAAGAAACAGCTCTTGCTGCTCTCGGTCCAACAAGGAAAATGAACGGCTTTCCTCGTGAAAAATTTCACTGCTTTCTTTCTGGATATAAACGTTGTAAATATCTGCGATTTTCAGTAAATCGGTATCCAGCTTAAATTGTTTGCGAATATCTGCGATGTCTTTCTTGTTCATCTCTCATTCCAACTCCCTAACTCAAATAAAATCCGCAAAAGTAATCTGCTCTTTTGCGAATATATTATTACTAATTACATAAATTGATTGTCAGTCAATCGTTACAGCGTTGCCTTCTTTTGATAAAAAGTCGCTGAAGGTGTCGCCCCAGTCACAAATTGATGTTACCACTGGTTCCAATTGACGGCCAATGTCGGTCAACTGGTATTCCACTTTCGGCGGAACCACCGGATAAACCACTCTCGTAATGATTTTATCTTCTTCTAACTCTCTCAATTGCCTGATTAACATGCGTTGATTGGCTTGAGGCAATTTTTTCTCGATTTCACTGAGCCTTAATGGCGACTCCTGCAACAAACACCAAATCACTGCAATTTTCCAGCGTCCACCGATTGCTGACAACGCTAAGTCTTTTCCTGAATAAAATATTTTATCTTGATAATGAATTTCCATGTACGCTCACCTCTTTATTTGAATCATAACCCACAGTGACAAATTTGTCAGTATTGATTTAATTTCTTGATATGCAATAGTAAGGAGAGATAAAAGCCAAAAAGAAAGAAGGAATTCAGTTATGAAAAGTAGAGCAGCCGTTGCATTTAAATCAGGAGAACCCCTCCAAATTGTCGAGATCGATGTGGAAGAACCGAAAGCAAATGAAGTCATGGTCAAAATTTTATATACATCCGTCTGTCACACAGACGCGTACACTTTATCAGGAGCGGACCCAGAAGGCATCTTCCCTGCTGTATTGGGTCACGAAGGTGCTGGCGTAGTCGTATCGGTTGGTGAAGGCGTAACTTCAGTAGAGCCGGGAGATCACGTCATCCCGCTTTACACGCCGGAATGCGGAAAATGTAAATTCTGCCTATCGGGCAAAACAAATCTTTGCGGCGCGATCCGTGCAACGCAAGGCAAAGGGTTAATGCCAGATGGCACGACGCGTTTCTCTTATAACGGCGAGCCGATTTATCATTATATGGGCACAAGTACGTTCAGCGAATACACCGTTGTTTCTGAGATTTCGTTGGTAAAAGTGGAAAAAGACGCACCGCTTGATAAAGTTTGCCTATTCGGCTGCGGCGTTACAACAGGAATCGGCGCTGTCCACAACACAGCCAAAGTGGAAGAAGGCGCAGTCGCGGCAGTATTCGGTCTAGGTGCGATTGGCTTAGCGGCGATTCAAGGCTTAGTGCAAGCAAAAGCAAGCCGCATTATTGCCATTGACATCAATGAAGATAAATTTGAATTGGCGAAAAAAATGGGTGCGACCGAATTTGTCAATCCGGCTAAATTCGATCGTCCGATTCAAGAAGTGATCGTGGAAATGACCGATGGCGGTGTAGATTATAGCTTTGAATGCATCGGTAACGTTGATGTTATGCGTTCAGCTCTTGAAAGCTGCCATAAAGGCTGGGGCGAGAGCATCATTATCGGCGTTGCCGCTGGCGGCAAAGAAATCCACACACGTCCATTCCAATTGGTGACAGGACGCGTATGGCGCGGATCTGCATTCGGCGGTGTGAAAGGCAGAACTGAATTGCCAGGAATGATTGCAGATTACATGCAAGGTCAAATCGACTTGGATTCGTTTATCACACATAACTTAAACTTTACCGATATCAACGAAGCATTCGACTTGCTTCATAAAGGCGAATCAATTCGTACAGTCTTAACATATGGAGAGTGACACGATGACTTTGAAACTAGTTGAACAAAAACGTTCTTTCGGCGGCGAACAACGCAAATACACCCATTATTCGGATGCTTTGCAATGCGATATGACATTCAGCATTTTCTTGCCATCAAATACAGAAGAAAAAGAAATTCCGCTTGTTTGGTTTCTATCCGGCTTAACATGTACGGACGATAATTTCAGTCAAAAAAGCGGATTTCAACGGTTGGCTGAACAGCATCAAGTAGCTGTCATCATTCCCGATACTTCTCCTCGCGGGGAACATGTGGCAAATGACGCGTCATACGACCTTGGACAAGGGGCCGGCTTTTATGTAGATGCTGTACAAGAACCGTGGGCAGCGAATTATCAAATGTATACGTACATTACAGGTGAGTTATCTGAACTTGCGTCTACTTTAATCCCCCATTTCTCAGGAAATGAAAGCATCATGGGCCACTCGATGGGCGGCCATGGCGCGTTGGTCATCGGGATGAAAAAAGCAGCGAAATTCAAAGCGATTTCCGCTTTTTCGCCGATTTTAAACCCGGTCCAAGTTCCTTGGGGCATCAAAGCTTTTTCTACTTACCTTGGTGAAGACCAAACGGCTTGGAAAGAATGGGACGCTTCTGAACTGATCAAACAAACGGACGCTCCCCCAATTCTCATTTCGCAAGGTACGGAAGATGGATTTTATCCTGAGCAATTGTCAGAAGCCACTTTCTTGGAAAATGCCAAAGAAAATGACCAAGCAGTAACATACGAGAAACTCGAAGGCTATGACCATAGCTATTTCTTTATCGCGACTTTCTTGGATGAGCATTTCGCTTTTCATATGAAGTACTTAAAATAAGATGTAAAATCAGGCTGTCAATAGATTCTTCTAAAACCGTATTTTCCGAAGCTTATCGCTCGCTTTCCGTGGGGCGGGCATCGAGCCTCCTCGACCGCTACCGCAGTCTCCGGGGTCTCTCAAACCCGCTGCACCCACAGGAGTCGAGCGAACGCTTCTCCAAATATGTAGACACTTCACTTACTATCGGAGGCAGTAGAAGCATCTGCTTTTCATGAAACTAGTTGGTTGATAACTTATTCCACACTTTATAAATGGGACATGCCTGCATTGCATTGAAATGTGGCATGTCCTATTGCTATACATTGCTTAGGCATTCGTTTTATTATGAAACTAGTTAAAATAAGAAAGATGCAGAAAAAATACGTTAACTAAGAGGTAGAGATGCTATGGATATGAAAAAAATCCTGGTCCATGACCGGGTTAAGCCCTATATATTAAAAGCTCGATATGGACTTGAAAAAGAAGGCCACCGCGTCGACTTATCAGGAAAATTGGCGAATACCGATCATCCGAAAAGTCTTTCAAAAAATGCGAAACACCCTTATATCGTCCGTGATTTTTCAGAAACACAATTGGAATTGATCACACCTGTTGCGGAAACATTAGAGGAACTTTTCGATTTTTTGACAGCAGTTCATGAAGTGACGTACCGCTCGATGGACGAACAAGAAATGCTATGGCCATTGAGTATGCCTCCAAGTTTGCCCGATAACGAAGAAGACATCGTGATTGCGAAATTGGGCGATACGAATGGCGGACATTATCGCCAGTTATTAGCCGACGCTTATGGTCGCCGCAAGCAAATGATCAGCGGGATTCATTTTAATTTTGAGTTTGGAGACGAGTTGCTCCAAAGTTTGTTTGACGCGCAATCGGATATAACAGAATTCCACCTATTCAAGACCGAGATCTACATGAAAGTCACGCGAAATTATTTGCATTACCGGTGGTTGATCACTTATTTATTCGGCGCATCTCCAAGCAGTGAAAAGAATTTTTTTGAACAAGATTCTTTGGAACAGCCGGTAAGAAGCATCCGCAGCAGCCAATACGGCTACACCAATCGACATAAGCTGAACGTTTCCTATAGCAGTTTGCCGAATTACATTGCCGATCTTGCTTTGATGGTTGAAAAAGAATTATTAATAGAAGAAAAAGAGTTTTACTCCGCTGTTCGTTTAAGAGGCGGCAGACAAGTCGCGGATTTAGCCGACCGCGGCATCGGGTATATTGAGTTGAGAAACATCGATATCAATCCTTTCGAGAAAAATGGCATTAGCTTTGAACAAGCCGAATTTTTACACCTGTTCTTACTTTATATGCTGTGGGCAGATGAAGGAAGCGAACGGGACGAATGGGTAAAAGAAGGCGATGCTTTTAACGAGGAGGTCGCGCTTGAACACCCATTAGCGCCGACTCAATTCAAGACAGAAGCTGAAAAAATGCTTGAGGATATGGAGCAATTCGTCGAACTCATGAATTTGACGGTTTCCGACCAGCTATTTGTTCAATTGCGAGACATGTTGAACGATCCGAGTAAAACCTTAGCAGGACGGCTATATGAAAAGAGTGAGCAAAGCAGCCAAGGTCAAGTGGCCACTAAACTTGCGCAAGACCATCATCAACAATCATGGGAAAAACCGTTTCAATTAACCGGCTTTACGGACATGGAATTATCCACTCAGTTTTTGATCTTTGACGCGATTCAACAAGGCATCCATATTGAAATCATCGACCGGCAAGATCAATTTTTGAAACTTCAATTGGGCGACCATATTGAATACGTCAAAAACGGCAATATGACAAGTAAAGATAGCTATATTGCTACGTTAATCATGGAAAATAAAACTGTTACTAAAAAAATTCTTCAGAAACAGGGATTCCGTGTGCCCCGAGGCGAAGAGTTCAATGACATCGACCACGCGCTACGTTCTTATGAAATGTTTTCCGCTACCGCGTTTGTCGTAAAACCAAAATCGACAAATTACGGGCTCGGCATTTCGATTTTTAAAGAAGGCGCCTCTTTCGAAGATTATCAAAAAGCCCTTAATTTTGCCTTTAAAGAAGATTCCTCGGTCCTGATCGAAGAGTTTCTGGATGGAACAGAATACCGGTTCTTCGTCATCGATGACAAAGTGGAAGCTGTTTTGTTACGGGTTCCCGCGAATGTAAAAGGCGACGGTGAACATACTGTTGAAGAGCTAGTCATTCAAAAAAATCAAGACCCGTTGCGAGGAAAAGGCCACCGCACACCTTTGGAAAAAATCCAATTAGGTGAATTGGAAGACTTGATGCTAAAAGGCCAGGGAAAACGATTCGACTCGATTCCGAAAAAAGACGAAATCCTTTATTTGCGTGAAAACTCGAACGTCAGCACTGGCGGCGATTCGATTGATATGACCGATCACATCCCGGACGATTATAAAAAAATTGCAGCGGATGCTGTAGCGGCAACTGGCGCGAAAATCAGCGGCATCGATTTAATCATCAAGGATTTAAATGTTCCTGCCACCGCTCCAAATGCATACGGAATTATTGAAGCAAATTTCAATCCATCGATGTATATGCACATCTTTCCCTACCAAGGAAAATCGCGCCGATTGACGATGAATTTACTTCATTACCTATTCCCAGAACTTGTTTGAGCTGAGTAGATTGCTTACTTTAATTCTACAATTTGTTGAATTAAAGATTCACCATATAGATACTGCGCAAAACTGTCTCGCTTGCCGCGGGCGAGCGCTGAGCCGCTTCGTCGCTTCGCTCCTGCAGGGTCTCAGCTTTCTCGCTTTCCCGCAGGCGTCTCCACAGTTTTGCTTCGTATCTACACATATATAACCTTGGTAATTCTTTTATTACTGCGATGTTTTAATAAATCTCTTCTTTAATTTAGCGTGTTTTGCTGTAAGTCATTCTAAATAAAAAAACGCAGATAAAAGTAAAAAAGCTATCCCAGCAAGTCAGTAAATGACTTCGGGATAGCTTTTTTCAATTCGCTTATTTAAGTTTCTTTAGTTCTTCCAACACATCAGAAGGCTCGTAGCGATCTTTGTAATCTGATTTGGTGTATTCAAATTCAATCATTCCGTCCGTTTGAATGATGTAGGTTGCTGATACAGGAAGCGTCCACGTATCGTCTCCGTTATGCTGATCGACGCGAAGTCCGATTTCTTTATACGTTTCAATCAGGTATTCCGGTAATTGATAAACCAAATTGAATTGGTTCGCCACTTCGTTGCTTTCATCGCTTAAGACGATGTATTCCAAGTCGTGTTTTTCTTGAATAGACATGGATTGATCTGGTGTTTGTGGGCTGATAGCAATCAGTTCAGCGCCTTGCTCGTGAATTTCACCAATGATTTGCTGATAAGCGCGCAATTCCATGTTGCAATATGGGCACCAGTTTCCGCGATAGAACGTTAAAAGGACAGGACCTTGTTTTAATTGCTCATATAGCTCAATTGTTTCGCCAGTTGCATTCGGCAAGTTGAAGTTTGGCGCTTTTTCGCCTTTTTTCAATCCTTTTTCTTCACTCGATGCTTCCAGTTCCTCTAAAGCATTTTGCATTTTCTCTTGAATTTCTGCAGGCGCTGTTGCTTTAAAGTTCGCTACGTATTGCTCGAAATCGTTCTTCATATTGGTTGTCATAAAATAAAAACTCCCTTTTAATTAATTAATTGGATTGCTCGTTATTTCTACCTAACCACTTAAATTATTTCATCAGGTTAGATTAAAACTTTACGGTATGTTAGAATGGAAGTCAATCATTCTGTTTTAAGGAGGATTCACATGGAGAATAATTCGGAAACAGGATATTCCTTTGTTAGTCAGTATCTATTTATCAATTTTTTAAATACGATTAATATCAAAAAAGTTGCCGTGACAGATTTTCTTGATGAAGAGCACGGTCTAGAAGATTGGCTTTCGTTTATGGCGCAACAAGGCATACTGAATCAGCAGCAAATAGAAGCGCTTCACAAATCCCCAATGGATGTTAAGCGGATAAAAGAATTTCGCGATCAATGGCGGGGTTATTTGTCTGCATTAGAAGGTGGGGAAATTCCTTTCGCTTCTTTGGCATCTTATACGAAACGAACACCTCTTTATGTGGATGAAACATTTGCCCCTATTCCGAGCAACGGCGGCACAGCGGGGTTGCTGGCATTGCTTTCTTTTGAAATGATCCAAGCCTTCGGGCAAGGTGTTTTTAATAAGATTAAAAAATGCGAGAGCTCGCTTTGCTATGCTTTTTTTGTCGATACAAGCGGCAGACGAAAATGGTGTTCGATGGAAGTTTGCGGCAATCGGGAAAAAGCGCGGAAGCATTACGCGAAAAAAGGAAATGTATAAACTATCATGATGCATCATGCATTGCGCCGGATCCCCCTTTCAGGCATGGCATTTTGTGAACACAGAAAAACCCCGAATGGGCATCGCTTTTTAAAGCGTTGCCCATTCGGGGTTTTTTCACCACTCTATCTCTCACCGATCTTGCATCTCCTTAATCCCTCTGCCGCCTAAAAAAGCATGTCCGGTTTGCATCGTCAGCACGGTCTCAAAACCATAACGGCTATATACTTTCTCCACCCGCTCATTGATCGGGTGCACCCATAGTTTTTCAAGCTGCCGCTGTTGTGCTTCTTGTTGAATTTGCTGCAACACCAAGCCGATTAACCCTTTTCCACGGTATTCTTCGATGGTCGCGACACTTTCGATTCTTCCTTGATTGCCATGAACAAATAGACACGCGGTCGTACACGGATTTCCGTTGTATTTCAAGAGGTAATGCGTATAGCGATCGTCGTTGAATTCGGTTGCAAATGCCTTTTCGCGAACTTCTTTTCCTCCAAATTCTTCGATCTGGCATTCCACCCCTAAAGCCTCGTCATAATTCTCTTTAGTGACTTTTTCTACAATGATTTCTTGTTTTAGCGGCAATTGGACAATTTCGTTATTCCATAACTGGATACGCTGTGAAAAATCTTCAAATTGAAAGCCTTTCTCTTTTAAAAGAGCCACAAAGCTGTCTAGTGCCTCTAGATAATGCAAATAAAAACGAGGAATAATATTCAGCTCGTTATAAAACGAAATGACTTCATCAATCACTTTTTCAGGATGCTCTGGCTGTTCACTCACGTGAGCATGATTCGCATCATAATAGCTTGGCTGCTCGGCGTTCGAAAACAGACTCCCCCACGGGCGATCTTGCTTAGTGGAAAATGATTGCAACAACTCAAAGTCTAGCTCTTCAATTTGTTTTACTAAATCCATTTGTTTCTCGCCTCTTCCCGTTTTATTCATTAAAGTTCATCTACTTTAATGTAAGGCTTGTTTACACAATAGACAACCTTACTAATAACAATATATCCCCTTATGAATTCTCACAAAATCACTCAAGGATCCGGAACACCAAGTGGCGACTCCTGCGGAAGAACGAAGTGATGAGACCCCGCAGGAGCTTGCGACGAGGATGCTCATCGCTTCGTCCGCGGAAAGCGTCCGCTTGGTGTGGAGGATCCTGTTTAACTACGAAAAAATGACTAAATATTCTTTTTTATACAGTCTGAAAACCCCCTTATGAATTCTCATAAGGGGGTTTGTCATTACTAGTTCATATCGAACCAGCCATTATTAATAGTTTGCTTGTACCAGTAATAGCTGTCTTTTTTCGTGCGTTCCAATGTGTTGAAATCCACGTGAATGATGCCAAAACGTTTGTCATAGCCTTCTGCCCATTCAAAATTATCAAGAAGCGACCACGTTAAGTAACCTTTAATATTAACGCCATAATCGATGCTTCTCTTTAAAGATGTCAAATGCTGCTTTAAGTACTCAATTCGTCTTTGGTCTCGAACTCTGCCGTTTTCCACCCCATCGTTATAACAAGCGCCATTTTCAGTGATGTAGATTGGAACTGCGCCATATTGATCCTTGATCTTTGTTAATACGCGATAGAATCCTTCCGGGTAAATAAACCAAGCGAAATCGGTTTTTTCGTAGCCCGTATCAATTCGCTCCAAGTCAAAGAAATCTTCATCTTTTTTATATCTTCCGACACTGCCCGTGTAATAATTGATCCCCAAGAAATCGATCGGTTGGTTGATAATTTCCATGTCGCCTTCTTCAATTTGAAGCGTAGCACCTTTTTTCTCAAACCACTCAACCATAAATGCTGGGTAGCTCCCTTTAAATACAGGATCGAAAAACCATTCCATTAAATAGCCCATGCCTCTATTACAAGCATCAATGTCTTCTTGCTTGTTGCTGAAAGGTTCGATCCATTCAACGTTAGGCGCATACCCGATGCCGCCTTCAGTCCCTAATTTTCTAAAGCGTGTCACGGCTTTCCCGTGAGCTAATAGCAAATTATGAGAAATGTTGGTTGCCAATTGAAGATCCTGATTTCCAGGAGCGTGTATGCCGATAAAGTTCGACAGGAAAGATACACACCAAGGTTCATTGATCGTGACCCAGTTTTTTACCTTGCCGTTAAATTCTTTGAACATCAGCTCCGCATAGTCAGCAAATGCATCACCTGTCTCGCGATTGTCCCAACCGCCCTTGTCTTGCAGCGCTTGTGGCAAGTCCCAGTGATAAAGTGTACACATCGGCTCAATTCCGTTTGCGAGTAGGGCATCTATAAAATCATGGTAGAATTGCAATCCCTTTTCATTTATCTCGCCTGTCCCTGTTGGGAAAATGCGTGGCCATGAAACAGAAAAGCGATACGTATCAATGCCCAATTCTTTCATTAATTGAATGTCTTCTTCGTAGCGATGATAGCTATCGACTGCGACATCTCCGTTGTCTCCATTTAATACTTTGCCCGGTGTGTGTGAAAATGTGTCCCAGATGGACAACCCTTTCCCATCTTCAAAAGCTGCACCTTCTATTTGGTAAGCTGCTGTTACAGCTCCCCATTTCATATCTTTTGGAAATTCCATAATCGCCATTGCTATACCTCCACTAACCGTAACTCACAAATCAGTTCGGCTCTTTTTTCTTTAGTTCATAATTTTGTTTTCTTTCATTAAGCTACCGCAGGATTCTCTAACCATCAGCTCGGAATCGATAAAAACTGGTTTTAGCTCAGACTTGCCGTTAATCAAGTCATTTAACATATAGGCAGCTAATTTTCCTAACCGTTCCTTGTCTTGCTTAACAGTGGATAATTGAGGTGCGCTATAGCGACACGCATCGATATCGTCACACCCAACAAGTCGAATGTCTTCCGGCACTTTTAATCCAGCTTCTTTGATCGCTCGTAACGCACCGAAAGCCATCGTATCAGACGCTGCGAAAACCGCTTCAGGATGCTCGGAAGCTTCCAGGATTTTCTTCATCGCGTAATAGCCGCTATCTTCCAGATAATCTCCGTATTCCATCCATTCTTCTCTTACTTCAAGTCCAAATTGATTCATCGCCTGCAAGAAGCCTTGTTCTCTTAACTTGGTAACGACAGAATCTTGCTGACCTCCTATAAACCCAATATTTCTGACTGAATTTAAATACAGGTGTTGAATAACTTTCCCCGCTAAAGCGATATTATCTGTCATAACATAACTTGAATGCGGCCCATCTAATACGAGGTCAATGCCTATGCAAGGAATTTCGCTGTTTACTAAATCATAGATCGAGTCTTCAATTTGTTCCCCTGTGATAATAATGCAGCCATCTACATGGAAATGTTTGCAGCGAGCTAAGTAACTTCCATTATCTTGTGAGAAATTTTCATTTGAAAACATGAGTATGTCATAGCCTAATAAGCCAATATTTTTTTTGAATGCCGTAACCACTTCCGTAAAGAAAGGATGCGTGAATTCAACATTTACTTTCCCCGCGTAAATCAAGCCAATCAAATTGGACTTTTTTGTCGCTAATGATTTAGCTGAAAAGTTCGGTTGATATCCAGTTTGTTTGATGATATCCATTACCTTTTTCTTTGTGGCTTCATTAATGCCGTGATAATTATTAATTGCTTTGGAAACCGTTGCCGGTGACACCCCTGCCATTTTTGCAATATCTTTTATTTTCAAGCTCATTTGTCTGCCTCCTATTGCCCCTATAGTAAAAATTATACTGCTTCTCTCGATGAATCAGTGATTTTTTAACATAGGCTAAGCAATGAAACGGTGCGATTATTTTACTGAACCTTCTGTGATGCTCGAAATGAATAGGCGGTTGAACAATAAGAAAATGATGATCAACGGTACCGTTGCCCAGAATACACCCGATAAGATCATGCCGAAGTCCACATTAAATGTATTTCTTAACGAGGCCAGCGCAACTTGGATGGTGTAATTTTCTGGATCTCTTAGGATTGTAAACTGCCATAAGAACTCGCCCCATACAGCTGTAAAAACAATTATTCCGAGTGTTGCGAAAGCAGGTAAAATGATTGGCAGCACAATACTTCTATAAATTCTAAAGTTTGAGCAGCCATCTAATTTTGCAGCTTCGATTAACTCGTCAGGCACGGAGTCGCTCACATATTGTCTCATTAGAAAAATCCCGAGTGGATTTAAAAAGAATAAAATCATTACACCTGACAAGGTATCAAGTAATCCCGCTTTAGCAATCAGAAAATATTGGGGAATCAATCCGAGTTGAGGTGGAATGATCATTGTTAACAAAATCACGATAAAAAGTGTGTTTTTAGCGGGAAAATGAAATTTTGCAAAAGCAAACCCTGCTAATGAGCTTATGAATAATACGACGATGGTGACAATGGAACATAATACGAACGAGGTCCATAATGCACCAAAGAAATCGATCTGAGCAAGAACTTTTTCAAAATTCTCGACGACCAAGTTCCCTGGTGTAATCGTAGGCGGAATCGAATTATAAGCTGAACTTGTTTGCGTTGCCATAACGAACATCCAGTAAAACGGAAAAAGAGAAAGGATGGACGCAAGAGATAAGAATAAATAAACGGCTAATTTACCGATCGATAATTTTCTTTTTTTTGTTGGTTTCTTCTGCATCTGGTTTACCCCTTTCTTCTCTTTTTCCCGATTCCGGATGTTAGGTACGTATTGACTGCAGCAAATATGACAATGATCACCAATAAGATGATCGCTGTTGCAGATGCAGTTCCAAACGATTGAAGTTTAAATGCATCACGGTATAGGTACATTACGACTGTCATCGCTTCGTCTCTTGTGAATGCTGCTGCTCCTAAAAATACAGTAGGCTCTGAAAATAACTGCAGTGCCCCAACTGTGGAGAAGAAGACTGTTAAAATAATAAACGGTTTTAGCAAAGGCAAGGTAATGTGAATGACTTGTTGAAATTTGCTTGCGCCGTCAATTGTTGCGGCTTCATATACATCATTTGGAATACTTTGAATACCTGCTAGATAGATAATTGTGTTGTATCCAACCCATCTCCAGAACACCATGATGGAGATGGCTATTTTTGTACCCCATTCTGATGTCGCCCAGCTCACCGGATCAGCACCAAACAACCCAAGTACATAATTTGCTAACGAAGACTCATGGTTACTGAATATGACACTGAAAATCAAGGCCACGGCAACCATTGATGTAATGTATGGCATAAAGATTGTTACTCTGAAAAAACTTCTGAAACGGAGAAATGCAACATTTAACAAAATCGCTAAAGTGATGCCGACAATGATTTGAGGAGCAGTACCCATTAAGCCCATCATAATCGTATTGTAGAGGGACTTCCAAAACAGCGGATCTTCCAATACAACTTTGAAGTTATTCATACCGACAAAGCTCATATCACCTAATCCATTCCATTTTTGGAACGCTAAATAGAAGCTAAATATTGCTGGGTAAAGACCAATAACGCCGAAGATGATAAAGAAAGGGGCAATATACAAATACGCAGAAACCATGTCTTTCTTGCTTTCCGATCTCTTCTTTTTCTTACCTTTTTTATAAACAGAGTCCATTTTCACTCCCCGTTTCTTTTAAAAAATAAGGATATGGCTTCCGTTAGGTCACCATATCCGATAAAAATCTTTGTTTACCTACTCTTGTTTAACGATTTACTAAATCTTTCGCACGTTTAACAGCTGCTTCCCACTCTTTTTCAGGATCTGCGCCGTTTTGTACGTTTTTCAATGCATTCAAGACTTCATTGTTTACAGGGAAGTATTTTACGCCTTTATAAACAGCTGTATCGATATCTTGTGCTGCTTCAGCGAATACAGATGATGTAACTTGACCACCGAAGAACTCGTCTTCGTTCGCCTTGAATTCTTCCATTTCATAAACTGCTGGAGATGATGGGAATAATCCTTTGCTTTGGAATGATTTCAACTGGTTTTCAGAAGAAACCAACCATTCAGCAAAGTCATATGCTTCTTGTGCGTGATCTGTTTCGTTCGGGATTGCCAGGTAAGATCCACCCCAGTTTGCAGCAAACTCAGTTGGTAGTGTAGCAACTTTCCATTTACCTACAGCATCCGGTGCGTTTCCTTCCATCCAGCCTTTCAACCAGCCTGCGCCTAGCTCAACTGCAAACTCGCCATTGTTAACTGCGTTCGCCCATTCAGGAGACCACATATCAAATTTCCCTACGATTCCAGCTTTATCAAGTTCAACTGCGTAGTCGTATGCTTTCTTAACGTCGTTATCTGATTCAGTGATCAGCAATTCGCCTTCAGGATTTAAATATGTTTTTTCAGAAGCATCCAAATACGCTCGGAAAGCCATTTCGATACTATCAACAAACGGTTTGCCTGTTTCAGCTAAAACTTTCTCACCAGCTTCTTTAAATGCTTCTGGAGAGTTGATCAATGCTTCTACTTCTGAAGGTTCAGTAGGTAATCCTGCGGCTTCAAATACATCTGTGCGGTAGTACAATGCTTTTGGTCCGATATCTGTTGGGAGACCGAATAGGAAATCACCTTCTGGATTTTCGCCAGCGTTCCATTTCCAATTCAAGTATTGATCTTGAACGTCTTTAGCACCAAGATCGTATAAGTTTTCAAAGCTGCCTTGTGCTTCTTTGAAACGATCGAATTGGTCTACTTCCAGCATTGCGATATCAGGTGCACCGCTGCCTGCTGACAAAGATGTGAATAATGCATCGTGGTGTTCTGCAGTTTCTGAAGCTTTTACCTTAATTGTTACATTCGGGTTTTCTTCTTCGTATGCTTTTGCTAATTCTTCGTAGTTAGTAGCTCCAAAAGACCAAAAATTTAATGTTACTTCCTCGTTGCCATCCCCAGAATTCTCTGCCTTCTCATCGCCGCTACATGCTCCAAGTGCTAGTGAAAGTGCTAATGCCGCCCCAAGTACTGGCCATTTTTTCTTATTCATCAATGTATTCTCCCCCTCAGTTTTAACTGATTTTCTTTTCAAATTATAAATATGTTTTCTTAGTTAGTTATCGAAACCGGTTTCGATAACTAGTAAAAAAAACAGGATTTAACCGCTTACATTTACAATATAAACGTATTTTTTAAATTAATCAATGTTTTTTAAAAAATAAATGTAAACCGGTTTCGATAAATACGCTTAATATTCGGTAAATTATAGGCAAATCCTAAATTGATAGTATCGCTAAGGTTTTAGCTCATGTTTGATAAGTAGCTACGCATAAAGGTTTTCTCCGCTGCTTTGGTCTCTCTCGGGAAATTCCTTAGCGCTGTTGCGTCCGAAGCGAAATAGAAAGTTACTTTTTTTGCTGTCTATATGTAAAATCTCATAGTCTCTTAGGAAATCCATAAATAAGTTCACCGTTTTCTTCGCTCAGCTGCACAAACCCTACTTTTTCCAATAGCTGAACAGAAGCTGTATTGTCGGGAGCAACGCCGGCATTGATTTTAAAATCACCTTGTTGTTGAATCCACCGAATCATTGAATTGACTGTTTCATATGCATAACCTTGCCGCTTAAATTCCGGACTTATTGTATAACCAATCCAAAATATATCTTCTTCCTTTTTGATAAAGACATCGCCTATCAGGTGGTGATCTGCTTTACGGACGATTGCCAATTGCGCCCCGGCTTCTACAGACGGTTCTTTCAATAAAATCTGCGCATACTCTTCTCTCGACAATCCTTTGAAGCCTTGAAATTTCATCCATTCCAGATTGTTTCGGTACAATTCAAACGCATCGATATCCCTTTCTATAAAAGGCCGTACAATACATCTCTCTGACTCAACTATCGAATACATGCCATCACCTCCCTTTTAAATTTTCGAATAAGCGCGTTTTTTGAAATCGTCATCGTTATGCCTAAGTATAAGGTTTCTCTTTAGAAAAATAAAAGACCCCAGCACACTTATCGTGTACAGGAGTCCATTCAACATATATTATTTCGTCAGGATCTTCACTGTTTTCGGCATTTCCTGAAAATTATTAGCTACAAATTCAATGTTCAATTTGGACAAGTTGAGCAGACTGCCAATTTGATCTGCTGGCAATGGACGGCTAAAATAATAACCTTGCGCTAAATCACAGCCCTCTTCCTTGAAGTAATTGAATTGCTCTGAGGTTTCGATTCCTTCAGCCACAGATTTCAACTCTAATTTTTGCGCCAAGTTAATGATGGCTGAAATAATAGAGCCGGTTCTGTCATTTTCGGAAAGATTTCGAATAAAGGATTGATCGATTTTAATCGAATCGATTGGGAAATCCTTTAAATAAGACAAAGAAGAATAGCCGGTTCCAAAATCATCGATTGAGATTCGAACGCCTAATTTTTTCAGTTCGTTCATCGTCGCTACAACGGATTCCGTATTTTCCAGGAAAATGCTTTCGGTCAATTCCAGTTCCAATATATTCGGGTCAAGTCCTGTTTCTTCGAGAACTTTTTTAACCGTATCCACAATGTCATTGTTCACAAACTGTTTGATTGAAAGATTTACAGCAATATGAACAGGGTGACCGTATGAGCGATTCCATTCCACGGCCTGTAGACAAGCCGTTCTCAGCACCCATTCCCCTATTGGAACGATCAATCCCGTTTCTTCAGCAATCGGGATAAATTGATCTGGCGGAACCAGTCCCCGCTTTGGATGCATCCAACGAATGAGCGCTTCTGCCCCAAAAATAAGGCCCGTTTTCGGATCTATTTGTGGTTGATAGTACATCACAAACTCATCATTATCTAATGCATTGTGAAGATGCTCTTCAAGGTTCACTCGTTCTTCAAACGAACTATTCATGGAACTCGTAAAGTATTTATAACTGTTTCCACCAAGCACCTTACTGTTATACATGGCAATATCCGAATTTTTTATCAGTTCTTCAATGTTTTCTCCATCTGTTGGATAAAAGCTGATGCCGATGCTCGACCGCAAGTAAATTTCATGTTTTTCAATGAAAAGCGGTTTTCGAATTTCTGCCAAAATCTTTTCCACGACGCGAGAAACTTCAAGTTTCGTCTTGTCAGTTAGGATGACCGTAAATTCATCGCCGCCTATCCGGGAAACAATATCCTCGTCAGACACAGAATTGATCAACCGTTGTGCAACTTGCTGCAGTAATTTATCACCGACCGTATGGCCACGCGTATCATTAATCATTTTGAACTTGTCCAAGTCGATGAATAATACGGCAATCTTACTATTTGCTTCGACAAACTGCTCGAGTCTTTCTTTAAACTGCAGACGGTTTGGAAGTCCGGTTAATGCATCATGGTAAGCCAGGTAAGTACTTTTCTCTTCGGCCTTTTTGCGATCCGTAATATCTTGAATGGCACAGATCGACATTTTCTGTCCTTCTCTTTCGACAAAGTTTACGTTGATCAAAGTCGAAATGATATGTCCATCTTTATTGATTAGTTCGGCTTCAAAATTGTGAATTGGCGTCCGCTTTAAAAAATCCTTCAACAAGGCCATTCGGTAGCGTTCGGAAGGGGCTAATAACTCTCCTAGGAAACGCTGGTGCTCCCCGAAAAGATTATTTGATGCTGGATTGGTTTCCAAAATTTGATGATTTTCTTCCGCGACAATAATTGGGACGGAAACGAGGTTAAACATATTATTCAAATACTCGTCCTTGTCACGGTTTTCTGCCTCTGCTATGCGTCGCAGCTTATTCTGGAAAAAGGTTTTTCGGTTTGCCCGTTCCAAAATGTTCCCGCCGACGATACACGTGCCTACTAACACCCACAGAAATAACGAGAACATGCCGCCTTCGCTCGTTCCGAACAAGGTGATTTGGTAAATCACCACATAAAAAAGTGTTGTCAGCACTGCAATTTTAAACCGCTGTCTTAAAATAAAGAAAGAAAACAAACTTACTACCGTTATTCCGCAAATGACCAAAATATCATTTTGCAGCACACCATGACCGATATAAACAATACTCAAACCGGCAACTCCATTCGAAATTGCGGTCATCGATTGATAATATTTCGCAAAGCGTTGTGAATATAAGACGATTAAATTCACCGTGAAGACTGGATACAATAAAAAAATGATCACTTTCGCAATATCCGGAAAATATGGCTGCAAACTCACATACGAAAATACCCCTAACGCAAGCCAGGCAAAATAAGACAAAATGATTCCAACTTGGGTAAATACACGTACTTCGCTATCATTAAAAGATTTAAAATCACTCTCTAATGATGGTTCCCGAAAACTTAAGCTCCATGGATGAAAATACAGTTCAAGTTGACTTCTATGCTTTGTCATCAGCTCATCTAACTCCCCACCACATCAACGAAGGTGCTTTCTTGATTGCCAGCCACTTCATGTTTAAGACACACATCTTCCAAAGTCTGGACTGTATAATCAATCTGCTCTTTCGTATGATTGCAATTTACGATCAAGCGTATTCTGCCCTGCTTCATTTTCACAGCCGGGTAGAAAATCGGCGTCGAATAAATGCCATGAAGGTAAAGATCATTGACAACCAATCGTAATTTATGATGATCTTCAATGAATACCGGAATGATTGGACTCTTGCTTTCTTTCAAATCAAATCCTTTCGATGTTAACAAATTCCGCATATAATTGTTTTTCGCATGAAGTTCGTCAATTAAAGAAGGGTTGTTTTCAATTTCTTCAAGTGCCGCTAAAATAACCCCAGCATCCGCCGGTGTAAGGCATGCTTGGAACAAGTAAGAATCGGAGAATCGGAGCAATGAGCAATATTTTTTATCTGCCGCAAGAAACCCGCCGATGGAGGCCGTAGCTTTCGATAAAGTGGACATAATAAAATCAACTTCATCACTTACGCCTTGTTCATGACAATAGCCTTGCCCTTTGTCTCCATAAATGCCGAATGTATGCGCTTCGTCTACATATAAATAGAATTTGTGCATCTTCTTTAAACTGACCATTTCTTTCAATGGAGCTAAATCGCCGCTCATTGAATAAGCCGATTCAACGACCACAAAAATGTTCTCAAACGAATCTTCATACCTCTTCAATTTTTTCTCAAGATCGACAACGTCATTGTGTTTAAATGAAATCGATTTCTTTGCATTGGATAATCTGACCCCGTTAATGATGGAAGAATGGCTTTCACGATCAAAAAGGATCAAATCCTGACTGCCAACCAACGATGAAATAGCCCCTAGGTTCGCAGTAAACCCAGTTGGAAATAGAACTGCGCTGTCTTTTCCCGTCATTTTACTTATTTTGTGCTCGATTTCTTTGTGCAACGTAGTCATGCCGCAAGAAGAAGCGGAAGTACCTGAACCAGTGCCATACTTATTTAAGGCAAGCGTAGCTTTTTCAATGACGTTTTTGTTTCTATTTAAGCTCAGGTAATGATTTACGTTCCATAAAATGCATTCTTGTACTTCACCCGAATGTGCAGTGATGACATTTGCCGAAGCGGCGGGACCGCTTTCCAGATAGCGGTCGTATTCATTGCCTTTTTCCACGAAACTTTGTATCGTCTGTGCTCGTACTTCAAGATCCGTAACGTCTTTCAAATAAGCTAGAACTTCCCCCATTGAAGCAAACCCTGTATTCATTAAAATACCTCCCTATCGATCCATATTTTCTTACATTTATCGTAATTAGTACTATTGTATCTTCAATTGGTACTATTGTAACATAAATATTTATTTGTTCAATTCAGAATTTTTAAATTTATAAAAATAATACACATTTTTTAGGAGGTTAGAAAAGTTATAAAATACTTTCTTAAAACATCTAGTTTTTAAGATAAATGCGCTTCTAATCACATTTTTTATAGATAAATTTCTATTTTTTTTACTTGAGTAAAATGCACTTGATAACAAACCCATAAAGCATGCTTTCATCATTTGTTTCTTTTAGGTCAAATGGCTTGTTTTAAGTTGATGTTAAATTTTTTTCATTTTTAAAAAAATGTTCTAGGTAATTCTCTTCATGAACCTTTACATAAAAAAACGACTTCGGCTCAATACCGAAGTCATTCTTTCTCATTTTAACTATTCGTTTGTTCAGTTTCTTTTTTCGATATACGCTTTTATTTTTTCCAAATGGCCTTTGTCTTCTTGCTTCAACATCATTTCGAATAACGGTTTGATCAAAGCATTCTTTAATCCTTTCGATTGGATAGAACCTTTAAAATCGATTTTGGTGCCTTCATCGAGTGAAGTGAAGTCGTATTGATACGTAACCGTAATGCCGCTCATTTCGCTCTTCACTACAAACATTTGGTTCGGAACGAATTCCGCCACCGTTAAAACGGTCGCTGCTTCTTTGCCTCGTATATTTCTTACTTCTTTAATTTGCGTTCCCGCTTGCATCGGTCCTTCAGTCAGCTTTTCCGTTTTCACGACATTCTCCATAATCGCTGGAGCTTGTGTAAAATCGGTAACGACATCAAAAACTGCTGCCACCGGTGCGTGGACGGTTGTTGTTTCTTTAAAAGCCATATAATTTCACTCCTTCTATTCTTCTACTACACAATGCCGATATATGTACAGGATGAAAATCTTTTAATGCGCTGTAATTTCCACTTTCATTCGATCCGGGTCTTCAAAAAAGACAGCGTAATAATCCGGCCCTCCAGCATATGGGTGTTTTTCTTCATATAAAATCGTGACGCCTTTTTCTTTTAATTCTTCTGTGATCTCATCGACAAATTCTTTGCCATCCCCGTGGAACGCCAAATGGTTCAACCCGACTCGGCATCGGTGGTAAGGCACATCGAGAAATCTCTCTTCTGTTTGCACAAAGACAAGATAGGTTTCGCCCAATATATAATTTGCAATGCCCGCATCTACATGCAGCTTTTCCGTATATCCGAGTTTCGGCAATAACCATCCCCAAAATTCGATGGTTTTATCTAAACTTGATACGTATATTTCAACGTGATTTAATGATCCTCTCAATACACCACCCCTTTATGATTATAACGCTTTTTCTTCTAACGAATTCCTTCAATACTCCATCAGACAAATTTGGACATGAAAATATCGTCCACATATTTAGTCTCACTCATTTTAAATTCTTTAACTTTTCGTCCTTCCTCGATAAACCTCATATTCTTGTATAACAAGATGGCTCTTTGGTTTGTTGAAAACATCCTTATTCTGATCTTCTCTATAAAGAGGGATGATTTTCTATCAAAACAATGGAATTTGATATTGCTAAAAGATTTGCTGCATCTTCTACCTTTGCTGTTCGAACCACTCTGTTTGCTTGTTCGCTCTTTCCGACATAATAATTCCATTCATCATTCATATTCTCTATTCATTCTCTAGAAATTCCACAATTACAGCCTCATTCCCTTTTCACTAACCCAATACACGCCTTATTCTTGCGCTTAATATGATTTGAGCATTTGAATGAAATCTGAATTTTTAGTTTTTATCATCTTTTCCATGTATGATATTAAAAAAAGTAAAGGAGCGATAAAATGAATCGGAAACTAGCAGCTAACGCAAATGCGATTGCTCATGAACTATTGTGGGAAGTGAAAGCAGGTGACGAACCCATTTATTCCACTCCGGTGTTTGCGGTTTTCAGCACCGGGAAACGTGTCGTCATTTACCAATCTTGGGACTGGTACCTCTACGTACGTGAAGCGGACACCGGGGAATTGGTTTGGCGATACCCGTTCGGTGCCCCGAATTACGGACGACCACAAGCAGCTGATGTGGACGGAGATGGAAAAGTGAAGATTTTCGGCGCCTCTCATGATGGCCATGTCTACTGCCTAAATGAAGAAGGAGAACGAGTCTGGTTCCATTCGAATCTGTATTACCGTGAAGGCAGAGGCACTGTCACTTCAGCAACCGAGTGGGGAATAACGGATTCACGGCAGAAATGGACGGAAAATTCTTTCCTGCGGATGGACGGGAACCATGCGCGTTTAACGATTAGCTCGGGTCCCGGAGAAGGCCAATCGCGGAAGATCAGCTCAGTCGAATCGGATACGATTTGGATTGAAGAAGCCTTTTCAACACTGCCTGATTCCACATCAACATATGAAATTGAAGCTTTTCATGCATCCGATATTTATTACCAGCACGCTGGCCAGCTGATTGAAGAGCCAGACGGTTGGTACTTATATACGACGTGCTTTGACAATCAATGCGTAAAACTTAAAGCAACTACAGGCGAGTTACTTTGGAAATTCAGCTCGCTGGAGCAGAACGAACCCTTTCCGACAATCGTGGATATCGATGGAGACGGCGAATTGGAATGCATTTTCAATAGCATCGATCAACACGTATATTGCTTGAACGCAAACACCGGTAAAGTGAAATGGAAGAATCATACCGGATTTGGCATCGACTGTTTCGGGAGTTATGCGGATATGGACCAGGATGGCGTTGTTGAATACATCATTAACGGCCGAGGCGGACGAACCCTCTATTTAAACGGGGTGACAGGTGAAACGAAATACAAGTCTACGGATTGGTCGGTGTGGGCAACCAGTGAAACCAATTCAAGAGCTACAGTATTCGATTATGATACAGATGAAAAAGCGGTCGTATTCGGTGGATTAGCTGGATTTGTTTATTGTTTGAACGCCCAGGCAAATACGCTTTGGCGCACTCATTTATCCGCGAACATGAGAGGATCTGCAAATGTCTTGGATGTTAATGCCGATGGGGAAGACGAAATATTAATCCCTGATATGATGGGAACCCTCACAATACTCAACAAACACGGTACTGAAATTGGCCAAATTCATGTTAAAGGTGGAATTGAAGGGACGCCATTGGTTGGAGATCTGGACGGAGACGGACAGATCGAGGTATTCCTCACGAGCCTTGACGGTTACGCGAGCATGTTCAGATTCATTTGAACTTGTACTTTAGCAGCCTTTATCCGATGTTATCTCGGACAAAGGCTGCTAATTTTTGTAGAATTAATGTCATTTGCATAGCTGACTGAAATCTTTTGATCCTTTTTCCAAATATAATCCTCTTATTTGATTAAGGAAATTCAAATATTCTCTTTCAATATGTTCTCTAGGAAACTTGCTTACCTTTTATTTAATTATTTATGAATAAATTGATGGCAATCTGCAATTTCGACGCGTTAAAATTGAAAAATTTGGTATTAGCTATTGATAATTATAGCTAAACACGCATCTAACAGGATTAAATCATCTATCAAATAAATATAAATAACGATTCAATTATCTTTTTTTATTAATGAAAATGTATTTATTTTCTTATTTAAAATAAATATTTATTAATTTCATAAAAAATATTGACTCTTTGTATCCATCATGGTTACATAGGAATCTAAATAATCTAAATTTAATGTTTAATCAGATTATTTGGATGGAGGAAAATAAATGGAACTTTCTCAGCTCTTATCAGGACCTTACAACTTAATAATGGGATATGTGTTTTTGTATCCTTTTGCAATGGCGCTTTTCTGGATGGCCGGCTCTCTCCTTTTCTTTAGTACCAAAGAATTGAAAAAAGATTCTTTGGATATTGAGAATTTTGATTGGCCAATGGTCAGTATATTAGTGCCTTGCTATAACGAAGAAGAAACGATTGAAGAAACGGTACGGAACCTTACCGGGCTTTCGTATCCGAAAAAAGAAATCATTTTGATCAATGATGGATCCACAGACGGCACGAGTGAAATGATGAAAAAACTGGCAGAACAATATGAAGATGTCCGAGCCATTCAGCTACTTGAGAACCGCGGCAAAGCGAACGCTTTGCAAGTCGGCTTATTCGCTTCTCGAGCTGAATACCTGATATGTGTTGACTCAGATGCTTTGCTCTCCGATACCGCTCCCTACTACTTGATCAAGCATTTCTTTACAAAAGGAGAAAGGCTTGGCGCTGTCACTGGCAACCCCACTATCCGCAACCGCAATAACCTCCTTAGCCGGATGCAATTGGTCGAATATGCTTCTATTATTGGAGCGATTAAACGAACACAGCGACTTCTTGGAAAAGTCATGACTGTTTCGGGTGTTGTGGTTGCTTATCGCAAAAAAGCCTTAGTCGATGTGGGCTTATGGGATCGCGATATGATCACGGAAGACATTGCGGTCAGTTGGAAGCTTCAAAAGCAGTTTTGGGACGTTCGCTATGAACCTCGAGCCCTGTGCTGGATGCTTGTGCCAGAAACCGTATCCGGCCTTTGGAAACAACGCGTCCGCTGGGCACAAGGCGGCCAAGAAGTCATTTTGCGCCATTGGAAAATTTTGTTCAGCTGGAAACAGCGTAGAATTTGGCTGATTTATCTCGAACAATGGTTCAGCATATTGTGGGCATTCTGCTGGATTTTCATCACGTTATCGCTGACGTATACCGCTGATACGCTGCAAGATATGTTCATTTGGATTACGTTTAGCTCTTTTGCCTTAGTGTTCACCAGCTTGATACAATTGTTCATTGCGCTCTTGATCGATTCTCGCTATAACCAAAAACTAAAATATTATTTTTGGGCAGCCTGGTACCCAGCCATTTACTGGATGATTAATACAGGCGTCGTGATGGCAGCTATTCCGCGCACTATTTCATCACGCCTAAAAGGAGGTTACGCAGTATGGAACAGTCCCGACCGCGGCATCAAGAAGAAGACTACCTGATTGCAGTCAATCGTTCATGGTTTTATACGTGTGTGGATTTCACTTGCACAATGTTTTTTTGGGCGTATAGCTTGTTGGTAGTCGCATTTATCTCAACGGCTACGATGGGGTTCAATACAACATTAACCAAAATTTTCAATGCGTCACTTAAAATGACCAATCAAGACATCCGTAGTTTTGTGGTCTCAGCCATCGTGCTGTTTCTACTGTTTTACACATTTTTTTATTTCAACCATTTATACAATAAAAAACGGTTCGGCTCATTAAATCGAAGAAGCTATCCTGCTCCAACCAATAGCTCTGATTTGAAGAAATTAAGGCTAATGGATATAGAAACGATTGAAAAGCTGCAAGGTGAAGACTATACCGTGTTTGACACAAATCCTATTGCTCCTCTTGGAGGTGAGACCGATCAAAAAGATATTCATCTTGTTAACAATTATCGCCTTGATTAGCTTGTTTTTCTTATCACGAAAAGAACTTTTCGTCGAGGCATTCTCATCAGATAAACCGGCCATGGATTTTCCAAAAGAATTGATAAAAGATGGGTGTCTTGGATTGAATTATCACCGGGTCCAAGACGACAATTTTTTTGTCAAAGCGGCTCGAAGCACGCTTCAATCCGACGAATTTGTTCAGTACAGCGTATTGGAAAGTGAATTCCAAGAGCAAATTGATGCATTGATAGAAGCGGATGCCACTTTTATGACTGAAGAACAATTACTAAATGCAAAAGCTCAAGGTTCTTTCCCTGACAAATGCGTATGGATCTCCTTTGATGATATTGACCGCTCAGTTTATGAAAATGCCTTTCCGATTTTAAAAGAAGCAAACGTGCCGTTTACGATGTTCGTCATCGCCGGACAAGTTGGAAACAAAGACTTCAGTAATTTGGATATGGCTACTTGGGATCAACTTCGGGAAATGAAGCAAAGCGGATTAGCCGACTTTGGCTCGCATACCTATGATATGCACCGGTTCGAAGGTGATACCCCTATCTTTTTACTCAAGGATCAAGCGGAAGCATTTAAGACTGATTTGAAAAAAAGCGTGAAATTAATTGAATCTGAACTTGATATTGAAGTCAAAAGTCTTGCCTATCCTTATGGCAATAGCAATAAACTGGTTACCCGTTTGGTAGATGAACTGGGATTTGAAGCAGCTTATATTTTAGCGCCGCAAGTCATTCGACCAGATGATCACGATTTTATCATCAACCGGATTGTCGTTAACCAAACAACCTTTGATGATGTGAGAGCGTAAAATATCTTGTGTAAATGAATAAATAGAAAAAGGAAGACCTTTTCTTGTAGAATTAAGTCACCACAACCAATTCACAGAAAAGAGGCCTTCCCTATGACTCAGTTTACAACAGATATTATGCAAGCTCTAGT
>JBFEIJ010000003.1:0-100235 GCA_041553775.1 Planococcus sp. (in: firmicutes)
GGGATTGTCGCCATAGCGCTTTAAAAGACCCAAGTCCCGGCGGTTGATGCCTGCTGTTTTCAAGCGAACGACCACTTCCCCGTTCTTCGCTGTCGGCTCTTGCATGTCTTTCACTTTAAATTGCCCTGCTTCCATTACAAATGCCTTCACTTCGGTCACCCTTTCCTGAATTGTTCACTAAACAGTTCCAATTGCTCCATGCTGATAATATCCTTTGAAAACAAGGGGATAAAAATCAATTCCTGCTTCGGGAATGTCTCTTTAATCAGCTCTAGATACTTTTTTTCATGTACTTTACGTTCCCTTAAAAATTCGCCGTCCGCCTCTTTTGGCAGCACCTTGTTAATGATCAACGTTTTTACATGCAGATGGTATTTATGCAATAATTCCAACGCTTTTGTTGTCTCTAAGATCGGCAAGCGCTCCGGGTTCAATACGAAGATAAAACCGGTCTCATCTTCATTCAATAGGATGTCACGCGCTTTTGAAAATCGTTCTTGGCGTTCGCGCAACACTTCATAAATCGGGTCTTCTCGCGGCTGGCCGTCATTTAATAGTGCAGTATAATTTGCATTGGTCTTCCGACGCTTTTCAAGCAGCCCTTCAATCCAGACGCCCATCAATTCAGGCAACGTCAGCAACCGAATCGTATGTCCGGTAGGTGCCGTATCAAAAACCAATTTATCGAAGTGTTGACGCTCTTCCAAGATGATATGAATCAGTTTGTCGAACAGCGCCGCTTCATCTGCGCCAGGTGACGCTTTTGCCGTATCGAGCTGGCGATTCACTTCTTCCATCATGCTCGTGTGCACCGTTCCTTTAATATTGGCTTTCACGCCCTTGATGTAATTTTCCGTTTCAATCTCCGGATCAATTTCAAGAGCGTACAAATTATCCGCTATTTCGATGGTCTTGCCGCCGATTTCGCGATTAAAGATATCCCCGACATTATGTGCCGGGTCTGTTGAAATCAATAATGTTTTATGGCCTTCTTTGGCAGCTTGCCACGCAATCGCGGCTGCGGAAGTCGATTTTCCGACTCCCCCTTTACCACCGACAAAAATGATGCTTTTTGTTAAGACGTCCATTTCTTCTCCCTACTTTCCTAAGGCTCAACAGCAGCGGATGCCGCTTAAAGGAGACTTTTCCATTCCCATCCTCAGATGCCAATCGTGAAATTCCTCAATCATATACGGATATAATTCAAGCGTGTAATAATAGACCGGATTTGGAATGCCGAGCATTTCCGAATACAACATCAACAAGAACATATCATCTTCAGCACGTAATTCGCGTGCGATTTCGGTGCGGTGCGGCAACTCCAGTACTTCCTCGTAATAAGCGATTAGTTTTTTCAGCTTATCAAGCATGTCTGCACACCTCCTTCTTATGTATAAAGAGAAGGGATCACAACGTGCATGATCCCTTCTAGCAGTTAAAATCCCCTATTCAATCTCTTCAAACCCTGGATCTTTCTTGCTCAGCAATGCTTGTGCCGCTGTCAAAATGATCCATAGCGTAAAGACGAAAATAATGGCACCAAAAACGAAGAGCAATGTATTAGGCGTTTTCGCGTACCATGCCCATTGCAGGAATACCTGCTGGAACATCGCCCAAAGCGTCATGAACATGAGGAAAATCATCGGAATGATTGTAATCATGTAATTTCGTCCAAGTTTTTTCAACCAAATCGAGATCAACAAAAGACTGATTCCCGCTAACAGCTGATTCGATGTACCGAATAACGGCCATAATAAGTAACCACCTGAACCGAAACCGTTCGGACCTTCAGGGATCAACACAAGTGCCGCACTCGCCACGACAGCGATAGTCGTCGCCACATGTTTTTTCTCCAATGAAGCAATATTGTACTCCACGCCCAATTCCGAGATGATGTAGCGCATCAAACGGACAGATGTATCAAGCGTTGTCGCAGCAAACGACACAACAATAATCGATACGATCGTCGCAGCGATATCACCCGGGATTAATAACCCTTCTGCCAATTTCGAAGCACCTTGGATAAACGACCCAAGACCCGCCCCACTCGATGCTTGGAAGCTGCTGTATGTCGCAAAGAACGCTTCGCGGTTCGGGAAAAACGTAATAACGGCAATGATCGAAATCAATGCCAGAACCCCTTCACCTACAGCCCCTAAATAACCGACAAAACGGGCATCGGTTTCTTTATCCAATTGTTTGGATGAAGTTCCGGACGACACAAGCCCGTGGAAGCCGGAAATCGCCCCGCAGGCAATCGTGATAAATAACAGTGGAAACCATGAAACATCTGCGTCCGGATTCGAAATCGGCGCAGTGATTTCCGGGTTCGTAAACAACAGCCCAAGATACAAAATAGCCAATCCGACGATCAATTGATGCGAGTTGATGAAATCACGCGGCTGCAGTAATTTCCATACCGGCAATGTCGAAGCGATATACACGTAAATCATTAAAACGACAATCCAGATGAAGAAAGCAGTCGAAATCGCGCCAAGGCCGAATAATCCAGCGCCTTCTTCGCCACCCATATAACGGACCAAATCGATTTGAAGAAACTCGACCTGACTCGCAATAACTGCTGTAAAGTACATGACGCCCAACGCCACAACTGATGGCAATAACATTTTCTTGTTTTTCTTATATACCGCGTGCCCAATCCATACCGCTAATGGAATCTGGATGAATACCGGCAATACACTCGATGGGAATGAAATGAATAATTTCGCGATTACCCACGCAAATACAGCGTTAACCATCAACACAAGAATTAGAATAATGAATAGGAATAATACTTTTCCGCGTTGGCCGATCAAGCGATGCGCCAACGTCCCAACCGATTGTCCTTTATTGCGAACAGACAGCACCAAAGTTCCAAAATCGTGGACGCCTGCTGCAAAAACAGTCCCTAACACAACCCATAGAACCGCAGGCAGCCAACCCCAATAAACAGCGATAGCTGGGCCAAGAATCGGGGCCGCTCCTGCTACAGAAGTAAAATGATGGCCCCATAAAACGAATTTATTTGTCGGGACGAAATCCACCCCGTCTTTGTATTTATGCGCTGGCGTCACATAATTGGGATCCAGCCTAAAAATTCTTTCCGCTATAAATTTCGAATAAAAGCGGTACCCTAAAATGAATACAAAAATTCCGATTGCTGCTAACGCGATTGCATTCAAGCGTGTCAACTCCCTGTTGTTTTTTCAAGCCATTATGTACTTGTTCCCCAAGCATAGTTAATTTTCAGATTAATGTAAACATTATTGGGTAAATTTATCAATTATTTTGTGAATTCATTTCATAAATTTTCAATTTCGTATAAATCGTATCTAAAACAGGAACAGTTATTTTTTCGGCCAACGCTTTTTTTAGCAAATACCCTTGCAAATGTTCCGCTTCGATTGACTGCCCTTTTTCCATGTCTCGCTGCATCGACGATTTCATAGTCGGGCCCAATGAATTGATCTTAGCCAATTGATCTTCCGCAATTGTTTCTTTGATAGGCGCACCGAGGGCTTTCATTACTGAAACTAACTCGTGCAATAACGTGGAAATCGTTCGTTGACCGGAATCCAATTCGCGAATGGGGCCGATTGGTGATTCCATTGCCGCTGTGATGCCAGACATTGCTGTGATAAATAAATATTTATGCCACATGTCTTGTTCAATATTCTCACTCAACACAAAATCCGCTTTTGTGCCTGTAAATGCTTTTTGCACTTCGAGAATGCGCGCAGTTTCTTCTCCAGAACGTTCTCCGTATACCAACTGATTCATCGGACTTGTTTGAATGATAACTCCCTTTTCATCGAGCGTGGTTTCGATAAAACAAAGTCCGCCAAGCACCCGCTCTTCTCCAAACGCTGACACTAAGTCATCCACATGTGATATTCCGTTCAATAAAGGAAGAATCATGCTTGCTTCGCCCACAAATGGGCGGATGTCTTCGATTGCCCCTTCTAGTTGATAAGATTTTGTCGTTAACACGATCAAATCATATGGTTGTGCTTGGTCCGTAGCCGTAATCAGTTTCGGAGCGAACTGTGCATCGCCGTTGACACTTTGAATTTGCAAGCCTTTTTCTTCAAGTTGTGCTTTTCTACCGCTGCGAACTAGAAAAGTTACATCCTGTCCTGTCTCCAACAATCTCGCGCCAAAATAACCGCCGATTCCTCCAGCCCCTACAATTAATATATTCATCGGTATCTCCCCTTTTTGCATATTGTCTCATTTTTCTTACAAATTACCCAGTTTTTTCATTAAATGAAATCAAAAAAACAGAATATCTCTCACTCGCCCTGCATGCTAAGCTGTATTTCACGTGTTAAAAGTTCATTCCAGAAAAAATTAATTTACTTAATTAGCGGTGAGATTAAGGCTTCAACACCACTTTCCCAATCGTCTTGCGGCTTTGCAGCATTTGATGAGCATGCGCCGCAGACTCAAGTGGATAACTCTTACCTATCGTCAAGATCAAGTCGCCGGTCGACATATAGCCGAGAAGCTCGTTAAAGCTTTGTTGGAACAGCTTTGCATTACGCATGATCTGTGGCAGGAAAAAGCCGATCACGGATTGATTTTTGCGCATTAATAAACCGGGATTAAATGTGGCTTGCTGGCCGCTTGCTGCTCCAAAAATCACCAATCGTCCAAACGGAGCTAGACATTTCACCGTCTGGTTAAAAACTTCGCCGCCGACCATTTCTAAGGCTAGATCGACGCCTTTTCCTCCAGTGACTGCCTTCACTTTCTCTACCCATCCCTCTTCCGCATAATTTACCAAATGCGTGGCGCCCATCCGTTTAGCGTGTGCCAATTTTTCTTCAGAGCTTGCTGTTGCAATAATTTTTTCTGCACCAAAAATTTTCGCCAATTGCACGGCGATCGCTCCGACTCCACCTGCCGCTGCGTGGATCAGCACCGTTTCACCTGCTTCAAGACGGCCCATCGTTTTCAAAATATGATAGGCACTCAATCCTTGCAACGGCAAAGCGACTGCCTGATCAAAGTTCACATTTTCGGGAATGGGTGTCAACACTTTTTCATCGACTGCCACATACTCGGAATAACCGCCGGATTCGATCAACGCCACGACCCGCTGGCCTTTACTAAAGTTTTGGACGTCGCTGCCCGTTTCCACAATTACGCCTGCCACTTCTGAACCTGGTACATATGGCAATTTTGTCGGCACGACGTACTGGCCTTCACGCCTAGCTGTATCCGCATAATTGACACCGCTTGATTTAACTTCAATCAATACTTCGTTTGCTGCCGGTTGCGGTTTTTCCGACTCGCTCCATTGCAGAACTTCTGGACCACCAAACTCTTCAAATTGAATCACTTTCATGTATCTTCCTCCTATGACTTGTATTGTTCCGCAGTCAATATGTGTTGGGCAATGCTGCGTTTCGCCGCTTTGGCGCCCGAGCGCTGTAATCTGCTCAATTCTTTCGTAATAGCCGGCACGTAATCATGCAGCTCTCTTTCAGAAGCCGTTCCTTGAAGAAGTCTTCTGGCATTGAATTCTGTGTCGAGCAATGCATCGTCTACTAGCGCATTCGCCAATTCAATTTTCAAGGAAGCTCCTTGTTCTCCTGTAGCTTCAATCGCTTGAACCGTTCTCAAAACGGCAGATTCAACCGCATATAGAGAAATGGCGATGTCCGCTAATTTCATCAAGGTTTCTTGTTCGTCAGCCAATTTATGTCCATATGTTCTTGATGCGATGCCAGCGCACAATAAAAACACGCGCCTAATGGCTTGGACTGCTTCTATTTCCCGGGAAATAACGCTGATCGACCCGACTTTTGGCGACTGCATTTCTTCTGCAGCTTTGGCGGCCACAGCTTCGAGCGGCACCTGTCCTTTAGCAGCAGCCTTGAGGAGATTGCCAGGGATTAGGAGCCTATTCACTTCGTTCGTCCCTTCGAATATGCGATTGATGCGTGAATCACGGTAAACTTGTTCGATTTTGTATTCCTTGATATATCCATAACCGCCGTGCAATTGAAGCGCTTCGTCGGCTACATAATCCAAGGTTTCAGAACCGTACACTTTACAGACCGCACATTCTGTTGCGTATTCCATCATGCGTTTTGCGATTAAGTGGTGATCTTCAGAGTCATATAACCCTTCTAAAGCCTCCTCGAGATATCCCGCCGTTCGGTATTGTAACGACTCCGCTGCGTAAATGCGCATTGCCATATCTGCGATTTTTTCTTGCGTTGCGGTAAATTCCGCGATGGATTTACCGAATTGCCGGCGTTCTTTCGTATATTTCACGGCTAATTCAAATGTATATTTGGCAGCGCCCATCGTTGCAGAACCCAAGTTGAAGCGTCCCAAATTCAAGACATTTAGCGCAATAACATGTCCTTTCCCCACTTCGCCCAATAAATTTTCAATCGGCACTTTGCAATCTTCGAAAATCACAGACCGCGTGGACGAACCTTTGATGCCCATTTTTTGTTCTTCAGCTCCAAGCGATAAACCTGGAGAATCTTTTTCGACAATGAACGCTGTAAAATCACGATGGTCGACTTTTGCGTAAACGATAAATGTATCGGAAAAAGCTGCATTCGTGATGAACATTTTGGTGCCGTTCAGCACGTAATGCGTACCTGAGTTGTCCAATCTTGCCGTCGTTTGGGATGCTAGGGCGTCTGACCCCGCGTTTGGCTCCGTCAGGCAATAAGCTCCGATAAACTCTCCCGAAGCAAGCTTTGGTAAATACCGCAATTTCTGCTCAGGCGTCCCAAAGTAAGTAATTGGTAAAGTTGCGATGCACGTATGATTGGAATGCGCTACTCCGTAACCACCGGCCGGCCCTAAAGCTTCCCCAACGATTCCTTTGCTGATTTTATCTAAGCCCAGTCCACCGTACTGTTCTGGCACACTATGCCCAAGCAATCCAAGTGCTCCTGCTTTTTCCAATAGCATCTTCACCAAAGTGAAATCTTGCTGTTCAATTTTTTCATTGTTCGGCCAAACTTCATTTCTTAAAAATCGCTTTGCTGTTTTGTAAATTAGTGTATGCTCTTCCGTGAAGTCTTCTGGAGTGAATATTTGCGTTGCTGCTGAATTTTCATATAAAAAACTTCCACCCCTGTACGCCAATATTTTATCTTCGTTCATTTTCATCCCCCTCCTTCTTCGCCATATGCAATGCGTGTTGAATAAGCGTTCCGATAAATGGCTCTAACTGCGCAAACCGGTTGTCTGCGGTCTGTCCTTTTTTGAAGCGGTAATAAATCTGTTGGCAGATGGCGGCCAATTTAAAAAAAGCGAAAATGACATAAAAATCGATATTCGATACGTCACGTCCGCTTTTTTCCGCATATCGGTTGATGAATTCCTGCCTCGTGTAAAACCCTTCCGTAACGGTTACTGGAGCTTTTCCAAACCCTTTCTTCAACGCTTCTGGATCTCCGGCTTCCATCCAGTAGCTCATGGCAGCGCCAAGATCGGCAAGCGGATCACCGACTGTCGTCATTTCCCAGTCAAAAACACCTGCAATTTCATTAAAGTCTTTGGTGAACATGGTGTTGTTCAGCTTAAAATCGTAATGGATGATTGCGGGTTCTCCCGATTCCGGAATATGAGTAAGCAGCCATGTCGCCACTTCTTCTGCTTCCGGGATATCGTCTGTCTTTGCACGTTCATAGCGATTGATCCAACCTATTACTTGGCGCTCCATGAAGCCCTCCGGTTTGGCCATATCGACAAGTGGTGTTTCCTTGTAATCAATCGCATGCAATTTCATCAACTGATCGACCATCAATTCAGAAATTTGGCGTCCCAATTCAGCAGAAGGTTCCACCCCTTTCGGAAATTCCGTATCCAGCACAACACCATGCCGTCTTTCCATGACAAAAAATGGGCTGCCGACGATTTCTAGATCGTGTGAAAAAACAAAAGGTCGCGGTGCAGCCTGAAACACTGGATGCAGTGCGGACAAAATCATGAATTCACGTTCCATGTCATGAGCTTTCGGCGCTACCGGACCAAGTGGCGGACGTCTCAATACCGCTTCCCAATCACCTATAGATAATGCATAAGTTAAATTCGAATGCCCCGCGCCGAATTGGCGGATTTCCAAATCCCCTTCCGGCAATCCTTCAATCGCTTGTTTCAAAAAACCATGCAGTTTGGCGTTGTCCAATTCTTCGCCTGGCCGTACCGCGATTGTATCGTTCGTAAGTCCGGTCATTTCTTACACCTCTTCCGTGAACTTTTCAATCTGACTGCGGATCGCTTCCGGAATACGTTCACTTTTCTGTTTTTCAAAATCAAAACACACTGCGCCCGCCTCGCCTTCTGCAATCAATTGGCCAGTTTCAGCATCCGTAATCCGATGACCGATTATAAAACTTGAATTGCCTACTTTCGTAATGACCGAACGGATTGCTAAATGCTGATCAAAAAATGCTTGATGAACAAATTTACAAGTTGCTGACAGCAAAATGACGTTCCATTTTTGAAGATCCATTTCAAATCCGAGCTCTCTGAACAATTCGATGCGGGCTTCTTCTAAATAGACAAAATAACTGATATTGCTGACATGCCCGAGCGCATCCGTTTCGCTAAAGCGGACTTTCACCTTGATTTCATGCGCTGCCATTTTTCTTCCCCCTTATTTATTGCGAAATTGTGGTGTTCTTTTTTCCACAAATGCCTGTACGCCTTCTCGAACGTCGGCAGTTTGAAACACTTCTTCAAATAATTCGGCTTCAAGCTCCACACCTTGGCCCACTGTCCCTTCCATCCCTGCACCAACTGCTTGCTTGATGCGAGACAAGGCGGGAAGAGAAAAGCTGCCGATGCGCGCTGCCATTTTTTCAGCCGCTTCCATGCCGCTGCCTTTAGGAACAACTTTATTAACGAGTCCAATTCTTTCCGCTTCTGTTGCAGAAATGGCTTGTCCTGTGAACATCAATTCTTTTGCTTTCGCTTCTCCGATAAGACGCGGCAGACGCTGGGTGCCGCCTCCGCCTGGAAACAGTCCGAGTGTTATTTCGGGCAGACCAATTTGAGCATGATCTTCAGCAATGCGGATATCGCAGCATAGCGTCAGTTCACATCCACCACCGAATGTCAGACCGTTCAGCATCGCAATCACCGGTTTTTCAAAACGTTCAATCCGCGTTAAAATGTCATGCGTTTCCATAAATTTCGCTTTCAATCCAGACTGTCCGATCAAATGCGGAAATTCTTTTATATCCGCACCAGCGGCGAATACGTTTTCTCCTTGGCCGGTCAGAATAACAACATTGACTTCTGCATCCTCTTTCAACTTAGAAAACACTTCATCCAACTCTTTGAATACTTGGCTGCTAATCACGTTCATCGGCGGATTTGCGATCGTGATCACTGCAAAACGGTCCTTTTTTTCAATATGTACTAATTGCCCCATGCCGCTTACACCTCCATATTTTGATAATCATAAAACCCTTTGCCCGTTTTCCGACCGAGCTCCCCTTGCTCTATTTTCACTTGAATAGCTCCTGTTGGTTTGTCCGCTGGATCGCCTGTTTCTGCATATTGTTGCTGCATGACGTCGTAGACAATATCAATACCCGACAAATCCATCAGTTCAAAGGGACCGATTGGATGACGTAATGCCTTTTTCACAATCAAATCAATTTCCTGATAATCCGCTATGCCTTCTTCGTATAAATAGAGCGCTTCTTTTTGCAATGCGCCCAGTAAGCGATTCGCCACAAAACCTGAAATCTCTTTTCGCAGCAAAACTCCGGTCCGGTTGATCCGTTTGCATAACTCCAAAGATTGTTGAGCGGTTGTTTCCGATGTTTCATCACTCATGACCACTTCGACACAATCCATAACAAGTGGCGGGAAAAAGAAATGCAAATTGCATACTTTGTCTGGCCGTGTGGTCACATCAGCAATCAACGAGTTGACAATGGTTGAACTATTGGAAGCCAGAATGGCGTGCGGCGGTGCAATTTGATCTAATTGTTTAAAGATTTCCCGCTTTACATCCAATTTCTCCACGATTGCTTCGATCACATAATCTGCGTCACCGGCTGCTGTTTCCAAACTTTTCGTAAACGATAAATTGCTAAACGCTTCGTTTTTTTCTACTTCTGTCAATTTCTTTTTAGCAACCCATTGCTCCATTAGCTTATGCAAACTTTTTTCTGCTTTGGCCAATGCTTCCGCATTTACATCATTTAACGCTGTTCGGAAACCGCCTAACGCACAGAGCATGGCAATTTGTTGACCCATCTGCCCTGCCCCGACGACGCATATTTTCGACACTTGAAATGCTGTCATGTTCTTTTTTCCCCCTCGCTTATTAAGCCGTGCAAAATCATGTCGCTGAAAATTCCAGCGAGTTTATCAGCTGAAACCTTTCCTGCTGGATTGAACCATTGATAGCTCCAATTGACGGCACCGAGGATAGCGAATGCTGCCATATCTGGTTGAATTTGTTCTCTGAATTCGCCAGAAGCAACTCCATCACGCAATAGTTTTTCAATCAATAAACGGAATTGCTCGCGTTTTTCTTTTACTGCTTTTGCATTTTCGATACTCAAATGCCGCATTTCCCGAAAAAACACTCGCCCGCTTGCACCGTGCTGCTGAATATCGCCAATCAGCATCTCAATGACTTTCGTAATTTTTTGACGCCTGCTTGCTCGTGACTGTTGAATAACCTTCTGCCGATTTAACAGATTGTCGATATAATCCGTATGGATGTCCATTAGCAATTGTTCTTTGCTGGCAAAATAATAGTAGAATGTTCCTTTTGTTACACCAGCCGCTTCGACAATATCTTGGATCGACGTCTCACTAAACCCCTTTTCTTCGAACAATAATATGCTGCCGTTTTTCAATTTCGTTTTCATCTTCAGACCTCCGCATATTAAATGGCGTGCATGCCTCCATCGACAATAATGACATCTCCCGTTACGTAATCCGAAGCTCTGGATGCCAAGAACAACGCAGCTCCTTTCAAGTCTTCTTCTGTACCGAAACGGTTAAGCGGGGTCATATTCAATAATTCGTTGCCACCTTTTTCAATGAGGCCTTTCGACATTTTTGTAGGAAAAAATCCAGGTGCAAGTGCATTCACATTGATATTGTGCTGACCCCATTTTGCAGCCAAGTCTTTTGTAAATGTGATAACCGCCCCTTTGCTTGTGTTATAACCAATTGTGTCCATTAAACGCGGATCAATCCCCCCGAGCCCTGCCACAGAAGCAATATTAATGATTTTTCCGCTTCCTTGCCTAACCATCGCCTCACCTGCTGCTTGGCTCATAAGAAATGTTCCGGTGATATTGACATCAAGGACTTTGCGCCAAGCATCGAGCGGCATTTCGAGCACCGGGGCTCCCCATGTCGCACCTGAATTATTCACCAAAATATCAATCGCTCCAAATTCTTCCAAGGTTTTCTTCACGACTCGTTCAACATCTTCGGGTTTGGTGACGTCGCATTCCAGTGCCATGGTACGTACGCCTTGTTGCTTTAATTTTTCGGCCATTTCTTCACAAGCTTCCACTTTTCTCGAGCAAAGCACGACGTTGGCCCCTGCCTCTGCAAAACCTTCAGCAATTTGCGCCCCCAGACCACGGCCACCGCCTGTCACGATGGCCGTCTTGCCGTCCAGTTTAAATAAATCCATTACATTCATTTGTCATTCCTCCATCCACATTGTCAATCGCATACTAACCAGTCGGTATGTTCAGAATACTTAAATTTCATGTTAACGCTTTCAATTTTGTATTGCAAGAAGCACTTCATAAAAAACAGGCTGATCTATTACGTCGGTAATAGATCAGCCTGTTTTTTAATTTTCATCTTCTTTGGTTTTCTCTTGGTTTTCTTTTTTAGCAGCCTCGTCGGCTTTTTTAAAATCATCCTTATAATGAACTTCTTGCGCGGATGTTAAATCCAAGTCTTTATCAGTCAATTTTTCATGTGGCTGTTTTTCCTCGCTCATTTTCACCGCTCCCTTCATCTAAGAATAATCAATTCATTAAGTACATTTTTCCCGCTCGATCTTCTGCTAAACATATAGCCTACAATTTATAACATCAATATGAAATCTCAGAGCTGAGATTTCTACAAGCTTCTTTGCAAGTACTCAAGCGATACCCTATCATATAGACTAGAATATACATAATTGAAAGGAGTGGCTGACTTGTTGAAACGACTGGTGGTAACCGGCTATAAGCAACATGAACTCGGTATTTTCGATGACAAGAATCCCGGCGTTGAAATCATTAAAAAAACGCTCGAAGACCGTCTTCGGGCCTTTCTTGACGAAGGTCTCGAATGGGTGATTTTGAGCGGTCAACTTGGTGTGGAAACTTGGGCTGCGGAAGTGGTGCTCGAGTTGAAAGATGAGTTTCCTCAATTGCAATACGCCATCCTCACCCCTTTTATCGATCAGGAAAAGAAATGGAATGAAGCGAAGCAAGAAAAATACCAGATGATTTTGGAGCTGGCAGATTTCCATCGCAGCCTTACAAATCGACCATATGAAGCACCGTGGCAGTTTATCGAAAAAAGTAAATTCTTTCTCCGCAATTCAGACGGCATGCTCATTGTTTATGATGAAGAAACGGATGGATCTCCCAAATTCACAAAACGCGATGCGGAAGCATACGCGGAAACCCACGATTACCAAGTGTTCACGATAACAGCAGATGATTTACGCGTGGCCGCCGAAGAAATTCAAATGAAAGAATGGGACTGACCAATTTCATCATATCGTTTGACCTGAAGGCTATTTTTCGTTACGTTTAAAAGTCATCTATAAAATATGCTTAAAAGGAGAAAACATGAAAAAAGCCACAAAAGTATTTTACATCACATTCGCTTTAATCATTTTGACTGTCGCTTTTGGCGTCATCGCCCCACAAGCATTTGAAAACACCACCAGCAACATCCGAACTTATATCGATATGAGCTTTGGCTGGTATTACTTAATGCTAATGGCGGTAATTTTGATCTTCACGCTCATCATCATCATTAGTCCTTACGGCAGAATCCGCTTAGGCAAAGATTCGGACAAGCCGGAATTCTCGACTATTTCTTGGCTTTCGATGCTGTTCTCAGCTGGAATGGGGATTGGGCTTGTTTTCTATGGCGCATCTGAACCTCTTAGCCACTTCGCAGTGCAGCCGCCCACTGCAGAACCGGGCACCGATGCTGCATTCAAAGAATCCTTACAGCGCACTTATTATCACTGGGGATTCCATGTCTGGGCTATGTACGGCATTGTCGCATTGGCTCTAGCCTTCTTCCAGTTCCGTAAAGGCGAACCTGCGTTAATTTCATCAACATTGAAGCCGATTTTCGGTAAGAAAATGGACGGTCCTTTCGGCACCCTCGTCGATGTACTTGCTGTTTTCGCAACCGTCTTTGGCGTTGCCACTTCACTCGGCTTTGGCGCTGCTCAAATTAACGGGGGAATCGCCTATCTATTCGGGGTTCCGCAAAATTCAACGGTGCAATTTATCATCATTGCTGTGGTAACGATATTGTTCATCATCTCAGCATGGTCGGGCCTCAACAAAGGCATCAAGTATTTATCCAATACGAATATGGTTCTAGCTGTTATTTTATTGATTTTGGTCCTTGTACTTGGACCGACATTATTGATTATGAATATGTTCACTGAAACTTTTGGCAATTATGCGCAAAACTTGATCAGTTTGAGTTTCCAGTCCGCACCTTTAGACGCGGAAAATCGCCAATGGCTCAACGGTTGGACGATTTTCTACTGGGCATGGTGGATTTCTTGGGCACCATTCGTCAGCATGTTCATCGCACGCGTTTCAAAAGGCCGCACGATCCGCGAATTTCTCATGGGTGTCGTCTTGACGCCAACTATTTTTGGAGCGCTCTGGTTTGCCGCATTCGGCACAACAGCTATTAACTTTCAAAAAAACGGCACGATTTTGACCGACTTCCCAACAGAGCAGACTTTGTTTGCGATGTTCAGTGAAATGCCGTTCGGGTTTGCCATGTCGCTCGTTGCAATCTTGCTTGTCAGCACGTTCTTTATCACTTCCGCTGACTCTGCAACGTTTGTTCTCGGCATGCAGTCGACGAAAGGATCGCTGCACCCAAGCAATCAAATCAAAATCATGTGGGGAATTGCACAATCCTCGGTCGCCGCTATTCTATTGGCTGTCGGCGGATTAAGCGCTGTACAAAACACCATCATCGCAGCAGCTTTGCCGTTCTCACTGGTCATGATTCTTATGATTATTTCCTTGTTCAAGGCATTAAGTACTGAAGTAAAGACCCTCAAAACCCGTAAATAAAAAAGAGCAGTCGAGATTTTCTCGGCTGCTCTTTTCATGTTCCTTCGGTTCTTCTGTTATGGGAAGTGGCGTAAGCTAGTGAACGAAACGCCAGAATCCGGTCTTCTGTACACGCGATCCCTCGGGTCATGACGGTCGGATCAAAGAGAATTTCATCATCTGGCAGCTGGCTGCGGCGGATTTCAAGATGTCCTGCGATTATTTTCCGGCGCTCTTTCGGCCACGCTTTTGTCGGGTCGTCCGTCGGGTCGCCTGGCTCGCCAATAATAATGTTCAATCGGAAACCGACCGGACCATGCCTTAGCCGACTTTCAAGCTCATGTTCAAAATAGCCTTTTTCGATTTCTTTTGCCTTTTTCGGCGATAATGTCTCAACTCCGGCATCCGGCTCCCATTCATATTTGATAGGGGTGCGTTCACCATTCTGATTGATAAAATAAAACGCATGAATGGAATAATAGCGCCCTTTCACAAAGCTCGCCGGAGCATGCATTTTTCGCAGCACGTTGATCGCCGCCCGGCTGTCCGGATATTTGAGCAGTAATGTCACCAATGTGAGCAAGGGCAGTCTGCCTTTTTTGAATGATTTTGCAACCCCCAACATGCCCGTAAACGCTTCCGGTGTTTTCGCGAAAAAAATCGGTGCATTGACGCCAACGATATTTGTTACGGCTCCATCATACAGCTGAAACTGCACAGCCATTCCTTTGACTGGCGACAAATTATCAGTCCACATGGGGTTAGGAGCGCTGTGCGAGAACCGGACAGCAGCTTTTGTTTCTCCTGCTTGGAAATGCGGTGCTGTTGTTAGGTGCGCCGCTTCTCCGGTAGACGTAAAAACTGCATCATACATCACACCACGAGCATGTGCCCGACGATATCCGTTATGTTTGCCAAAAACTTTCTCTATGCGGTTGATGGCCATCTCAGCCAATTGCTTTTTCTCCATGCGCTCACCTCTTTCTTAAAAGCTATACCCCCTTATGAATAATTTTAAGTATTTCGGGAATACTGAAAGAAGGAATATTTTTATAGGAGGCAAATATATGGACATCAAACATAGTGAAAATAAATTTACAATCGTGAAAGATGGGGAAGAGCTGGGCTTGTTGTCGTACGTTCCAAGCGGTAACGTGCTAACGGTGAAACATACGGAAGTTTCGTCACAACTTGAAGGTCAAGGAATGGGCAAAAAATTAGTCGAGCACGTTGTCAATTACGCACGTCAAGAAGGCAAGTGTATTGATCCACAATGCGCTTTTGCCAACGGCATTATCAAAAAGACGCCGGAATTTCAGGATGTATTACAGTAAGTTATCGGACACCTGCCTAGAGCAGGTGTTTTTTATGCCGTTTTTAATTGTTGCGAATCGGGAACATTCATATTAACTGTCGAATGGAGAGGGGTTTTGGTTGTGGATATATCGCTTGAAGAAGCTATAAAGAAACACGCCCTGCCTTATCAATCTGCCGAAGACTTGAACAGGATTGTTGAGGCCATCGGTAATTCCAAAATCGTTTTGCTTGGTGAAGCAACTCACGGCACTTCCGAATTTTATACATGTCGTGCTCAAATAACGAAACGACTCATTCAAGAAAAAGGATTTTCCATAATTGCCATAGAAGGCGATTGGCCACCCACTTATGCAGTGAACCGATTTGTTAAATCGGACGACTACACCGAGCAAAACAGTTGTGACGTCCTCCAAGTATATAACCGCTGGCCGACTTGGATGTGGGCCAATGAAGAAGTTGCAGATTTTATCCATTGGCTACGGCTCCACAATGCTAAAAGTCTACTGAAGACGGGATTTTACGGCATCGACCTATATAGTTTATGGGAGTCGCTCGATGCGATTACTCATCACCTATCTGCTACTAGTTCTTCTCGCAGCCATTTAGCATTAGAGGCAGCTCTTGAATGCTTTAAACCATTCAACCGCAATCCCGATAAATATGCGATGTCTTCCACCCGTTTGACCAACCGATGTATAGAGGAAGTCGACAAATTGCGGGTTGCGCTGCGCAACGACGAAGCGCTTTATCAAGATGAACAAGAAACCGCACTCAGCTTGAAAATAAATGCCCTAGTTGTAAAAAATGCGGAAGATTATTACAGCGCTTCGGTTCGGGATGACGCTTTGTCCTGGAATATCCGTGATGGGCATATGGCATCGGCCATCAACGAAATCAGGGATTTTCATGGTCGTGATGCGAAAATCATTATCTGGGAACACAATACGCATATTGGTGATGCAAGGGCTACAGATATGCGAAGAGAAGGCATGGTCAACGTCGGCCAGTTGTTGCGCGAACAACACCCGAATGATGAAGTTTTCTCAGTCGGCTTCGGAACCTACAAAGGCTCTGTTATCGCCGCAAAATCCTGGGGAGATCGCTTCGAAAATATGCACCTCCCTCCCGCACGCCTCAATTCCTGGGAAGAATTATTGAATCGGACCGGCGCGCATGACAAAATTTTACTTTTTGACAAAGCTAATTATTCTCTCTTTAACCGCTGGGTTGGACATCGCGCAATCGGTGTTAGCTATCACCCGGAATATGAAGCCCACGGCAATTACGTACCGTCGAAAATTGCTCAACGCTATGATGCCTTTGTATTTATAAATGAAACAAAAGCATTGACTCCTCTTCCGATTGAAAAGCCGCTTCTTTAAAAAGTCACAAAAAAATGCGGACCACGCGGGTCCGCATTTTTTATCACAATAATTCGTCCGTTCCCGAGTTAAGGGAATAGAGGAAACTCCAGTGATCCGCTTTATATAATTTACTGAACGACATCTTCTCCCCTGTGCCCATCGTGGCGACATCTTGTTCAATCGCTACGACCATCGTCGTTCCACCCGTTTCAATGTTCAGGTAGACATCTCCGATAGAAGGTTTGATGCCATTTTTTTCGTTCAAATCTTCTTCAAGGCTGGCATCTTTTTCAAGCTGTTCTGCAGGCACTTTGGATTTGTCGAAATAGGAAATGTCATTACTTCCTGGTTCTTCACCCAATGTCATAACGAAAAACTCTTTCGCTTTGACCGTGTTCTGACGAGTCGTAATCACATCTTTGCCTTCCACAGACTCTACTTTCTCGAATTCGTTCAGCGAATAATGATCCGTATAATCCGGGTCCGGCTTCGAGATGAAAATGTAGCCGCCTGGCTCAGCACTAAGGTCTTCACGCAATGTGTAGCGCGTCCCCGCCAGCATAAACGAATCCATATGTTTCGGCTTGTAGAAAGTTACGTTTTCCGCTTTGGTTTCAACCTGTTCCATGTCTTTGATTCGGTACATCAACACCGACTGTTTAGCCAATGGCTTTACCGAATAGACTTTATGCAATTCGTTGTTGAAGTAGACAAATTGTCCCTTCCTAACTTGCAATAATTTCATGTTTTACCCTCCGATCTCAGCTTTGCTCTCGCGTTTATTTTAGAGTAATTAGGCATGGAAGTCTATGCATGTACTCAAATTGACTGTTTTGCTATAGTAAGACAAGATTATAAATCGAAAAGGACGTGCAAAAATGGAATTCGAAAATCGCGAAGAATACATTATTAAGAAATACCGGCAAGATGAAAACACGATGATTCAATTGTTTATCCATTGGTGTGCAACCCGCGAATTAGATCCGATTGCGCTATACCAGAAAGCTTATCCCCATCAGGAAAAAAATCCGGCGTTGCTGCTCGCTATTGAAGAAATTGCTGCTGAACCGGAAGACATTGAAGTCGGTGATGACACCATGCTCGAAATTCTCCAAATGTTCGGCAATGACGATCTCGCATTTGTCGTCTCCGAAGAAATCAGCAAAACCCCGCGCAAAAGATAAAGCATGGATGTTTACTGCGCTCAATTTTATTTGCGTTTCTTTCGCAATTCTTTCGCTCGATTCTCAATCCAGCTTGTGCGCAGATTTTCAAAGCGGTTTGACGCAATATTGCTGTATATTTTATCTAGGCGATGATCTGTTTCAAGAGCTTCTGGTTCCGGCTCCACCTCTTGCTCCGGAACCTTTTCTTGTTCCACTTCTTCCTCGTTTCGTTTTTCTTCCATGTCCATTTGCTCCCTCCCATCAAAAACTAAACCCTTATTAGTCAATTTTCCCTTACAGGCAGCTCGTTAAACCAAAGAAAAGCTCTTGCTGTCTGCAAGAGCTTTTCTTTCCTTAAGTTTTTGTAAATGTTGCAGGCATTACAACCGCTATCACTTCACCTGACGCGCAAAGTGCGTCGCCGGCATATACTTCTACCATTACTTTGAATTTTTTCGGATGAATCTCTTGTACTTGTCCAACCGCTTTCAAAACAGTCGCTTCAGGTGTAGGTTTTAAAAAGTCTACATGAAGCGAGGCCGTGACAAAACGCGGAGGCGCTTCGCCGCTTCCAGGTTCAAAACCGTTTTTGCGGTGCAACGCTAAGGACGCCGAACCCGTTCCGTGGCAATCAATTAAAGAGGCCAGCAACCCGCCATAAACGAATCCCGGAATGGCTTTATGTTTCGGTGCAGGTTCAAAATAGGTCACAGTGTCGTTACCGTCCCAACCGGTGCGGAACTGATGCCCCTCTTTATTCATCCGGCCGCAGCCGTAGCACCAAGCAAAATCTTCCGGATATTCGTCTTGAATTGCATGAATGACTTTTTCCATTTTCAAAATCCCCCTTATCGATTTAACAAATTGAACATTCTCTCGTTGTCTACTGCTTTGAATAGCAAGCATTCCGTTTTACATTCGGTGAAAAATGGTTTCAATAGCAGGCAAAGGAAAAAGCATGACCCTTTTCGACAGGCCATGCCCTTCCTTTTACTGCCCCTCAACTGTTCCCTAGAGGGGATCGCACGCGGAAAATTTTTAATTCAATACTTCTACAATGTTTCAATACTTCTAAAATGGTGATGCCTGACGAATTTGATAACTCTCGTCAATACACGGTGTTGCGCTAACTGTCATTTAAAAATGTTGCTTCGCATATACCTCTCAGCGAAATTGGTGTTTCAACAGTTAGACGTACTAAATGCACTTTAAACAAAAAACTTACTTCTTACTGATTTGACGCTTTCTAGATAGAAACCTTGTGTTGCTGATGGTTCCTGACAAGAGTTGCATATCGCCAGTAAAGCAAAATTTTCCGCCAAGGCTGTGCAAGTCATCGTCTGGATGCGTTCATAAACTTACTTCGTTTACACGCTTTTCCCTACGTTATTCCGCCTTGTATTCAGTGTATTCCACTTACACAGAGTTTTAAACCTATTTTTTAGAATTTTTTAATTAATTCTAAAAATATTTTTACAATCCTTAATGCACTCTATATACTGAAAGGTAGTTCGCCATCCGTAATAATAAAGAGGAGAGATACTATGGTTAAAAGTTTGCCTTTAAGATCTGAAGTGGCTACAGAAGAAAAGTGGGACCTCACTAGCTTGTTCCCTTCAAGCGAAGACTTCGATTCGGTGCCAGAAGCGCTTGAAAAAGAAGCTGAAGCTTTTAATGCACAATTCAAAGGAAAACTGACAGAGGTCGCGGCCATTATCGAAATGTTGGAAGCGTCTACTGTTTTATATGAAAAAATTATGCAGGCAGGTGCGTATGCAAGCCTGTCGCTCAGTACAGACCAATCGAATAACGAAGCTCAGATGCGGTCTAGCCGATTCAGTTCAGCGGCTGCAAAAATCGGCAGTCACTTGTCGTTCATGGCGAGCGAGTTATTGGAATTGCCAGAAGCAACGCTTGAGGCTGCGATCAAACAAGCGCCATCTTTTGAAAACTACTTGAAAAAATTACTGCGCCAAAAACCGCATCAATTGCATCCAGCAGCGGAAAAAGCCTTAGCTGCTTATTCCGCCACATTCAATGCGCCTTATGGCCTTTACAACACAACGAAAATGCTCGATATGTCATTTGATGATTTCGAAGCGAATGGCCAGAAACATCCGCTCAGCTATACATCGTTTGAAGGTGATTGGGAAGCTGAAACCGATACGGAATTACGTCGGGCCGCATTTACTGCTTTCTCGAAAAAATTAGCGGAATACCAACATACTGCTGCTAAAACTTACGACATGGAACTTCAAACTGAAAAAACTACTGCTGATCTGCGCGGCTATAGGACGATTTTCGATTATTTATTGTTCGATCAGGAAGTGGACCGCTCGCTTTATAATCGACAAATCGATTTGATCATGAACGAATTGGCGCCGCATATGCGCAAATACGCTAAATTGCTGCAAGAAGTACACGGTCTCAATAAAATGACTTTTGCCGACTTGAAAATTTCGCTCGACGCTTCATATGAACCGGAAATCACAGTCGAAGAATCCAAAAAATACATCAATGATGCGTTAGCAGTGATGGGACCGGATTATTTGGAGATGGTCGAACGCTCGTATTCAGAACGCTGGATCGATTTTGCGCAAAACAAAGGAAAATCGACGGGTGCTTTCTGCTCAAGTCCATACGGCAGCCATCCTTACATTCTGATTTCTTGGACAGGCCGCATGAACGAGGTTTTCGTTCTTGCACATGAACTCGGACATGCCGGTCATTTTCACAATGCAAACCGCGAACAGAACATTTTCAATGCCCGACCATCCCTTTATTTTATCGAAGCGCCTTCCACAATGAACGAAATGCTCGTTGCGAATCACCTCCTGTCCAACTCGGACGATCCGAAATTCAAACGCTGGGTCATTTCTTCAATTGTTGCGCGGACATACTATCATAATTTCGTTACGCATTTATTAGAAGCTGCTTATCAGCGAAAAGTATACGACCGCATCGACGCTGGTGACAGCGTGAATGCAGGAATCCTTAATGACCTTAAACGCAGCGTCCTTGAAGAATTCTGGGGCGATGCTGTCGAAATCACAGAAGGCGCTGAACTGACATGGATGCGCCAACCGCATTATTATATGGGTCTATACCCATATACTTATAGTGCTGGCCTGACAATATCTACGCAAGTTTCCAAACGAATCCTCAGCGAAGGCCAAACCGCTGTCGACGAATGGTTGGAAGTATTGAAAGCGGGCGGCACGAAAACACCCGCTGAACTTGCTCAAATGGCCGGCGTGGATATCACCACCGAACAGCCGCTCCGCGATACGATTTCCTATATTGGCGACCTCGTTGATGAACTCGTATCCCTGACAAAAGAAATCGAAAAGGCATAACATCCTAAGGGGTGTCCGGAAAAGCTATCGAATAGCTTGCCGGACAGCCCTTTTTTAAGCAATGAAAAAAGCCTTGATTGCTCAAGGCTTTTTGTCTGGATGCTTTTCGGTATCGTCGTTGTCCATTTCACGCTGTACCGGTTTCACACCTATGTTTTCTTGCGTACTTTCTGCTTCCTTAGCTTCATTATAAAACGCCGGATAGCCTTGCTGTTCAAGTTGCTGCACTTCTTTTCTCGATGCTCTAAGCAATAGTCGGATAATGATTATCGATAATAGGAAAATCACCAAAATTGAAATGATCCCTGGAATGTACTCTGATTTATCTTCAGGAAAATATAGAAATTCCATTTTTTCAGTTCCCGCCTTTAATGATTGAATTTCTTTTCATTATACAGGATTGATTTTTCTTGCTGGGCGTTGAACGTGAACATTTAGTGGCAAGCTCCATCAATGGCTTTCCGAAACAACTGTGAACCGTTTATTGATATGGCGTGGGTGTTCGATTTCATCTAAAAGTGCCACTGCATAATCCGGGTAACTGACATAGCTCTTGCCTTTGGAGTTGAACGTTATGCTGTCTTCCCCGATTTGATAACGCCCTGTGCGCCCACCTTTAGGATCAAAAAATGCCGCGGGGCTTAGGAATGTCCACTTAATGCCTTCAGAAGCCTCTAAATTGGCAAGATTTTGCGCTTGTCCTTCTGCAATCGTTTTAAACGTTTCCGGGAATTCGGGCGTATCAATCAGCTGAGTCGTCCGCGCTTCATCGACAAATAGACTCCCTGCGCCTCCGACAACGATCAAGCGGGTATTTGGCGCATCTTTCATTGCATCGATCAACACTTTCCCTGCCTCCACATGCATCTGAGCTTTTTCCGGCGGAACCCCGAATGCATTGACCACAACATCAAACCCCTGCAAATCTTCAGCTACTAATTCACCGATTTCCTTCTCGATCACTGCCGCTCTTTTTTCAGTAAGCTTTGAGGCATCACGCACAATTGCCGTTACTTGATGCCCTCGCAGCAACGCTTCTTTCATAATGAATCCGCCAGCTTTACCAGTCGCTCCGATAATCCCGATTTTCATGTCTACCGCCTCCATTAATTAGAGTTGATCTACAGCTTCTTTCAAGATTTCAAACGATTGTTTTCTTTTATCTTGGTCATAAATATAAGATACCGCCATCAATTCATCTATGTGCAATTCGGCGATAAAAGGCGTTAACTGCCGCATAATTTTTTCTTTGCTTCCACTAAACGTATATTGAGCCATCGCACGCACCATATTTTCTTCCGGGAAGCTCCACTTGCCTTGCATCGATTCAACCGGCGGCTGTAAAGGATTTTTTGTACCGCGGATGACATTCAAGTAAAACATCTGGCTTGAAGTTCCGAGCATCGCCGCTTCTTCATCAGTTTCAGCTGCCACTACATTGACGCATACCGTTACGTGAGGGTCCGCCAAATATTCGGAAGGACGGAACTGGCTACGGTAAATTTGCAATGCTTGCTTCAGCTGTTGAGGCGCAAAATGCGCAGCAAACACATACGGCAAGCCAAGACGTGCAGCTAGTTCAGCACTGGATGTACTGGACCCCAAAATGAAAAGCGGCACTTCGGTTCCCACGCCTGGATACGCATTGACCATGCCTTCTTGTTCACCCGGTTTCAAGTAATTTTGCAACTCCACTACATCTTGTGGGAAAACGTACGCGGTTTCTTGCGACGTACGGCGCAGGGCGCGAGCCGTCTGCATATCGGTTCCAGGAGCGCGACCCAACCCTAAATTGACACGGCCCGGGTGCATCGTTTCCAATGTACCAAATTGTTCAGCTACGACGAGCGGCGTGTGATTCGGCAGCATGATGCCGCCTGAACCGACTTGAATCGAATCGGTGCTTTCCAATACTTTGGAGATCAAAATCGACGTAGCTGAACTCGCTAACGTCGGCGTGTTGTGGTGCTCAGATAACCAAAAGCGGCGATATCCCAATTGTTCGGCATGCTGCGCCAACTCAACCATACTTTCAATTGCCTCTTTTGCGGTTTGTCCTTGTGAAATAGCTACCAGATCCAAAATGGAAACTGGCAATTTGTTTGTATTTTGCTTCATTGTTAAACTTCCCTTCAACCCAATCTACGTTAACAATAAAACGAAAATATCTCGAAGACAAACTATCTGCTTATCTTACTAGCGGCCATGTACTTTATATATTTTTACTTTCGCCGATCATGGCAAATTGCGCCTCGCCGCCAAATGAAGAACGTGCGGATGCTAAGATTTCATCCTTATCGCCGTATTGCGGCAAATGCGTTAGCCACAACTCGCCAACTCCAGCTCTTTCAGCCAGTTCCCCTGCTTGCTTCCCGCTCATATGCCCTTTAATGATGCCTAAGTATTTTTCATAAAGGTTCGCTTCTGACACGAGCAAATCGGCACCTTTTGAAAATGACACCAACTCTTCTTTCCACTCGGTATCCGCCGTAAAAACGACTGATTTTCCTCCAGCTGTAAACTTCATTGCTAAACAGTATACTGGATGAATCGTTTCACAAAATGACACTTGCCATGGCCCAATTTCGATTTCTTTATCTGCCTGAATCGCCACACCTTGTGTTACACCTTTATAGGACAAGCTATCGAACATCGCTTTATCCCGGTCATGTGCGTAAATTGGAAACGGCGTCTGCCATTCTTTTAATTGCATGCCAACCATTGCCGCGTGCTGCAGCACACCAATATCCGCTACGTGATCTGGATGATAATGGCTGATGACTGCCGCGTTGATGTCTTTCAATTCAGTGTAATTTTGGACAGCTGCCAATACGCCGCTGCCGCAATCCACCAAACAGCGGAACCCGTCTTGTTCCAATAGAAAAGAGGAAGTTGCTTCATTTTTATTGGGATAGCCTCCCCATATGCCAATCGTAGTGATTTTCAAAAAACCATTCCTTTCTGTTTATGCGTTTTTTCCAGTATACTGGATTTTCTCGAATTTCTCCTGTTTACAGCGAAAGGCATCGGGTATATAGAGTATGTAATTAAAACCTATTGGAGGGATTACTGTGATCGTAAAACTGACGGTTGAAAATGCATTGCAAGCGAAAAAAGAAATCGAAAAATTGGAAAGCCAAGGGTACCACGAAGACCATATTTATCTTTTTGCCCATGACCCTAAACGCCAGCATGATATTGCTGACGCATTGGATACAGAAGATCCGGATGCAGGGTTCATCAACAAATTGAAAAACTTCACTTCCTCACGCGGCGATCAATTACGTTCTGAAATGCAATCTGTTGGATTAACGGAACAGGAAGCCGACCAGTATGAAGAAGTATTGGACACTGGCAAACTCGTCATTGTTGCTAAAAAAGAAGAGTAATTTTCCAAGCCACCTCTTTCGAGAGGCGGCTTTTTTAATTTAATGAACTTTTAAAACAGCAAAATTATTATTCGTTTTTCAAATTATTTTATGTGAAATGATTTTAGAGTCGTATATTTCAATGAAATATCTTCTATAACAAAGACTTTGATCTACTTCCCGTTGTACCCCTCAATTATTTTTTGCTATATTTGAATAAGGTTAATTTTCCAAATCATTTTGCAAGGGGTCATTCGATGAAAAAGAGTTTAAAAATGGCAAGCGCTTTTATCGGTATTATCGTTGGAGCCGGCTTTGCTTCAGGACAAGAAATTATGCAGTATTTCACCAGTTTCGGCATGCTCGGTATTGTGATTGCTCTCATTTCTACAGTTTTATTCGCTTACCTAGGCATGAATTTAACGCGGCTTGGAAGCCGAATGCAAAAAACATCTCATAAAGAAGTTGTCTACGGCATCAGCGGCAACATTTTGGGCCGCCTTGTCGATTACATCATCATTTTGACGTTATTCGGTGTAGGTGTCGTCATGATTGCCGGAGCAGGTTCGATATTCTCTCAGCAATTCGGTTGGTCGTCTGTGCTTGGCAGCACCATCATGACGGCTTTAATCCTTATGACAATCATGCTGAATGTCGAAAAAGTCATCGCGATCATTGGCAGCATCACCCCATTTCTCATTTTAATGGTCATCGGTTTGACAATGTACAGCCTTTTGACGATGGATCAGTCCTTTGCGGCATTGGATCCAATCGCTAAAAAACAATTATCAGCCGTTCCAAATTGGTTTCTGTCCGCCATCAATTACGCGTCTTTTAATATCGCGGTCGGAGCTTCTATGTCCATTGTTATGGGCAGCACCGAAAAGGATGAAAAAGTGGCAGCAAGAGGCGGCCTGATTGGCGGTCTCGGGCTCGGAGTCTTAATCATGCTCAGCCACTTAGCCATTTTTTCAAAAATTGATGTAGTTGGCGATTCTGAAATGCCGATGCTCCAAATTGCCAATGACATTTCACCGGCATTAGGCGTCTTCATGTCCGTTATTTTATTCGGCATGATTTTCAATACCGGTGTTAGCATGCTGTATGCATTCGCTGCCCGCTTCTTCCAATCTGGCACATCGAAATTCAAGATTTTCGTCATTATCATTTGTATGACAGCGTTCGGCTTAAGTTTTGTCGGCTTCACCGAACTCGTTAATCTGTTCTACCCAATTGTCGGCTACCTGGGCTTATTCCTAGTCGCCGCCTTAATCTGGGCTGATTTTAAAAAGACAGGAAGTCCCGAACTCGCAGCAGAATAAATGAAAACAAGCCGCCAAAGCATGCTATTCATGCTTTGGCGGCTTTTCGTGTTATGGTTTTAAAAACACGTAACGGAAGGAGTTTTTTATGGATTCACTAATAAAAACACCCCAACAACAAAAGCTGATTGAAAAAATCAATTCGTTACAAGAAGCATTCGAACAACGAGAGCCGGAGTTGGATTCGCTCGGTTCGTTCCCTTCCCAAAATATACACGACTTGAAAAGCATCGATTACCATACGCTAACGCTGCCGATTGAATACGGAGGCCAAGGGTTCGGCTTATACGAATACATACTTGCACAAGAAGCCATCTCCCAAGCTTCAGGCCCGACTGGTTTGGCAATCGGCTGGCATAACGGAATCCTTCTCGAATTTGCCGAAAATCGTCACTGGCAGCCAGATACAGCCGGTTGGCTGCTTAAAGAAATACACATGGGCGCATTGGTCAATACAGCCTCAACCGAAAGCAATGCCGGAAGCCCCACGCGCGGCGCAATGCCGAAAACGACAGCTTTTCGCGATGGCGATCATTTTATCGTCAATGGTGAAAAAATCAATTTGTCGATGGCTCCAGCACTCGATTATGTATTTGTCACGGCTACTGAAAATGACGAGATGCTCACATTGGTCATTCCTAAAAACACTCCAGGCGTCTCGATCAAAGAAACGTGGGACATGCTTTCCATGCGCGGTACAGCAAGTCAGACGTTGGAGCTCGACGACGTTCGAATCCCAAGTTCTTATGTGTTAAAAACTCCTGCTACAAAAATCCCTGCCAAAGGTTGGCTGCTCCACATTCCTGCGTGTTACATCGGGATAGCGGCGGCGGCACGAAATTATGCGCTTGAATTTGCATCATCTTATACTCCTGTTTCCTTAGGCAAGCCAATTGCTGAAACGCCAAACATCCGTGGTCTCATCGGAGAAATGGAACTGGAACTCGCAACGGCGAGACATCTGTTGTACGGCACCGTCGAGCGTTATGAACAGGCAGCTGACAAAATGATTATGCAGGAGGCACTGGATGCCACGAAAATAGCCGTTACGCAAGCCGCGATTGGCGTCGTCGACAAAGCCATGAAAATCGTCGGCTCTCGTGCTTTATCTGAATCCAATCCTATGCACCGCCATTACTTGAACGTTCGCGCGGGTTTGTACAATCCACCCATGGAAGATATGGTCAAAGCGCGTCTCGCTCAAAAAGCGCTTGACGATTTTTATCAAACAAATAAGGAGTGAGACCGTATGACTGTGCAAGTTCAATTGAACGACCAGCATTTTGAGGCACTGACTTTTTCAGAAGAGACATTCATCGACGACTTAAATCAGCAAATTAGAAATAAAATCGTTTTTGATTTCAAGGTTACGAGCGAAAGCTACCATCGCGTTGCTGTTTTGCTTTATGAACCGGAATTTCATGTACGCGTACCGGAAAAAAGCTTGGATTTTCAGGCAACCATTTCAAATTATTCGACGTCAGTGACAAATCTTTACTTAGACAACCAAGTAGCTGATTATCATTTGGAATTGACCGAAAAAACTTGATAGACAATTGAACTTTATCACAAAAAAACAGGAAGCTGCCCGCAATTAGAGGCAATTCCTGTTTTGTCATTTGTCTCGTTTGAAACGACTTTTGTTTTGTTTCGCTTTCAGTCTTTCCATCAATTCAGTCGTCTTGTGTTCTTTACTTGCCGTCGTTTCCGCATCCAACGCAATCGATTTGATCTTTCGACCATCTAGTTCGATATCAAACCAACAATTCACATGACTCCCTTCAGGCAACCAAGTGACAGGCAAGGTAATTTCTTGATGCAGTTCCTCTAGTAAAATCACCGCCAGGCGACCGTCTTCAATCCGATCCAACATCCCTTTCATCCCATCATCCCCCTATGCATGCCAATCCCTGATCTTTTATCTCATTAATCTTTCCTTCACCAATGCCTTTAATGCGATCCAACTCTTCTATCGTTTTGAATGGACGCGCTTTTATAATGGCTTCTGCCAACGAGCGACCAATTCCTTCGATTTCCTGGAGCTCCGCGGATGAAGCGAGGTTAATATCAATGCACCGGTTTTTTCCTTCTAACGCGATGCCATCCCGTTCAATTAATACGTTATAGGCAACCCCGTCTGTTTCAACGCGCACTGTTCCATTGACGTCGGTGCCGTATACTTCAGCTCCTGCATTTTCAACGGACGCAATTACTTCTGCATGCGGATGTCCATATGAGTTGTCGATTCCCGCACTGTAAATTGCCACTTCCGCGTTAACGGCTTTCAAAAAAGCCGTGCTCGTGGATGTATTCGATCCATGATGGCCCAAACGTAAAATTTCTGCATCCAATTCCACTCCGCTATCGATCATTGCCTGTTCTTCTTTGACGCCTGCGTCTCCCGTTACGACAAAGTTGATGTCTTTATAGGTCAACCTCAAAGAAATGGATTCCGCATTGCTCTTTCCTGTCGCGTCGACAGGATGCAAAACCTCAATTCCCATATCGCCAATGTCGAAGGTCTCGCCAGCGCGCGGTTCATAATAATCGACGCCTTTCTTTTCAATGGCCTCTAAAGCGCGGATAAAGGTATCCGATGTACTGACATTGCCTGACATCCAAACTTCCCCGACTTCAAATTGTTCAATGATTTTATCGAGTTGACCGATATGATCCGAATCGGGATGTGTGGCAATCACCACATCGATTTTAGCCAACCCCAACTTCTCCAAATAATCGACAGCATCGGTATCTTTCCAATTTCCTGTGTCGATCAGTATCGCGTAATCTTCCGTTTCAAATAAAGTGGCGTCTCCTTGACCGACATCAATAAAATGCGCGGTCAATCCACCACTCCCCTTTTCTAGTGGCACAGGTGTTTCCGATTCGCTTTTAACGGGTGACTTTTCACTTTCAACACATCCTGCAATTAACCCCGTTAGCAGCAATATACTGAATAAAAATAGCCATTTTTTCTTCACAGTCACTCTCCTCTTTTCTTATGAAAAGTTTACCATATCAGTCGCTCCATGTTCTTTTGTACGCACTTTTACGGTATGAAGAGAAGCTCTCAGGGGCAAAGAAAAAACGATTCTAGATTTCTCCAGAACCGCCTCCTTACATTAGTTAAGATGACATATAATCGCCGCCGTTGATGTGTAAAAATTGCCCGGTCATGTATGAGTTTTGCGGATCTGCCAAAAAAACAAAGGCTTTAGCAAGTTCATACGGTTGTCCGGGCCGCCCCGCCGGAACATCAAGTCCGAATCCTTCTCCAACATCGCTATCCAATGATCCAAAAGTATCCGGAATTAGCGGTGTCCAGATAGGGCCAGGCGCAATGCCATTCACTGCAATTTCTTCGCGGACAAGACGCCGTGCAAGCGAACGCGTCATCGACACCAGCGCACCGTTCGCTCCTGAGTAGTCGATTAAATCTGAATGTCCACGGTATGCATTAATGGATGCGGTATTGATAATGCGCGCTCCTTTTTTCATATGAGGTAACGCAGCCCGCGTGAGATAGAGCATCGCGAAAACTTTAATTTCAAAAGTTTTCATTATATTTTCATCTTTCAAGTCAAGCGGTGACGTTTCCGGGTATTGATATCCGGCGTTATTCACTAAAATATCAATTTGTCCAAAAGAGTCCAAAGCAAACCGGACGAGCCGCCTGCAATTTTCACCTTCCCGCAAGTCACCACTTTGCGCTACCGCTTCGCCTCCATAACTTTCGATGAGGCGAATCGTTTTCTGGGCGCCTTCATCGTCATTCAAGTATCCGATGACTATTTTTGCACCTTCTTTTGCGTAAGCGATGGCAGCTGCCTGACCGATTCCACTGCTGCCGCCAGTGACGATTGCCACTTTTCCTTTTAGAATATCACCAGCTTTATAGTCCTTCAGATCGGTGTTATCAAATAGGGTATCGTCCATTAACCATCCACCTTTCGCTAAAGATGCATACTCGGCACCCTGCCAAGCTGCCACACTTCATCTGAATACTCTTGGATTGTTCGATCACTAGAAAAGATTCCCGATTGTGCGATATTGACCACACTCATCTCCTGCCAGTCTTTTTCGTTTTCAAAAGCGCTAAGCAATCGATCATGCGCTTTCCCGTATTGTTGGATGTCTTTCAAGACGAAAAATGGATCATTGCAATCGATTAGTTGGTGGCGAATCGCCGAGATGTTCTCCGCTCCGTGCGACAAATCGCCGTCCAATAATTGCCCCATCACTTTCTGCAATTCCTCATCGTGGTGGATGCTATCTGCCGAATAATAGCTTTGCTCTTTTTCAAATTGCATCACTTGCCGAGCCGTTAATCCAAAAATGAATGCATTATCTTCCCCGACTTGCTCGACGATTTCCAAATTAGCCCCATCAAAGGTTCCTAATGTGATCGCCCCGTTCATCATGAATTTCATATTGCCGGTACCGGAAGCTTCTTTTGAAGCAGTCGATATCTGCTCACTGACATCCGTTGCTGGAATGATTCGTTCTGCCTTACTGACACTATAATCTTCAATGAATACGACATGAAGGTGCTTTTTCGCCACTAGATCGCTATTAACTTGATCCGCAACGGTGTTGATGAGCTTGATCACTTGTTTAGCGTAATGATAGCTCGGCGCCGCCTTGCCTCCGAAAATGAACGTTCGCGGGTAAGGACGAAATGATGAATCGGCCAATATTCGGTTATAGAGCATCTGAACATGGAGGATATTCATTAATTGTCGCTTATAGCCATGGATTCGTTTTATCTGCGAAGCAAATATCGATTCAGGGTCTACAAGAATATTTTGATGCTCGCGGATATAGTCTGTCAGCTGCCGTTTTTTAATCTGTTTCACCGCTTGAAGATCTTGAAGAAACGCCGGATCCTCACTAAAACGAAAGAGCTTGTGAAGTTTGATGGGCTCCCGGATCCATTCTTCACCTATCGCTGATGTGATCAAACCAGCCAACTCCGGATTCGCTTTTAAAAGCCACCGGCGATGAGTGACGCCATTGGTGATGTTATGGAATTTATGAGGAAAATGTTCGTTCAGTTCTTTCATTTCACGCATTTTAAGAATTTCGGTATGGAGTTTTGCAACGCCGTTCACTTTGTAGCTGCCTACTACCGCTAGCGTTGCCATATGGACGACACCATTTTCAATGATAGCAAGCTTTTGCCGCTGCCAGTCCTCCCATGATTCTTGCTGTGTTTTTTCCTTAAAGCGACGATCTATTTCCTCGATAATCATGTAAATTCTCGGGAATAATCGTTTGAGCAGATAGCTATCCCATTTTTCTAGCGCTTCTTCGAGAATGGTGTGATTGGTATAAGAAATTGTATGGTTCACAATCCCCCATGCCTCATCCCAAGTCATATTTTCCTCATCCATCAAGATGCGCATCAATTCCGGAATGGCTAATGCTGGATGGGTATCATTGATTTGGATGGCGACATGTTTCGGCAAATCGTTCAATGGACAATCACGATGTTTAATAATCGTTTGAAGCGAAGCGCTGCATAAAAAATATTGCTGTTTCAGACGCAATATTTTCCCCTCATCTAAAGAAGCATCCGGATACAATCGGTCGGTTACAGCCGCGGTTTCCTCTTCATAAAGTGCTCGCGACTTGCCTGTAGGCAGTGGCCGATCAGATACTTCTGCTTGCCATAAACGCAACGTGTTAACCGTATTCCCCGCCGCTCCGACTATCGGATAATCATAAGGCACCGCCTTAATCCATTCTGCATCTTTTAAGATGGGGTTGAAACGTTCGCTTTCAGCACCGGCTTCAATAGAGCCGAAAAAAGGAATGTCCAATGCCAACTCTTCCCGCCTGATGCCCCAGCCCTCTTTTTCATCAATCCAATCCGTAGGCTCTTCTGTTTGAAAACCGTCGCGAAAGATTTGCGTGAACAACCCCCCTTTATAGCGCAAGCCACAACCATGACCCGGTAATTGAAGAGAGGCAAGCGAATCCATGAAGCAAGCGGCAAGGCGTCCAAGACCACCATTGCCCAAACCAGGTTCAGACTCCTGTTCTTCAATTTCCTGCAAATCGAAGCCAAGCTCTTCAAGACCTTCCTTCACCAATCCATGCGTATCCAAATTCATCAAGTTCTGCCCTAAAATACGTCCCATCAAGAATTCAATGGAAAAATAATATAATTGCTTGTGCTTTTCTTCTTTGTAGCGCAGGTTCGTCTGTTCCCAATCCTTATATGTCCACTCTCGCACCATCCCGGCGAGAACGGAATATGCGCCTTGAACAGAGTCTTTATCTCCCCATTGCGCTAGACGCATCTTAAAATTTTCTTTGAACGACTCTTTTGAACTGAACATTCTCATCCTCACCTTTCGGCAATCGCTTTATAGGCCTCCGCATACATTTCCGCAGAACGCTTCCAGGAGGAATCGAGTTGCATGCCATTTCGTTTGATGATGCCCCAATGTTCGTGGTTTTCATACAATGACAAAGCTCGTGCCAAAGCATCTTCAAAACTTTCATTTGCAGAAAAATCGCTTAAAAATCCATTGCCTGTTTGCGCTTCAACGTTATATTCCACTACTGTATCTTTCAAGCCGCCTGTTTTATTGGCAACAGGTACGGTTCCATAGCGCATTGAAATAAGCTGGCTCAACCCGCATGGCTCAAAATGAGATGGCATGAGGAATAAATCCGCTCCTGCATAAAGCAAGTGTGCAAGGTCTTCATCAAAACCGATATAGGATGCAGCTTTTTCAGGAAATTCTGTGGCTAGATCCGTGAAAAACTGAGATATTTTTTCATCGCCCGATCCCAACAAAATAAATTGCACATCTTTTTCCTTCAATAAATTCGGCAGCAAGTCCTGTAAAACGTCCATGCCTTTTTGGTTTGTAAGTCGAGAAACTACTGTCAATAATGGGATATCCCCGCGGTCTGGAAGGTTGAATTTTTTTTGAACAGCGCGTTTATTGACCACTTTCCTTTCGAGCGAGTTCTGATCGTATTCCATCTCAATCGCCAAATCGGTAGCCGGATTGTAGAATTCGATGTCCAATCCATTCAAGACCCCAATGAGGCTATCGCCTTTTTCTTGCAGTAATGCTTCCAATCCCTCACCATACTGAGCCGTCAAAATTTCATCTCGGTAAGTCGGACTGACAGTCGTCACTTGGTCTGCGAACAAAATTCCCGTCTTCAGGATATTGAACCGCCCTTTCCACTCTGCCGTTCCATCTTCATAATATGCCTCATCCATTTCGTACTCTTCGGTCAACACGCTTTTCGGCGCATTGCCTTGAAATTGCAAATTATGAATCGTCAATATGGTTTTCAATTTCGCGTTAATCGTCGCATAACGCGGGTCTTTCTCGAGCAAAAATGGAATAAGCGCCGTATGCCAATCGTGCAAATGCAAAATATTCGTTTGGGCTCTTTGTGCTTCAACGACAGCCAATACTGCACGGCTGAAAAAAGCGAACCGGGTATGATCATCTGATTGGCGATAAATCATATCTCGATCAAAATATCCATCGTGTTCAACGAAGATATAGTCGACGCCCTTTAATTGGTAGGAAAATGTCCGGCACAGATGGCTGCTCCCTTTAAAAGGTACTTCCACTTCTTCGCTCAACACAAATTCTTTTTGGTATTCTTGTGGGATTAAACTGTATTTCGGCAAGATGACCGTTACTTCGCAGCCAATTTCTACGAGCGCTTTCGGTAGAGCTCCCAGTACATCCGCCAAGCCCCCCGCTTTTACAAAAGGCACACATTCAGCTGCCGCCATTACAATTTTCATCCGACTTCCTCCTTCAAAATCCGTTCCCCTTTACGCAGCACAATTGGCTCTTCCTTCGTGCCTTTCAGTACTGTTCCAGCTTCAATATAAACATTTTTATCAGCTATCACATAAGCCAAATCGCAGTTTTCTTCAATTGTGCATTTTTGCATGATGATGCAATGATCAACTTTCGTATTTTCTCTGATCACGACTGCCCGGCTTACGATACTGTCAGTAACAGTTCCTCTAATCGTTGAACCGTTTGCCACTAATGTGTGCTTCACAGAAGAGCCTTTCATATAGCGTGTAGGGGGCTCATCTTTGACTTTCGTGTAAATTGGCCGATTCGGCAAAAATAAACTTTTGCGTTTTTCCGGTTCCAACAATTCCATTGAAGCCTTGAAGTAACTGTCGATTGAATCGATGATCGCGAAATAGCCTTTGTACTCATAGGTTCCATATTCATAGCCATTCTTCTTTCTTCTGACACAATCTTCAACACTGAATACCTGGTCCTGGCGATAGTTTCTCAAAAATTCAATAAGCAAACTTTTTTTCAGCATATAACTTCTAAGCGACTTGCCGTCGCTCACTGCTTCTGTGATATCTGCTCCGGACTCGATATGCGATTCCAACATGTCTTCATAATCCAATTGAGAAACCGTAAAGCAGTTTGTAATGACCACGTATTCCTGGCGGCTTTTTTCAAAAAAGATCATATGCTCTTCAAGCGCTGCAAATCCACCAACGCTCATTTGAGCGCTGTCTTTCGTAGATACCGGCAAGAAAAACAAGCCATCTTTCCGACGGTCAAGGTCCCAGCTTTTCCCTCTGCCGATGTGATCCATTAAGGACACGAACGGATAGGAAGGAAACACGCCGACCGAGCTGATGCCTGAATTGACAATATTGGATAAGGTGAAATCGATGAGTCGATACCTGCCGGCAAAAGGTATGGATGCAGCCGACCGATATAAAGTTAAATCTTCCAGTTCCGGCAATTTTACAGAAGCATCAATGATGGCAACTAATTTCATACTTTTGCACTTCCTTTCCAGTCATCGATTATTTCTTGCGTCAATAAAATGATGTCTCCCTCAGGATCGCCGATTTCAAAGTTTTCCGGGATCACCAAATCTGGCGGGATAATGGTGCGGGCCAGTTTTGCGCCTGAATTGATCACGACACTGTCCATAACAACGCATTCGTATAGAGTTGCACCTTGTGCGATCCGAACTTCTTGGAAAATAATCGATTTTTCGACTTTACCTTCAATGATGCAGCCTTCGTTGACAAAAACTTCCTGTAATTCACCTGTTTCTGTTATCACTTGCGGTGGCAATTGTCTATTGGAGGAGAAAATTCGCCAACCTGGATCATGTAAATTCAATCCTGAATGCGGATTTAATAAATCCATATTCGCTTCCCATAAACTTTCAACCGTACCAACATCTTTCCAATACCCCTTAAATGGATAGGCGACTAATTTTTCATTCGCTTCGAGCATCAACGGTATAATGTCTTTGCCAAAGTCATGCGAAGAATTTTCAATGTCATTATCGATTGTTAAATATTTTTTCAACTTTTGCCAATTAAAGATATATACGCCCATTGAAGCCAAATTACTTTCCGGTTTTTTCGGCTTCTCGGCAAATTCCGTAATGTTCATTTCCGCGTCGGTATTCATAATGCCGAATCGACTCGCTTCGTTCCAAGGTACTTCGATGACGGAAATCGTGGCGTCCGCTTTATGAGATTTATGGAATTCGAGCATTTTCTGATAATCCATTTTGTAAATATGATCTCCCGATAAAATGAGAACATACTCAGGATCTTGTTCGATTAAATAAGTGAGATTCTGATAAATAGCGTTGGCAGTGCCGTTATACCATTTGATGCCATCCATTTCTGCATATGGCGTCAGCATGGTCACGCCGCCATTTCTTCTATCCAAATCCCATGGCGTCCCCAGTCCTATGTAACGATGCAGCATATGGGGCTGGTACTGGGTAAGCACACCAACTGTATGGATTTCAGAATTGACGCAATTTGATAAAGGGAAATCGATAATCCGGTATTTCCCACCGAATGGAATTGCGGGTTTTGCAATATTATAAGTCAACGATTTTAATCGGCTTCCTTGGCCGCCAGCTAGCAACATTGCAACTACTTTGTTTTTCAAATTCATCCACTCCCGTCTATTTTTGTTTTCCAAATACTCATCGTATACGCAGGCAAGTCGATGGCGATGGAATAATCTTGTTCATCCCATGGCTTTTCACGTGCATGGTGAATTTTTTCGAGCCGCGGTTCCTTGCCGCCATAAGCGGTATCATTTGTTGTGAAAACTTGTTCATATGATAAATGAGCCGGTACACCGACTTCAAAACCATGATAATTACGATCCGAAAAGTTGCAGACGATTATGCATTCGTCTGTCTTTGCCCGCCCTCTCCGGATAAACGCCAAAACGCTTTGCTCGTGGTTATCCGGATCTAGCCACAAAAACCCGTCCCGGTCATCATCAAGTTCATGCATCGCTTTTTCTGTCCGATAGAAACCTAATAATTCCTTCGTAAACAAGGCGATTTGGCGATGGGCTTTATAATCAAACAAATACCAATCCAACTCAGGTTGGAATTTCCACTCTTCGTCATGACCAAATTCCTGCCCCATGAACAGCAACTTCTTGCCGGGATGGGCGATCCAAAAACCAAGCAGCAGGCGCAATTGCTGAAATTTTTCTTCCAGGTCCCCTGGAAATTTATGAAGCAGCGATTTTTGACCATCTACCACTTGATCGTGTGAAAAAATCGAGATGTACCGCTCTTCGTAATAATAGGTCAATCCGAAACTGAGCATGTGATGAATGTCACTTCGTTCTGCAGAAGGTCTTTGCATATACCCCAGCGTGTCATGCATCCAGCCGAAGTTCCATTTATAATGAAAGCCAATTCCGCCCTCCTCGACTTCCCCAGTCACTTTTGGATAATGCCAAGCATCTTCAGCTATCAGAAGCGCCGTTGGATGCCGTTTTCGCAAACTCGAGGTCAACCTCTTCAAGAAGGCTGTTCCTTCTTCGTTTGGAATTCGACTCTCGTCATTCGGTACGTAAAGCAGCTTCATCAAAGCATCCATTCTGAAGCCGTCAAACTTGAATTCCTCAAGCCAATAATGCGCGCTCGATAACAGAAAACTCACGACTTCACCACGTCTCACATCAAAGTTCAGAGTCCCCCATTCCGGATTGAACCTACGCGCTTCGCGAGAATCTTCATAAAGTGATGTCCCATTAAACTTGGCCAGTCCGTGGACATCTTGACAGAAATGTCCTGGCACCCAATCCAAAATCAGGCTAACGCCATTTTCCGCGCATTTGGAAATGAAAAATTTTAAATCGTCCGCCGAACCATAGCGGCTCGTCGGTGCAAAATAACCAGTTGTTTGGTAGCCCCATGATTCATCAAGCGGATGTTCAGTAATAGGTAAAATTTCAATATGGGTGAATCCTTGTCTTTTAATATACGGAATCAATTCCCCTGCCAATTCACGATATGTCATGAATTGGCCGTCTTTCGTTTTTTTCCATGTGCCAATATGCAGTTCGTAAATAGCCATCGGTTTTTCAAAATGATCATTGGAATGGATCAACTTGAACGTCGATGCCGATTTGGACCATTTGTGCTTGGAGCTCCCAATAACGACAGAACGGTTATTCGGTCGAATTTCAGCCGTGCGCGCAAAAGGGTCCGATTTCGTCAAAATTTCGCCTTGCATTGTTTCAATTTCATATACGTATACGGAATCTATCATTCGTCGAGGTATCCGGACCTGCCAAATACTCCCATCTTTCGGATGAGGTTCCATTGCATGCCTCTCGACTTGTGCTTGTGAATTAGTCCAGCAACGAACTGATACAGATTTCACATCTGGTACCCACACGGTAAATGTGGTTTCGTCTTGAAAAGCATGAGAACCAAAATACAAATAAGCATCGATCATCTTTCCATTGTGGAAATCTGCTAATTTTTCATCCGTCAGACCTTTTTTGCCATTGCCCAAAAAACCACCTCCTCAAAACGGCACCTATTATGCTTTTCCTATATCTTGGGTTTTATCGTTTCGTTTGCAGTTTTGCTTTCTTCGTTCGGTGAATGGCGTTATGCTCTTTCTTGCTTAGTGTTTCAATGCCTGTAGTCATGCTGACGACAGCATATACATAAATAGTAGTATTCTGCATAATAGGCTATAATCCCTTGCAAAAAATCGGAATTTTAAAAAAATATTCATCATACAGGTACCAAGACACAAAGGTTTTTCTCCTTTTCGTTCTTAATATTTACACATAAAAAGCAACTTAAGGTCTTGTTCAACGTCCATTATTGTTCTACCCTTAAGGCATGCGTGTTTACGAATGGAAAGGATATGAATCTCTTGAACAAAAGACACTTGATCATTGCATTTTTGCTCCTGCCTCTTTTGCTGGCTGGATGCGGCAACGGCATTAAAGATCCCTTGAATTGGGAAATAGAAGATTTCACATTTACAAATCAGGCAAACGAAGAATTCGGTCTCGCCGACCTAGAAGGTAAAGTTTGGTTAGCTGACTTTGTCTTCACGAATTGCACGACAGTATGTCTGCCTATGACGTCAAATATGGTAGAGCTTCAACAACAATTCAAAGAAGAAGGACTCGACATCAACATCGTGTCTTTCAGTGTTGATCCTCAAGTCGACAAACCGGAAGTCTTAAAATCATACGCCGAAAACTACGGCGCGGACTTCGCTTCGTGGAATTTGCTGACTGGCTATACGCCTGAGAAAATCGATAAATTCGCTATGGCGAATTTCCGTACCATCGCCAGAAAACCGGAAGATGGCGATCAAGTTCTTCACGGCACCGAGTTCTACTTAGTAGATAAGGACGGCGTCGTCATGAAAAGCTATAACGGCGTCAATCCCGCTGTTGAAGACATCATCTCAGATGCAAAGATTTTGCTAGCGGAGGAATAATACATGGCTAAAAGAAATATTTGGACCGCCGTTATTGTTTTGGCTTCCATCGCTTTAATCGTTTCGCTTTTTCTACCGCGCGATAATGCACCTTCACATAATGCGCGCGTGGTATTGGAACACACATACCGCACATACATTGCCCCTTCTTGCTTTGAGCAATCCGACCCGACTAACTTCATCGAAGACAGTACACTTGAAAAAGCACGCGAACTTGGCTATCCTCCTGATACCGCTTGTACGGAACAAGCATTTCAAAGCAATACAGATAGCTTCTTTATCGACTTCCTAAAAGAACTGGGGATCATGAAAAAAGAGACGCCGGATTGGTAAACACATAGTAGCGCAGCGGACAGCGAAACAGCTGTCCGTTTTTTATTGTCCTCAAATCCCTCAGTTAATCACTTTAAACGACCGATCTTACCTTTATCGTGTTCCGACATACTTTACGCAAACCGGCGTATTCGTCTTGAACGGTTTTCCATGAAGTTGAGGCATGCCCTTTTCATCGATTTTCAACACCGTCAACGTCCCTGAATTTTCGTTTGCCGCAATAAGCCAACCCGCCCCAGGAGACAGATCGAAATGACGAGGTCCATTGCCGCCAGTTTCTGCAAATCCCACCGGCTCCAATGAACCATCTGTCGCGACGGAAAAAACAGCAATGCTGTCATGTCCTCGGTTTGAAGCGTATAAGAATTTGCCGTTTTCAGAGACCGCCACTTCCGCGCTCGTGTTCTGACTTTGCCAAGTTTCGGGAATGAGCTGGACTGTCTGCAGTTTGTCTATTTTTGCGCCGTCCCTTATTCGGTACACCACAAGCGAAGAACTCAATTCCTCTAACACATAGAAAACATTCTGAGATGGATGGAATGCACTATGCCGCGGCCCTGAACCAGGCATTGTATCAACCATTTTTTGAAATGAAAGCTTGCCGGTTTCACCATCCAATTGATAAAGAGAAATTTGATCTGCCCCTAAATCCGGCACTAGAAACAGCTGCGTCTGTGGAATTTGAGAAACGGAATGAGGATGTGCGGCATCTTGGCGCTCTAGATTCGGTCCTGCTCCTTCGTGGCTAACAGAACACGCTAAGGATCCAATTATCCCACCTTCATGCAGCGGAAACACATTTACATTCCCTTCCGAATAATTGACCGACAGCACCCATTTGCCAGAATCATCGATTACCGCATGTGCCGGATGATCACCATTGGATGGTTGTCGGCTAATTTCTGTCAGCGTTCCTGCATCCAATTCGAAATGGAACGAGACCAATTCCCCATCGGTCTTTTCACTGCAGGCAATGAACATATTTTCCGTCGGATGCATTGCCAAATAGGAGGGACGATCGACTCCCGCTACACCTGCTTTTTCCAGCAAGCTTCCGACCGACGGATCGAATTGCCAAAGTTTAATGCCCATTTCCTCTACTCCAGAATAAGATCCTGTTAAAAAAAATTGCATCTCTCCTCCTCCTCAAGCTATTTCATGCTTTAGAATTTTCTGTATTTTCCCAGTATACGGGAATCCCCCTTCTCTTTCAATTTAAGAGATGGACGATTTAAAGTTAGGAAGAAAAGCGTCCATCGACTATAATAAGAGAGGGGAATCTGTAAACGCTTTCCTATTTTAACCAAGCTGTCAAATGAGTTTTCACCATTGTTTCATCCTATGAGTGAAGAACAAACAGCCAAATAGCAAAATGGATTATATATTAAGAAAATCATGACGGCAATTGCGTCTTTTAATTCGGATATATTCAAGCATCCGAAAAGTATAGGAGGAAGTAACGTGGGGTTAACTAAAGACTTTTTCATCGCTTTGTCAAAGAACCAAGTTTTAAACAGCGGAGCGAAAAAATGGGGACTTAAATTGGGTGCAAGCAAAGTGGTTGCGGGCATCGATATCGACAGCATGCTGAAATCCGTCAAAGAATTGAATGCAAATGGAATCAGCGCCACAATCGATAATTTAGGCGAATTCGTCTATAGCCGCGAAGAAGCATCCGAGGCAAAACGCAATATCTTGGCAACATTGGAAGCGATCCAACAGCACGGCGTTTCAGCACATATGTCTGTCAAGTTGACTCAAATCGGACTGGACGTCGATTATGATTTTTGCTTAGAAAACATGCGAGAAATCGTCGCTGCTGCGGATCGCTATGCAATTTTCATCAATATTGACATGGAAGATTATAGTCATCTTCAGCCGACCCTTGATATTCTTCACGCGTTAGTAAAACAATACGATAATGTGGGCACTGTTATTCAGGCTTATTTGTATCGTTCCGAAAAAGATTTAGAGCTTTTGCCAAATGTTCGTCTGCGCTTAGTAAAAGGCGCCTATAAAGAAATTTCAGAAGTTTCCTATCAAAGCGCCCAAGACATTGACAGTAATTATTTAAAGTTGATAAAAATTCGTTTGCAACAGCCAGGCTTCACATCCATCGCCACGCATGATCATGTCATCATCGATGAAGTAAAACGCTTTGTTAAAGAAAATAATATTCCACTCGACCGTTTCGAGTTTCAAATGCTCTACGGCTTCCGAACTGAGCTTCAAAAGGAATTGGCGCAGGAAGGCTACACATTCACCGTGTATGTTCCTTTTGGCGAAGACTGGTACGGCTATTACATGCGCCGCTTAGCGGAGCGTCCACAAAACATCAACCTTGCGTTGAGAAGTTTCGTTTTTAAATAAATTAAAAAACGCATGTCGATAAAAGAATAGTGATCCATTTTTCCGCATTTAAAAAGAATCCTACACACCAAGCGGGCGCTTTGGGGCCACAGGATGTGGGTCATGCAACTGACGCGACAGGACGTCGCGGTGTCAGTTGCCAAGGACGAAGCGCTGAGCCTCCTCGTCGTAAACTCCTGCGGGGTCTCATCACTCCGTTCTTCCGCAGGAGTCGCCACTTGGTGTTCCGGATTCTTGAGTGGTGGAACAATAAGCATAGTAGAATTATTAGTGGTAGAAAGTGGACCCAGATAGCACACTTTGATAAAGACTTGTATCCTCCAAGCGGTCTGGCCACGAAGACTCCTGTGGGACAGCGAAAGCTGAAGACCCCACAGTCACGATAGTGACGAGGAGGCTGAAGCTGAGCCCACGGAAAGCGAAGTGGTCAGACCGCTTGGAAATTAAACACCATTATTCATTTTAAACAGACTTTGTCTACAGTCAGAAACGCATGTCGAGAGCCCAGCTCCCGACATGCGTTTTTTCAATTAATCCACTTCCCGAATCACAAGCGGCGCGAGGTCTTCTTTCAGTCGGTTACGGTATTGTTCATAACGAGGCGGCAACATTAACTCTCTTCCCATTTCTTCCTCAACTTCATCTATTGCAAAGCCGGGGGGATCTGTCGCAATTTCAAATAATAGATCGCCGTATTCACGGAAGTAAATAGCATTGAAATAATTCCGGTCCTGTACAGGTGTCACACCCAGGCCATACGCCTCAATGCGACGTTTCCAGTCTAACTGATCTTCGTCATCTTTCGCACGCCATGCGATGTGATGAACCGTCCCGACACCCATTTGTCCGATGCCAACTGGCGTCATTTTCACATCCACAATATTACCGATATCGGCAGGCGACCGGAAGCGCAGTACGCCATTGTCTTCTCCTACTCTTTCAAACCCTAAGACTGCCTCAAGCAATTCTGCCGTTTTTTCAGCATTTGACGTATATAAGACAGCTCCTGCAAATCCTTTGATCGCCATTTCAGGCAGCACTTCCCCGAAATGCCACTCATTCTGTTCACCTTTTGCGCGTTCAACCAATTCCAGGTGCAACCCGTGCGGATCGTCGAAAGCCAAATAACGTTCCCCGAAACGTTCCATTTTTTCAATTGTCACGCCGAACTTGGCCAGCCTCTTTTCCCAAAAATCCAATGCCCCTACTGGAACAGCGTAAGTGGTCACCCCGACTTGTCCGTCTCCGATTTTTCCTTTGTACGCGTTCCCCCATGGAAAGAAAGTCATAATCGTGCCTGGCTTGCCTTTTGAATCCCCAAAATAAAGGTGGTACGTTCCTGGATCATCGAAATTTATGGTTTTCTTTACAAGTCGCAAACCCAAAACACCCGCGTAAAAATCAGCGTTTTCTTGTGCATTTCCCACAATCGCCGTGATGTGGTGGATGCCATCTGTCTGTTTCATCATTCATGGTCAACTCCTTATGTGTGCTATGTATTCATATTACCATCTAATTATTTTGGATATCAGGCAATAAATAACTGCCCAGCATAGAAGATATGCTGAGCAATTCATACCCTTATAGTTTCTTGCCATCCTTCCGCAATTCTTCCTTCAACTCGTTAACCTCTTCTTCTTTTTCTTCTCTTTCTTTCTCTTGTTGCTTTCTGATTTCTTCAACTTTCTCCATTTCTTGCCGATATTCTTCTTCCGCCTCTGATGTGGATGGGATGAATGGTTGCTGATTATAGTCAGTGCGCCTTCCATAGCGCAGCATTTCATAGATAATCATGCCGTTATTCGGCATGCCGTTGGAAGTTTTCATCGGTACGACATCAAATAATACAAAATAAAATGCATAGAAGATAAAACGGTTCCAGAATGTCACATTATTTTCCAGTATGTTATTAGCAAGCAGGGCGTTAATCGTAAAAGCCACTGCAATATTCATCAAAATCGGACTGGCATATAATGCAATATACGCTAACCGGCTAGTTCTTTTCATCGAATCGTATGAATACCAACTATATAAATGATAATATTTTCGAATATCGAAGATCCAAAATTTGAATACCCTCGGGCCCGAACCAATGGTAAGACGCGGATTTTTAATGCCAAATAGCGGACTGAAAACCAAGTATCCGAATTCCCTTATTAAGACAACCACTGGTAAAATAATAAAAGCTGAGATGACCACAGCAAACAAGTCGGATAATCCAAACATTCTTTATCACTTCCTTTTTTCTGTGTTCATTTCCTATTACCCGGCATTTGCAAAATCCAACCCCGCCTTTTCCTTACAATAAATTCCACAATATTGAATTCAGTGCAATTGCCTCTATCTTTCCGCTTGTTTGTCCCGGTAAAATAAAGATAAAAATTCAACTTATGAAGGAATTGATTTATGTCCAGCCTTTATGCAAACCTAAGCCATTGTAAACGATTCATTATGTTTTTCTTTATAGTTTCCTCACTCTTAATCGGCATCGCTGCCTTACCCCTTTCTCCATCAGATGCCTCTGCTACCAAAAAACCGCTTAAGAGTTCTGTTTATACCGCTCCACCCAATTTTGCGGCGATCGAAGACAACGTCGAGGCGGCAGAAAATCTGATTTACAGTCCGTTACATGACAGTTTCATGGACATTTATTATCCGAAAGCAATTAATCAAGCAGTTCCGGTGATCCTCTGGATTCACGGTGGCGGTTATATCGGCGGTTCGAAAGATCAGCGCAAGCATTACGGAATGGCATTAGCCGATGCAGGATACGTTGTGGTCAATATCGATTATGCACTGGCACCTGCGCAACTATATCCCGGACCCGTCATCCAAGCCAATGCGGCTCTTGACTACTTGCAATTGCACGCTTCCGAATACGGCGGCGACATGTCCCGGGTCTTTATCGGCGGCGATTCTGCCGGTGCTCAAATTTCCAGTCAATTAGCTGCCGTCGCAACCAATCCGACTTTCGCCGCCGCTCTCGGGATTATGCCTAGCATTGACCGTGAAACACTGCGCGGCACCATTCTTTTTTGCGGCTTATACAATATGAAAACTGTCCGAGCCACGGCCTACCCACGCATCGATTTGTTTTTAAATACGTATACGGGTACCGAACGTTTTGAAACTTTCAAGCGGATCAACGAACTATCAACGATCGATCATGTTCTCGACACCTATCCGTCTGCTTTTATCAGCGCCGGTGATGGAGATCTCCTCGCTTCGCAATCGATTGAGTTCGCCCATGTTCTATTAGAGACCGGAATAGATGTTGAAACTGTATTTTTTGAAGGCACTGGAAAAGGACTCGGGCATCAATATCAATTCACGTTGGATACTGAAGATGCACAGGCGACTTTTGAAAAGACATTATCCTTTTTAGCCAGGCAATCCGCCCCTTGATAAACATTAAAAGTGAAAAGCGGTGTCCAAAGTCTGTTTTCTAACTTTGGATGCCGCTTTTCATGTGCCAGCCCGGTAAAACAAGACTCAAACATTGATATCACACTTGGAAAGACATATATTTAGAGAAGCGAAATATTCACGTGATGAAATGAGTGAAACACATGATTCTTTGGGCAAATGAATGGAAAACAAAAATTTTATCCTTCAATCGCAATATTAAATTATTCATGCTGGCCAATGTGCTGCTGCAAAGTGGATTAGGGGTTTATATGGTGATGTATAACCTTTATATAAAAGAGCTTGGTCTGCCCGAAACAGTGAACGGCAATGTCATTTCCATGACTGCAACTGCCGCCGCGATCATGCTCATTCCTGCCGGATTTCTCAGTGATAAATTTGGACGCAAATGGATGCTCCTTGGCGGCGCAGCTGCTGCAGCTATCACCTTGTTCTATCGCAGTTTTGCTATTAGCGAAACACAATTGGTCGCTGCCGCTTTCTTCACAGGCCTTTTCATGGCCTTTGTCCAAGTCTCCGGAATTCCGTTTCTCGCTGAACATTCAAAATCCTCGGAGCGAGTTCATCTATTCAGCGTTTACTTTGCATTGATGACTCTGGCAAATGTCGCGGGCAGCTTGCTTGGAGGAGCTGTTTCGGATATTTTCCAATGGCTTTTTTCAATGGAAGCGGTTTTCGCTATTCGATGGGCGCTTTTTGTCGGCGCGCTTCTATACATTGCGGGACTAGTACCATTGCTGTATTTAGACAATAAACCACCTGCGTCAAAAGAAAAAGTGAAGACGCGCATCGAGATTAATGTAGCCGACGCTGGTTTGAAAAAAAACTTAGCCGCGATTTTTCATTTCTCTTTTGCCAGCCTATTGATTGGGTTTGGTTCAGGGCTTGTCGTGCCTTATTTGAACCTGTACTTTGCCAATCGTTTTGATGCTTCGAATTCCTATATCGGGTTAATTTTGGCATCTGGCTCTGCGATGACCGTGGTCGCAATGTTGATTGGTCCGGTATTGGTGGCAAAAGTCGGAAAAGTAAATGCAATGCTTTTGTTTCAATTGCTGTCCATTCCGTTTCTCATTTTAACAGCTTATACAACTTCGCTATTGCTGGCATCTCTCGGCTTTTTACTGCGCCAAGCTTTGATGAATGCCGGGAACCCCATTCAAAGTGCCATAGCAATGGAAGTGGTTCACGATAAATACAAAGGGTTGGCTAACTCTGCCAACCAAGTTGTTTTCAATATCGGATGGGCTACTATGGGACCTGTAGCAGCAGGATTGGTCATATCATTCGGCTCTTATTGGGGCTACGCTTACGCTTTTTCAATTACTTCAGTGCTCTACTTGATCTCCGCCATCTACTTCTATTTTATTTTTGGCAAACGCAAGCTGCAAGAACAATAAAAAGGATGATCCCGGCAACTCGGATCATCCTTTTTTTCAGCTTCTTTTTTTGCTTCTCTTTGTCACGCGCCCTAGCAGAAATGCTCCCGCCAGAAGGCCGATTGTTTTATTCGTGCGTTTAGTAAACACTTGTTTGGCAACAAGATTCAAGTTTTGCGGACGCTCAGCTAAGCGGCGCATGAAATACCCGTACCAATCGTCTCCGAATGGTACATAAACGCAGAAATTATAGCCTTTTTTCGCTAAATCTATTTGCATGTCTTTACGGAATCCGTAAAGCATTTGGAATTCGAATTTTTCCAGTGAAATATCGTTTTTCTTCACGAAATCGATCACATGGTTGATGATGCGGTGATCGTGTGTTGCAATTGATGTGAACTTGCCATTAAGCAAATGGTATTCGATCAGCTTGATGAAATTGGCATCAATTTCATCTGCCGTTTGGTAAGCGTATTCAACCGGTTCCTTATAAGCGCCTTTAACAATGCGCAAACGCAGGTCCTTGTGCTTTTCAATATCGTCCATCGCCCGGTAGAAATAAGATTGGATGACCGTTCCGACATTGTCATACTCTTCAAGAAGGGTATCCATCAAATCGTATGAAGGTTGTAAGTGGCCATGGTCTTCCATGTCCAAATTAATGTGCATATCGTATTTGCTAGCGGCATCAACGATTTCACGTAAATTTTCATAGCAGAAATCATAATCGATGTCTAAGCCGATTTGGGTTGGTTTTAAGGAAATATGCGCATCTACTCCATTTGAATGGATCTTCTCAATAACTTCTAAGATGCTGTTTTTCGCTTTGAGTGCTTCTTCTTTTTCAAAAACAAACTCACCTAAGTTATCAACTGTGCAGCTGATGCCTTGTGCATTCAATTCGCGGATGCTTTCAATCGTTTCATCGATATCTACTCCCGCTACGACCGTTTGTGCGCCTAGTTGCAGGCCATATTTTTTCGCTGCAATGGTCAAAAAACGGTTTTTTGACAATCCAATAAATACATCTTTTAACATGATTTCCCCTCCTGATACAATTCACCCAAAAACTGCTCCTGCCCAGTGCATCGGGAATGATTTCCGCTGTATTCACTGTCGGTATTAGCACGTCTAATTGTAATCGTTTTCTCCAGAACCTGCACCAAAAAAATTCAGTTTCAACAAAAAGAAACCACTGTATTGCCATAATTCTATCATATATCGGGAGGCTTCCCGATATCGCACAGTGTATCATGCCCTATACAGTTGCGGCAATCCTAGTTTTAGCCAATAATCCCTGATGGCCAAATGCCTTAAGAACGTCTTTTAGCGGGTCAATTATTGATATACTTTTCGAACACCTCGCCAAAGTCTTTCACATGATATTGGTTGCGCACTGATGACATCCACGTAAAGCCGAAATCCGTAAGTTTGGAATACTGCACGTCTAAAGCGACATCGCTTGGCCGCGAGTTCTGCAGCACGACCACCGCTTTATCAAGGCTCTCGTTGGCCATCGAAATCAGGATTTTGTTTTCGTACGTCATTTCTGCAATGCGCAGCAACGACTTATAGAGATCCGTCAATTTATCGATTTGATTTTTTTGAACATCGATTTTGAACGGAATTTCACCAAGTTTAAACCCAATCTCAACATCCAAATCAATTTTCCCTGCTGTTTCCATAAATACATCCGCAATTGAATGTTGAGAATACGGGTAGCGTCTTAACGTCCGCTTGGATGACATCGCACTTTCCCCGTCCACGTGAATCAAGGCAAGATTCGTAAAGCAATATTCATCCGCTTTGGTTTTAATCAGAAAGTAAATTTTTTCCTCGTCTTCGTGCATGACATAATCGTCCGCATCCGTTTTGTCATAATCTTGTGGATCGATAATTTTTCCAACGTCCGATAATCCTAACGCGTCTGCAGCCATCTTTTTGAACATATTCCCATTCCCCTTTTCATATAAATATTAATTCCTTTTGTGTATTTGTAGACAATTTTCTCCATTTTATCAGATGAAGGCATGCTACGAAACCATAAGAAGCGCTGAGACTTCTCAGCGCTTTCGTCCTATTATTTATTCAATTTCCAAATTGCAGCGTTCAAACCCATCGCAAACATTACCCAAGCAATGTAGGGAAGCATGAGGGTACCTGCCGTTTGATCGTATCGATAGAATTCGTACGTTGTCCACGTAATCGCCGCAAGCAGCAATACCATTTCCACAAGCGCCGTGCCACGTAGTCCCCATTTAAAGAATAAAAACGACCATAAAAAATTCAGACCAAGCTGTAAGTCGTAGGGAATCAACACCTGTTTTGCTTCGTTTTTCAAAGAAGCTTTTTCAACTGCCCGGTATTTCGCTACCCCCATTGCCGTGTATAGAGCGGTCCAGGCCACGGGAAAAATCCACGGCGGCGGTGAAAGCGATGGTGTTTTCAATTCAGCGTATTCTTGTTGGGTGTTGCGGTTGGCGAATGCGCCGACTAATGATCCGCCGACTACCGGAACCAGTATGCTCAATGCTAATTTCCCAGGTTTGATTTTACTAGCCGTGCCCTCGAACTCCATGCAGGTTCCTCCTTTGAATTCAAATACTTTTTACATAGGCACCGGATTGGCTTCCCCACTTTTGTCCACTACATAAGTGAATTCCACTGACGCTGATTTTCCAGCTCCCAACCAGACGCGAAATTCGACGATTCGAGAACTTTTCACTTCGTAATCATGTGACGAAGACTCCATTTTCCAAAAAGCTTCAAAAATCTCATGGTCAATATCGATTTTAACTCCTTCTTGTTTGGTATTCTTCACGTTGTAGATGTACGTCACCACTTCTGAATGTCTACGTTTTTCGCGAAGGGATTCTTTGCTTTCCGAGACGATATCAACCGCTTGCCCGATTCTCAGTGAAATGGGTTCACCGCTAGGCGTATGCTCAACAAAATCTTCGCCGATAAACTCCAGCTCGCCATCTGTTTCTTGCTGAAACACCTTCACCAGACCTTTCGGTAAAGCTATGCCTAAGCCAGTTGTTCCGCTGTTTTTAAACTGTAATTTCACCACTGCTTGTCGGCCATCGCGTTCAATCACATAGACCTTTTTGAAACTTGCCCCTTGCAACTGCATAAAATTCAATTGTTTTACTTGCCCATTCGGCAACGCAATTGACCGGTTTAACGAATATGCGTGGTAATCGGCAAAGCTATGTTCTTCAAATGCCGGTTCTGCGCTTATCCCTTTTTGCTGCAAGAAATGTGACGCCTGAAACAGATGAGGCGGCTCATAGCGATTTACATTACCTGCGATAAATTTAAGCTCCACCTCGGGAAAGCTGATGCCGGTTTCATTGCTCAGCTTGATCCAGCCTGTCAGATTAACGGCATCACCCATGATTTCCACCGTATAACACGCTTCCCATTCAAGACCTTTTGTTAAATACGAAAGTTGCACTTCTTGCTGCAAAACCACTGGGGAAATTGTGAAAATTAAGGACGGCTTTAACGAAAGATTTTCAGGCAAGGCCGGTAGAACCAGAAACCCTGGCGGATTAAGGAGAATTTCCCCATTGTACGTGCGTTCTCCGACGATACCATTCTTTATACTTAACAAGCGCATGGCGACCTCTTCACCGGTTTCCTTATTGCGGACAGTCACGACTTGACCGATGTATTTTTCAAGCAACTTCTGTTCGTTCGCCAAATCGTAATTGTAATTTTGCTCAAGCACCTGCACACCCCGCAACATCACCGAATCGGCTTCAACGTACGCTGCAATATCCAGAAATTGAATTTCAGTGGCCGGCTCAGCCGATTCAAGCATTCGGACTTCTTTGACCAGTCCAAAACCGCCATTGTAAACGGTGAGGCGAAGTGATTTACGTTCTTCTTGCGTTGAATGGATTTTCATAAACAACACACCCTTTCACCTAGTTCACATAACATTTTTCTATTATCGTAGCACATTCTCATCCTTTTTATTTGAATATTCAGTTAAATAAAAGCATTAGATAATTTATAAGCACATAAAAAGACCGCTTCAGCGATTGAAGCGATCTTTTAAATAGGTGATGACGTGACATCGACAAGCATCTGATAAAGGCGAGTGCTGGGGATGAACAAATTCTCCATATAATAAATCATCCAAAAAACGCACTTCTTCCTGGAAATGACGCTCTGTTTCTGCGTCATATACGGCAAGTTGAATATACAGCGCGCTTCCGCGTTCAACATAATCAATTAATGAAATTGCATGTTCGTTAGCCATCGTGCTATTAAAACAGTCCGACTGCTCTGCCGTCTGCATCCACATCCATTTTCAAAGCAGCTGGCTGTTTCGGCAATCCTGGCATCGTCATGATATCTCCTGTTAAGCATACAAGGAAGCCTGCGCCAAGCTTCGGCATGATTTCCCGAATGGTGATTGTAAAACCTTCCGGACGACCTAGAAGTTTCGGTTGGTCGGATAACGAGTATTGGGTTTTCGCCATACAGATCGGCAATTCGTCCCATCCGTATTTTTTCAACTCCACCAATTGCTTTTGCGCTTTATCCGATAATTGCACATCCAATCCGCCATAGACTTTCTGGACGATGGTACGCAGTTTCTCTTCCACTTCATCACTTTCGTTATAAAGGAATTTAAAATCAGTCGGGCGATCCAGCTCTTGCTTGACCAACTTCGCCAATTCAATGCCGCCTTTTCCGCCTTCGGCCCACACATTGGTCATGGCAATCGCTACGTTTTGCGCTTCTGCCCAACCTGTAATCTCTGCCAATTCGCTTTCAGAATCCGCAACAAACCGATTCAAAGCAACAACCGGTTCGATGCCGAATTGACGGATTGTGTCGATGTGTTTCGCCAAATTGACCATGCCGCGACGCACTGCATCCGGATCTGTGTTTGCCAATTCGTTTTTCGCAACGCCACCATGCATTTTCAATGCACGCACAGTTGCTACGATGACGACAGCATCCGGATGGAATCCACCTTTTCTCGATTTGATGTGCATGAATTTCTCTGCACCTAAATCCGCTCCAAAACCGGCTTCAGTCACCACGATATCCGCTAATTGACGCGCCGTGTTCGTCGCCACCAATGAGTTGCAGCCGTGTGCAATATTCGCGAACGGTCCCCCGTGAATCAATGCCGGCGTTCCTTCAATCGTTTGCACCAAATTCGGTTTAAACGCATCTTTTAATAATAGCGCCAATGCGCCTTCCACTCCAAGATCACGCACTGTTACCGGTTCCCGTCCATACGTATAACCGATAACCATCTGCGCAAGCCGTTCTTTTAAATCATCCATAGATGTGGCAAGGCACAGAACTGCCATAATCTCAGACGCCACTGTGATGTCAAATCCGTCTTCACGCGGGATTCCTTGAGCCGGACCGCCAAGCCCGATTGTCACGTTGCGCAATGCACGATCGTTCATGTCCATTGCCCGTTTCCACGTGATTCGTCTCGGGTCGATCGACAGGTCATTTCCTTGGTGCAAATGATTGTCGATAAATGCAGCCAAAGCATTGTTTGCCGAAGTAATGGCGTGGATGTCTCCAGTAAAGTGAAGATTGATGTCTTCCATTGGAAGCACTTGCGCAAACCCTCCGCCCGTTGCTCCTCCTTTGATTCCCATGACCGGTCCAAGCGACGGTTCGCGAAGTGCGACGACAACCGACTCTTCCAATTGTTTAAAAGCATCCGCTAACCCGACTGTCACAGTCGATTTTCCTTCACCTGCAGGGGTTGGGCTAATCGCCGTTACAAGGACGACTTTCCCAAGTGCTCCGGCAGGCGGCAATGAATTGACATTAATCTTCGCTTTAAAGTTCCCGTAAAGTTCCAACGCATCTTTTGAAATTCCTGCACGTTCTGCAATTTCCTGTATCGGCAACATCGTGGCGCCAGCAGCTATCGACAAATCCGTAAATGGCATTCATGTCCCTACTTTCAATTTTTCTTATAGTATAACCTGACAATCCAAAAAATAAAATGAACTGCTAAGCGAAAGTGCAAACTCACTTTTATATGTCATCATTAACGAGGTGTTTTTTCTCCCTTCGCGGTTTATTCATCTAAAAATCCCGCACACCAAAACCGGTGTACGGGATTGCATCGTCTAAGAGATTATTTTTGTTCTTCTTGATCCGTTTCGGATCCTTGTTTTTTGTCATGAGAAAAACGAACTTCTTCCATAGATTCCTGGGCTTGTTCTCTGAATTCATGTTCGAGTACATTGTCTTTCAATTCGTCCTTGTTTTTGTCTCTAGCCATGTAATCCCTCCTCATTGGTGTTATCCCTGTTATTCCCTAAACAAAACGAATAAAACGGAAAACGCCTATTTAATTTCTTGGAACGCCCTCTTCTTTTTCATTCCTGAAAACACATGCCAAAAAGCGGATTTGAGGATTTACCGTTGAAACGGATCCAGTTTATTTTTTCCCAGCGCGCAGGCCGTTCAAGATCAAGTCTGTATGCATGACCGCCAGCGTCTCTGCGGAAACCGCGCCTGCAGGATTGAACCATTGATAGCTCCAATTGGTGATGCCAAGTATAGCGAAAGTCACCATTCGCGGCTCCAAGTTGCTCCGGAATTCGCCCGCTGAAATTCCTTCTATAATAATCATTTCGATTGTGTCCCTAAAGTCAGCCCGTTTCCTCCTGATAGCGTCTGCGTTTTCTGGCGTCAAATGTCGGATTTCACGGTAATAAACTTGCCCGATTGCCCCTTGGTCTTCGATGTCTCGAATAAGCATCTCCACCATGCGAACCAATTTCCTTTCCGCGTGTTGCTCACTTTCTATAATCTGCTTTTGTCTTCTGAGCAAGTCGTCAATATAAGACACATGGATGTGCATCAGCAATGCTTCTTTGCTCTTAAAGTGATAATAGAAGGAACCTTTCGTCACTCCAACTTTGTCTACAATGTCCTGAATGGAGGTTGCACTGAACCCTTTTTCCACAAAAAGGGCGATACTTGCCTGGATTAGTTCTACTTTTATAACGTCCACTGCCTTTCTATAAATCCTGCCGATTAGTATAGCATCTCTCCATCGGCCAGAGCCATATAGTCATAAAAAAACCACCTGGGAGCCAGGCAGTTTTAATGTGAATTATAATTGACTGGATGTTTGGCAAAAAAGGTTTTGCGGACGCCGCTGGATTTTACCCATTCTTCAATGGCTGAATGATTATTTACGATAAAAACTTCTATCGTCTCTTTATTCCATTCTGTACCGTCCGCTGGCACATCCTTGAACTCCTGTGACAAAATTCCGATCATTTCTTCTCTTTCAATTTCAAAGGAAAAATCGTAAAGACGAAATGCTGTTGATGTGGAATTCGGCACCAATAATGTCAAGTACACCGCATTATACAAGAAGTTTTTTTCCATCGCTTCATTGTCATCGAACCAATACGCCAAAACTTCGCCTTGCGGCAATGACTCTTGCGATGCGCCATATGTAATCCGAATTTTCTCTCCTTGCAAATTCAATTCCTTTAACGTCTCTGCTCCCGGCAAGTTCTGGATAATCGCTAAAACGTTTGAATTATCACCTACATAGGTCCCACTCAATTCTGCAAGGTCATTTTCGTGCACATTTTCAATCATCGTCATATCGGTCTCCGCTTCAACTGAACAAGCTGACAACATCAATACCGCTAGTAGCATTATCCCTTTCATGAACCGCATGTACCCGCCCCCTTGTCGCTCGCATCCATACTTTAACTGTACGTGCGACTTCCAGGAAAGTTCCAAAAAACTCAATGAACATAGAGATATATAATGCGATTAGCGTAATTTGGAGACGATAGCCACGGTACAACGCGAGACGCAAATCAGCCGTTCTTCTTCATCCATAATTTTAATATCCCACACCATCGTACTGCGTCCTTTATGAAGCGGTGTGCCGACCGCTGTTACCACACCTGATGCTTTCCCCCGAATATGGTTTGCGTTGATCTCCAATCCTGCCGCAAATTCGTTTTCTTGATCGATTAAATTCCATGTGCCAATACTTGCCACTGATTCTGCCAGCACAACCGATGCTCCGCCATGCAGCAGTCCGAACGGCTGATGTGTAGAAGCATTTACAGGCATTGTCGCTACTACCCTATCAGCTGTATTTTCCGTAAATTCTATTCCTAATACACCGATAATTGTTTGCTCATATGGTTTCGGTTTCATTGTTTCACCTTCCTTTTTTTCACTATTTTCAAGATAGAATACCGCTAAAAATTTGATAAAACAAGTACTTATTATTCATTTTATGTTTATTTTAATCCTATCAAACATTTTTATTGTATTTTCAACAGAAATAGAACCACTTTAATTTTATTCTAAGTTAAAAAAACGACTTAAATGTATTTTTTTGACTTTAAACTCCTATATATGGTTTGTAACACAACTGTAATATTAAATCATATTGCCTATTCTACTTTATGACTATACAATTAACTAAACTTGAAAACGTTCGAATATTTTACTATTTTTTAGCAACTAACGAGATGGAATGGGGAGAATAAATGAAGAAGATCGCATTTTCAGTGCTTGCCACAGGTTCTTTAGCCTTATTACTAGGAGTTTCTGATGCAGAAGCTAGCTCTTATACGATTAAAACGGGCGATAGCCTTTGGAAAATCGCTTCTGCCAATAAGGTAGCTGTAGCAGATTTGAAAAAATGGAACGGTTTAACTTCTGATACGATCTACGTTAACCAGGTATTGAACTTGGCGCCTGAAGCGGCGACAATCGCAACTTCTAGTCCAACTCCGGCACAAAAGCCTCAAACGGCAACAAGCTCTGAATATATTGTAAAAGCTGGGGATACACTTTCTCGCATTGCAAGCTTACATAAAACGACAGTCAGCGACATTCAAAAATTGAATAACCTGACTTCATACCTAATTTTCCCTGGTCAGAAGTTGAAAATGACTAGCGAAATAATTGCACCAGTTAAACCCGCAACGACAACACCAGCAATTGCTCCAGTAACTTCGTCTGCTTCTTACAAAGTAGTTAAAGGCGATACATTGTCAGGTATTGCGAAGCGCCATAAAGTTTCTGTGACGCAACTGATGAACTGGAACAACCTTTCTTCTAGCACAATTCGCATCGGACAAATGCTTAACATCCAAAATGTCACTGCGGCTGTTCAGCCTGTGGCTCCTGTTGCACCCGCTCCTGTTGCACCAGTTGTTTCAACCGGAACGTATACGATTGTTAAAGGAGATACGTTATCAGGCATCGCTATCCGCCATGGCATTTCAGTTACACAACTTATGAACTGGAACAACCTTACGTCTAGCACGATTCGCATCGGACAAGTTCTAAAAGTTCAAAACACGGCCGTGGCAGCTCAACCGGAGCCAACTCCGATTCCGACACCTGTCTCTAGCCCAGCGCCAGCACTTTCTGGCACTGTCGAACAGCTGATTTCAATCGCGACTGCTCAATTGGGCACACCATACGTTTGGGGTGGTTCTTCGGTTGGCGGGTTTGATTGCAGCGGATACATTTATTATGTGTTCAACCAAGCAGGCATTAAGATGCCTCGCACAAATACGAATGGATACGATGCCCGTTCGTATGACATTAGCAATCCACAAGTAGGAGACTTGGTCTTCTTTGCAAATACGTATAAGCCAGGAATTTCTCATATGGGGATTTACCTAGGCAATAACAACTTTATCCACGCCGGTGGAGACCGCGTCCAAATTACTAGCTTAAACGATAAGTATTGGGGCAGTAAATTCGACGGTTTCAAACGCTTCTATTAAACCGAATAAAAAATCCGGAACTGCTTCAATTAAAGCAGTTCCGGATTTTTTTATTTATCGCATACATTTCCTCTATTTGCATGAAAGACCGATTCAAGTATTTTCGATCACTACCGCTATGCCTTGTCCACCGCCGATGCAAAGGCTCGCTACGGCAAATTTTGCGCCACGGCGCTTTAGTTCATATGCAGCCGACAGCAAAATGCGCGTGCCGCTGACGCCAACCGGATGTCCAAGTGCTACTGCCCCTCCGTTGACATTCACTTTGTCGCGGGAGATTCCAAGCTCTTTTTCGACCGCCAAATATTGGGCAGCGAACGCTTCATTGATTTCAAATAAATCGATGTCCTCTAGCGACAAGTCCGCACGTTTCAACGCCTGCTTGATCGCTGGCACTGGTCCAATTCCCATAATAGTCGGATCAACGCCTGCGACTCCCCACGAAACGATACGCGCAATTGGCTCTAAGCCGTGGCGGTCTACCGCCGCTTGACCAGCAATCACGACAGAAGCCGCTCCATCATTGATGCCTGACGCATTTCCAGCTGTCACGGTGCCATCTTTTTTAAATGCAGGACGCAGTTTCGCTAATGCTTCCGTGCTCGCTTCCGGTTTGATGTGTTCGTCTTGATCGACCACGATGCTGCCTTTGCGGTTTTTCACTTCCACACCGACGATTTCTTCTGCAAATATACCATTCTCTCTTGCCCGCGCAGCCCGCTGATGCGATTCAACCGCGAAAGCATCTTGATCTTCGCGGGAAATCGAATATTGTTCTGCCAGTTTTTCAGCCGTCATTCCCATGCCAGCGCCGGTGTATTGGTCTGTCAATGTCGCTGTCAACATGTCTTCGAATTGCAAATTGCCCATTTTCGCTCCGTTGAAACGCTGCGTAAAATTAGCAAAAGGCGACATCGACATATTTTCAGCCCCTCCAGCTAAAACCATATCGGCTTCACCCAACAATATATGCTGTGCAGCCGTCACGACAGCCTGTGCACCGGAACCGCATAAGCGGTTGAGGGTCAATGCCGGAACTTCTTTTGGTACACCCGCTTTCAAACCGATATGACGCGCTAGATAGGCTGCGTTAACATTCGATTGGATGACATTTCCATACACGACATGATCGATGTCTTCCGCTTTCACGTTCGAGCGTTTTAACGCTTCCACCGCGGTTGCCGTTCCTAACTCAGTTGCGTCGAGGCTTGCAAACGAGCCGCCAAATCCCCCAAACGCTGTGCGGGCTCCGTTTACCAAATATACGTTTTCCATTTCTTCATTTCCCCTTCCAAATCCGTACGTGTTTATTGTTTCACTGGGTTGCGCAAAGTATGTTTCAACACTTTTCCTGAAGCATTTCTTGGTAACTCATCCATGAATTCCACTTCCACCGGCACTTTGTATTTTGCCAATTGACTGCTGCAATACGCTTTGACTTCTTCTTCACTAATGGTTTGTCCCGCTTTAACGACTGCGTAGGCTTTTGGTACTTCGCCGTACACTTCATGCGGCACCCCAACAACTGCCGCTTCTAGCAATTGAGGAACTCTGTAAAGCACCTCTTCCACTTCTACCGGATAAACATTCTCCCCGCCGCGTATGATCATGTCTTTTTTACGATCCACAATATACAATAAACCATCTTCATCGAATTTCCCGAGATCCCCGCTGTAAAGCCAGCCATTTTTAATCGCTTGGCGCGTTGCCTCTTCGTTGCGCAAATAGCCTTTCATCACTTGAGGGCCTTTAACCGCAATTTCCCCCACTTGTCCCGTCGGCAGCGATTCTCCAAACTCATCCACCACTCGAATTTCCGTCCGCGGCAACGCGTCCCCAACCGAACCGATTTTTTCCAATGCCAAATGGTCTTTCAACGAGGAAGCGGCCGGAGCATTTTCTGTTTGTCCATAACAATTCTGTACAGCGACAGCAGGAAACGCTTCTTTTAATTGCCTGATCAGTTCATAAGGCATCGGCGCCGCCCCGTAGCAAAACAGACGCAGCGAAGACAAATCCCGATTTTTTATATCCGGTCGGTTCAATAGAATGCTATACATGGCAGGTACCCCAAAGAACATTGTTGGGCGCTCTGACTCAAGCGTATCCAATGTCTGATCTGGCGAGAACGCCTCTTCAATGATGAGCGATCCGCCTTTGGCAGTCACAGGCGCTACAAACACATGGCTTGCTGCACAGTGAAACAACGGTGTTGAAATCAGCATGCGATCTTCCCCTGTGATGTCCAGTGCTTCCGCCCAAATATCCGCAGTTGCAGCAATATTGGCGTGGGTCAGCATGACGCCTTTCGGTTTCCCGGTCGTTCCCGACGTGTACATCACAACCGCCGTATCATTCGCCTCAAGTTTCACTGGTCGAAATTCCATCTGTTCGCCGGCCAACACCGTTTCCACTGAGTCGGCAACGTCGAATTTAAGTATATCTTGAAATTTATGTTCCGTTTTGTGGATTACTTCTTCAATTTTCTCTTCATAAATCAATGCTTTTGCTTGTGAGTTTGAAAAAATATATTCGACTTCAGGGGCAGCAAGTTTCGTGTTGATCGGCATAGCGGTAAACCCACCCAATTGAATGCCCAAATAATATACCAAAAAAGAATCCGAATTCAATGCATATAAGGCGATGATGTCTTCTTTTGCGTAGCCTTTTTTCTGAAAATAAGCGGCTACACCTTCAGCCTTTTTATAAAACTCACGATACGTCATTTCTCTGTTTTGAAAAGAAGTGTAGATTTTATCCGGCTGGATTTTTGCGTATTCGGCAATGCTTTCTGTAATGAACATGTGGTACATCCCCTTTACAATCGAATGGCCTTCAGGCTTGCTTCCACGGCAGTCAGTCTGGTTGTAAATATGCTCAAAAATAAGTTTTCAGAAAAATCTTTCTGTTTTCTATCTTATCGATTTTCATTTTGAAATGCAATCAGTTGATTGTCTCTAAGTTTAAAATTCAAACAGCAGTTTAAAATTTTCATTAAATAAAAAAGAAGCGGCTTTTATTCGCCGCTTCCTTTCCCATTTTTTTCATTCAGTTCATCCGCAATCAATTGCGCTGTTTTTTTGCCGTTTTGAATGCAAGCTCCGATACCAACGCCATAATAAGACGCCCCCGCTAAATGGATATGCGGCACCAACGTCTTCATCTTCGTTTCTAACGCATCGACCGCTGCTTTCTGTGCCATGTGATAATTCGGCATGAGGCTTTCCCACCTAGTCACTTCGACAGTTGACGGCTGCGCTTCAATTGCCAAGCTTTTTTGAACATCAGACAACGCCTCTTTCACCAATTCCTCTTCGGACAAGTCGTTCAACCTATCGTATGACGGATTAGAGCTCTTATAGAAAAGTCTTACCAGCAAGTGGTTGCGCTGTGAAGTATGACGCCATTTCCGGCTAGTCCACGTGCATGCATTGCAAGAAACGTCACTGCCTTCTGATACGATAAAACCGGTGCCGTCTTCGGGCAGATTTTCGTCTGCAATATCAAAGCCTAGGTAGACGCTAATCAATGACGAATTCGTTAATTGTTCAAATTCCTCGTCAAGCTCTTCAGAATCCAATACTTGTTGCGCCACTTGATGCGGCGTAGCCAACACCACGAAATCAGCTGCAAATTTGCGGCCGCTTGCAAGCTCGACCATATAGGCTTCATTTTTTTTGACAATAGCGGCGACATTGTCTTTTTTTACAATGACGGTGTTTTCAAGCGTCTCTTCAAGCCGATCGATCAACACCGCCATTCCTTGATCAAAAGAAATGAACTTCTTATTCGCCGCCCCTTGGTAATGAGCTTTATTGGCTTCGAAGCCTTTGATAATACTGCCGTAATCATTTTTGTAATCGACGAGATACGGCAAAGTTGTCGCCAGCTTCAAATCATCCAAATCGCCTGAATAAACGCCAGACAATACAGGAGCAATTTGCTTTTCCACCAATTCTTCGCCAAGAAACGCTTTCAAAAATGCTCCAAGTGAACTCTCGCGCGTGAACGTTTCGTTTTTACTATCAAAATCCTTTAGCGCTTCTTGCTTACCTTCATCAGAGACAAGCGTCGAACTAAGCAATGCTTCTTTCGTCATCGGAATGCCAAAGACACTGTCTGCTGGAATTGCGTGCAATTCATTATTAGCATATAAATACGAGATGCCTGTGCCGTTATAAACCACTTTGTCCTGCAAATCCAATTCTTCTACAAGTTTTGAGACACTGGAATGACGGGCAACGATTGAATCCGCTCCGGTTTCCATAATAAATTCGCTATTTTGTACTGTGCGGATTTTTCCGCCAAGCTGTGCCTCTCCTTCAATCAAGATAAGGTTCAAGTCAAGGTTCCGGCTTTGCTGCAGCTTCTCCAAATAATGTGCGGTCGTTAGCCCTGTAATGCCCCCGCCCACGATTGCCACTGTCGTCATATTCCATCCACTCCTTACTCTGGTTTCTATTCTATCAACAATTCTCCATTATCACAGAAGATATTTCATCGTTTTTCATAAGCTTTCATTGCGTTTTTACCAGATGACTGGTTTGATTAAGAGAGAAGTTTTAAATGATTAGAGGAGGCTATACGCATGAACCCCATTGATAAAACGATCATCGAGCGCCGGTCCATTAAAAAATTCAAGGCAGACCCGATTGATACCGAAGAAATCATCGACTTATTGAATGTTGCTAAATGGGCGCCAAATCACACAATTAACGAGCCTTGGCGCTTTCAATTATATACAGGAGCGGGCAAAGAAAAATTCGTTCAAGCTTTTTTGAATGCCATGACCCAAAAAGACGGCACCATTCCGCAGACTGCGCTGAACAAAGCCCAGTATTTCCGCTCAATACCGGTGCATTTAGTGGCCATCATGCCGGTCGATCCGCGGCAACGCCGTTTCGACGAAGATTATGGCGCAATTTCTTCTTTGTTGCAGAACTTCCAATTGGCGGCTTGGGAACGCGGCATCGGTATGATTTGGCGTTCAAACGACTGGGTTTACAATCCCGTCTTCCGCAATTCGCTAGACATCGCACCTGGAGAGAAAATAGTCGCCACAATGATGATGGGCTACCCAGAGCATGTTCCTGAAAAAGGAGAACGCACGGATATTCGAAACAAATTGAAGATCATAGACAACTAAGAAATGGCTGCCGAGAATCTCTCGACAGCCATTTTTCTTATGCCAAACTTCTCATTGCTCCAACCGCTCCTGAAAACTCCCCGTTTTCTAGAAACAAGGGTGTCGAGCCACGCAGAATGGTATAGCTTTCCACCACTTCTTTCAATAGAGGATTGTCGATAAACGATGAACCGATATAAATGATCGTCGAACTTCTGCACTGGCGCGCTGCTTGAACACTAATCGTACTCACTGTCTCGCCGACAAGGCCAATCACCGTTGCCAGCAATTCTTCATGAGACAATTCCCCTGATACCGAGAAGAGGTTTTGGCCGAAATTGCTTGCTGTCAATTCACCTGATATTGGCGGTTCTTTATCTTCATATATATGCTTGACCTTCAAATCAATCCGTTCACGGGAGCCGTTTTTTGCCATGCGGACGATTTCATCGAAATCCGTTAAGCCTGTAAGCAAATGGCTCAACCCAATTAATGTTCCCCCGCCTATGCCGGTACCGCCAAGACGTTCTTGCATATTGTCCTGAATGCAATGGATAGATGTACCGGTGCCGACATTCGTCACCAAATAAGCATCATCAGTGCGCCCCATCTTTTCAAGAAGATGTTGTACACCTAAATGTGTTGCTTCAAATTCGACCATTTCACGCACGCTTTCATTTAAAAAAGATTTTAAGACGGTCGACTTGCCGCCTGTTACACAAACTGCCGCACCTTCTATGGCATTGACCCATTCAGCCACCTGATTAATATCTGCAATCGGGTATTTCGCAAATTGGACGCCGTTTTCATCTGTATAAGCTACCTTGATCAGCGTTCCACCTGCATCTATTCCAACTATCATACTGCACCTGCACTTTCTGAAACCGCTTCCTCGTTTTGCATATCTGAAGAAATTCTACCACAATAATGTATTTCGCGAAATTCTTTTGCCGGAAAACACCTTACACAATCTGCTTTCAAGTAAATTTCCAGTCCGAAAAGCCGCCTGTCCATTATCGGACAGACGGCTTTGCTGTATAACAATAATTATAATTGTCTGAAGCCACCGGTATTTGCACGGACATTGACTTCGGAAAATTTCTTTTCGTTGGCTTCTTTCGACAATAAGGTTCCGACAACTCCACCCAGGAATCCAAGCGGAATGGAAACAATTGCAGGGTTCGTCAATGGGAAGAGCGCTGTTCCTGTAATAATGGCTACACCGGCTTCGGGGTTCATCACGCTCGGACTGATCGACACAAGAACAAGCGCCGACACCAACCCGGTAAGAATCGCCGAGATGGCGCCAGTTGTATTGAACTTTTTCCAAAATATTGTATAGACGATAACCGGCAAATTGGCGCTGGCCGCAATACAGAATGCCAAGGATACCAAGAATGCCACATTCAAGCTCTGTGCAAAAATGGCCAGAATAATAGAGAAAACGGACACTCCGACAGATGCGTAGCGAGCAGCCAACATTTGCTGGCGTTCGGTAGCTTGGCCTTTTTTGATGATTTGGCCATAAATGTCATGCGCAAATGCAGATGCGCCGGTCAGCACAAGTCCTGCTACTACTGCCAAAATCGTGGCAAAGGCCACTGCTGAAATGAACGACATCAAAACATCGCCGCCTAATGCTTGAGCTAGAAGCGGAGCCGCCATATTTCCGGCTGCATTGGTGTTGATAATTGTTTCAGAGCCTACAAATGCCGCTGCACCAAAGCCGAGGAAAATGGTCATCACGTAGAAAATCCCGACAATCCAAGTCGCCCACATCACCGAGCTCCGCGCCGTTTTTGCGTCCCGTACAGTAAAGAAGCGCATAAGAATATGCGGCAAACCTGCTGTACCAAGGACAAGTGCCAACATCAGAGAAATGGTATCCAACGGGATTTTGTATTTCACACCTGGACTAAGGAAAGCTTCCCCGTGAGGCGTTGCCGTCTTCACTTGTGAGAACATTTCCAAGATGCTAAAGCCGAAGCGTTGAAAGACCAGGAACGACAAAATGACCGTACCTACCATTAATAACACGGCTTTGATGATTTGCACCCAACTTGTGGCCGTCATGCCGCCGAACAACACATAAATCGTCATCATAAAACCGACGAGCAATACTGCCCATATATAATCGATGCCGAACAATAATTGAATGAGTGCACCTGCGCCAACGAGCTGGGCAATCATATAGAAAACAACAATCGTAATGGAACTGAGCGCTGCTGCGCCGCGTACTTTCTTTGCATTAAAACGGGCATTGATCATATCCGCTAATGTGTATTTCCCTAAATTGCGCAGCGGTTCTGCCACTACAAACAAGACGACGAGGTAAGCTACCAAATAGCCGATTGAGAACAGGAACCCGTCAAAGCCGAATAACGCAATTGCTCCTGCGATCCCTAAGAATGAGGCCGCTGAGAGATAATCCCCGGCAATCGCAAGGCCATTTTGCCACCCTGTTAATCCTCCGCCCGCTGTGTAAAAGTCACTCGCTGAATTCGTGCGTTTTGCTGCAAAATACGTTATGACGAGCGTCATCGCAACGATGACTAAAAAAATAGAAATTACAGTTGCGTTCATCGGTTTTCCTCCTCGTCATAATCGAATTCTTTTAAAGTATTGCGTGCCATTTCATCGAATTTTGCTGCACGTTTCATATAGACGGTAACAAGAATCCACGTCATCGCAAAAAGACTGAAAGCAAAAACCCAAACCCATGAGATATCCCCGATAAATGATGCGCTCAACAAATCAGTATAAGAGATGGTGAAAATGAATAAGAGATACAATCCCAGAAACAAAGCCGTGGTCGAAATCAGAAAGGCTTTTTTCTGCTTCATCAATTCCCGAAATCCAGCTGATGATTCAATTGCTTCAAAGTCCGGTACATGCCCTTCCTCTCTTCTGTTTCCCGCTCCTTTCGACTTCTCCTTGCCTCTTACAGAAACTGAGGAATTTCTTTCAGCCACTGTTTTAGTCATAGTCAACACCCCTTTGTCATTTTTTGTATTTTCAGAATCTAAAAACTATTAAATCACTTAATAAATACCAAGTCAATATGATAAATGGTATAGATGACATTAAATTCCATGCGCAATATAAAAGGTAACAGCAAAAATCCCGGCTGCAATTAATTGCAGCCAGGATCTCTTTTAAGCCTCTGTTCTATTCACTTTTAGCGCTAACTTTTTGGACCAAATGAAGAATTGAATAACTTGAACAATTGCTCGAATTTACTCAAGATATCCAGCGCCAATAAGCCATTCCCTTCTGCTGTTTTCGGATAGCCAAGCGGCACTGTCCGGCGTACAAGCTGTGCGTATAATTCCGCTTCTGTCAGCTCGCGCGCAAATTCCACCTCTGCAATATTCTTAATCAAGACCAGCGCACCCGAAACGTGAGGCGTCGCCATCGAAGTCCCGGATAGGGTTGCATATTGGCTGCCAGGGTATGCGGAATAAATATTGATGCCCGGTGCTACAAGATCGATTTCGTTGTTCGTGTTGCTGAACGGTGCAATATTGCGGCTGAAGTCGACGGCCCCTACTTGAATGACTTCACCATAAGCACCTGGATAGGCAAATTCATCGGTCGAAAAGCTATCGTCCCCTTCGTTTCCAGCGGCACAAACAATCGGAATGCCGTTGTCGACCGCTCTTTTGACAGCCTCATAAAGTTCAGGCACGTTATCAGGTCCGCCAAGCGACATCGAAATGGCCGTCGTTTTTTCACCATTCGGTCCGCGCCAGTCGATTGCGAAATGGATTCCCTTAATAATGCCCTCGTAATCCCCAGCGCCTTCACCGTTTAATACTTTCAAAATCAGTAATTGGGTTTCCGGAGCTACTCCAACAATTTTTCCACCAGGACTTAAGCTAGCTCCAACTGTCCCCGCCACATGGGTACCGTGACCATTGTTATCGGAAAAATTGGTGGGATCTCCATCATAATCAGCAGTGAAGTTCCGCCCGTCAATGATTCTTCCTTCAAGAGCCGGATGGTCCGGTTGGCAACCTGTGTCCAATATTGCCACGACCGTACCTTTGCCATGCTGAGCCTGTTCCCAAACTGCAGGCGCTTGAATCATCCGCACCCCTTCCGGAATTTGGGGTGCTGCTGAAACGACCGCTTCTACTTTAAACGGAATTAAATGAATATCATGCATAAATGCCCCTCCTTTTCACTGATCAACTTTCTGCCAATTGTCCACCTGATTGTCGCTGCTAAAGTTATCTTCTCTTGCTAATAGTTCTATTTCTCCTTGAAATTCCCTTTTTTATTTCTAAGAAACATGAGAACCGCATTAATTTACCAGCTGGCAAAAAGGTCTTATAGTCAATCACACAGAATAAATAAGCTAAGGGGGTTTTTAGAATGAATGGAAAATGGCTCATATACGGTGCCTATGGTTATACAGGCGAATTGATTGTACGAGAAGCAGTGCGCCGTGGATTACATCCAGTCATCGTCGGACGAAATGCAGAAAAACTGGCAGCATTGGCCTCGCAATTCCCGTTGGAATCAAGGGTCTTTTCGTTAGATGGCTCTACTCATGAACATTTGGAAGACATCGATCTTGTGCTGCATTGCGCAGGACCTTTTACCGAAACGAGCAAACCGATGATTGATGCTTGTCTTGCGGCAGGTGTTCATTATTTGGATATTACAGGAGAAATCCCAGTCTTTGAGTACACGCATGCTCAACACGAGCGGGCGATTGACGCTGGCGTTGTCCTCTGTTCCGGAGTGGGGTTTGATGTCATTCCGACAGATTGCACCGCTTTGAAACTAAAAGAGATTTTGCCCGATGCTACACAGCTCGCACTTGGCTTCGATTCAGATTCCGGCATATCCCCCGGCACTTCGAAAACTGCGATTCGGGGACTCGGTTCCGGAAGCGCCGTGCGTCAGAACGGTGTAATTGTCACTAAACCATTCGGCAGCCAGCATCGCTTCATCGACTTTGGACGTGGCCGTAAATCCGCGATCGGCATTCCGTGGGGCGATGTCGCCACTGCTTTTTATACGACCGATATTCCAAATATCTCAACGTGGATTCCAATGCCGCGCGCAGCCGCATTCGGTGCACGTCTTTCAAATGTGATGCGCCCTGTCTTCGCTTCAAAACCGGTGCAAAAGAAACTTACTGCATGGGTTGAACAAAACGTTAGCGGCCCTGATGAAACAGTGCGCAAAAATTCACCCGCCTTCATATGGGGGGAAGCTTCCAATGCAACTGGCGTTCGGAAATCTGTGCGCATTCAAGTGGCGAATGTTTATGACTTGACCGTATATGGCGCATTAGAAATCGTCGCGCAATTGATGACTGGCACTTATCCTTTTGGCAGCTTTACACCTGCCAGTCTATTCGGTTCGCAATTGATCGAGGCGCTGCCCGAATCCGGAAAATTTGAAATCGACTCGTTCTACCCTTCAGTAAAAGATCACCAATAGCTTTCAACATAACAATAGACCAGAAGCACAGCCATGAGTTCCGGCGCGCTTCTGGTCTATTATTATGTGCGGTATCAGTTTTTTAAAATCTGCATCCGTTTATTGAATAAGGTTGGATAAGACAAAAATCCAAGCATGATGCTTGTCACCGATGCGGTCGTCAGTAGCAAGAACATTATCAATAGCTGGAATTGAACAGCTTGAATCGGGTCTGCTCCTGCGATGATTTGTCCACTCATCATGCCGGGCAGTTGAACAAGTCCGACCGTTTTCTGGCTTTCGATCGTCGGAATCATACTCGCTTTGATCGATTGAATCAATTGTCTATGGATTGCCTGTTTCGGCGTTCCCCCTAGCGACAAGATCAACTCAGTCTGATCTTGATGCGATTCCACTTCCGCTGTAAATCGGTTAAGGAAAAGAATCGACAGCACCATCGAATTTCCGATGACCATACCGCTGATCGGGATGATGTATTGTGCGGTAGGCGGAGTGATGTTAAACCCGATGAGAATGCTTTGCGTCAACACTTCCACAAACACTAACGTAACGGCAACCTTCCATGTGATTCCTTTTATCGATACCCCTTTTTTCTGAGCATTGTGCGTCGCCGCTACAACCATTAACGTCACCATCAAAAACACGTAGATCAAGCTGCTCGAATCGAAAACGAATTTCAACACATACCCGACGGCCAATAATTGAACGATCGAGCGGATCGTTGCAATGATTGCATCTTTTTCCAAGCCCAATTTAAACGTTTTTGATAAAACGAGCGGGATTAACACAAAGATCAACGTTAAAGACAATGTGAAATAACTCATTGTGCTTCCCCCTTTACGAAACTTCTGACTTTATCATTATGCGGGTCGTTCAATAATTCACTTTCCCCGGTCTCAATCACTTCGCCGTCCATCATCACCCATGTATAATTTCCGATTTCCAAAGCTTGCTGCAAATTATGAGTGATCCAGATGATGGTGGTCCCGTATTTCTTGTTTATTTTTACGATCAATTCTTCTATTTCTTTTAGCGATGTCCGGTCCAATGATGAAGTGATTTCATCCAGTAAGAGCACCTTGGGTTTATTGACGAGAGTTCTCGCAATCGATACTTTTTGACGCTGCCCACCTGATAAGTCTTTCACATTGCGGTTTAGCATATCTTTCGCCAGTCCAACATCCTCAAGCAAATCTTCTGCTTCTTCCCGAGACAATGTTTGGCTCTGCAACTCCAAAGGCAGCGTTAAATTATCGTACACCGTGCCGCTGACCATCGGCGCGCTTTGAAGCGCGATGCCTACCATACGCCGCAATTCCACCGGATTGTATTCACGCACTTCTTTACCTTTTATGTAAAGTTCCCCTTCATCTGGTGATAATAAGCCGTTGCATAACTTCAACAACGTCGTTTTGCCAGCACCAGAAGGTCCGACAAGCGTCGTAATTCTTCCTTCTGGGAATGATCCGGTTATTTCTTTTAAAATAGGAAAATCTCCAATGCTATAGCCCACATGATTAAAGTGAACAGCCGGTTGGTAGTCGATCGTCATCTAAACACTTCCTTTTCAAAATGAAGCGGCACACAAATTGATGTGTGCCGCCTTTTATATTTACAATTTTCGTTCAGCGAATTCATCGTCCATTTTTAGGAAATACTCTCCGCCTTCGTTAATATTCTTCATACGTGTGATAATATCCCGGAAATTCTTCTCTTCTTCCATCTGCTCTTCGATAAACCAATCCAAAAATGATAACGTAGCGTGTTCGTGAAGCTCACCTGCAAGCGTCACGAGCGCATAAATGTTGCTGGTGACATCTTTTTCTTGTGCAAGGGAGCTTTCGAAAACATCCATTGCGTTTTCAAAATGATTTTTCGGCTCATTCAGCGATTGAAGGACGGGCTTTTCATCCATAGTCACTAAGAAATGATAAAACTTCATCGCATGGTAATGTTCTTCCCGTGATTGAACTAAATAGAAATTGGCGAATCCGTGATACCCTTTTTTCGAAAAATAAGCAGCCATGGCGGTATAAGCGTGCGACGCCTGTAATTCGTTATTAAATTGGTCATTTAAAGCCAAGGTCAATTTTGCTGGTAACATGTATATTCCTCCTCTTTCTTATTTATAATCATTCTAATATAGCTAATATAACACACCTTTAATCTTTCTGCCACTCAAATGAGAATATATTAATTTAATTGATAATGAAAATCAATTAAACAAGTTTAATAAGGTTTTTAAACAATAATAATTATCGTTTGAGAAGATAAAACCCTAAATTTAGTGTTTTCAACTTACTTTAAGTAACAAGTTGTAGTATAATAACCTGTAGATTCATTGTTCGTATTCAAAGGGGGAAATCCAATGGTGGGAATGACACTTGAACCGGCCGTATTGGCGGTATTAAAAGATAAAATTCAATTGATTAAAATGGATGAGGAAGCAATTTACTTAGTCGGTCCGATCCGCTTGCCTGTCAGCCTTAATGGCGCCACCATGGAATTCCAGTGGTATAGCTGGCTGAAGCATGATGAAGTGACGGAAGATTACGGCAGTATCATTGAAAAATTATCATCTTCCAATCTTGCTGAATACCAGCAATCCAGTGTACTTGTATATGGAGACTTCCATAATAGCGATAAAGCATTGATTCGCATGCATTCAATTTGCCACACGGGTGATATTTTCGGCAGCAAACGCTGCGATTGTGGATTCCAGTTGAAACAGTCCATGCAGCAAATCACAGACCATGGCTCAGGCGCATTGTTTTACTTGGCGAACCACGAAGGACGAGGCATTGGCCTATTCAGTAAAGCGATGGCGTATGTATTGCAAGAAAACGGCTATGATACCGTAGAGGCGAATGAAGGCTTAGGTTTTGTCGACGACTCTCGAAATTACGAAGATGCTATTGCTGTGCTAAAGCAATTGCGCACAAAACCCGTTACTTTGATGACCAATAACCCGAAAAAATTAACGGCCCTTGAAAATTCCGGTCTTGCCATCAATGGTAGAGTGGCTTTATGGGGAGACAAATCAGAATTTAACGAGAAATATTTGAAGACAAAAATTAACCGATCCGGCCATTTTGAAGAACAGGAGGGCGAGGCGTATGGCTCAAGATGATTTATACATGGCGCTTGCCATTAATAATGCAAAGACGATGAAAGGGCAAACCGAGCCAAACCCACTCGTCGGCGCCGTCATCGTGAATGAGGGCAGAGTAGTCGGCATCGGTGCACATCTGAAAGCCGGCGAACCACATGCTGAAATCCATGCGTTGCGAATGGCTGGCGATGCCGCACGCGGTGGCACCATCTATGTCACTTTGGAACCTTGTTCACATCATGGCCGCACCGGACCTTGTGCAGAAGCGATTGTCGCTGCCGGATTGCAGAAAGTGATCATTGCGACCCTAGATCCCAATCCATTGGTTTCGGGCAACGGTGTGAACATCCTTGAAAAAGCGGGAATCGAAGTAATTGTCGGCGTACGCGAAGAAGAATCCCGTCAAATGAACGAAGTGTTCAATACGTATATCGTCGAAAAACGCCCTTTTGTCACATTAAAAGCAGCTTCGACATTGGACGGCAAAATCGCTTCCCGATCGCTCGATTCAAAATGGATTACTTCTGAAGAAGCACGCCTTGATGTGCATCGACTTCGAAGCGAAAATCAAGCGATTCTTGTCGGTGTCGGGACTGTTGTTGAGGATGATCCGGAACTGACAGCGCGTATACCAGATGGCCGCAACCCGCTCCGGATTGTGTTGGATTCGTCGCTGCGAATTTCCCTTGACTCCAAAATCATTGCAGACGGTCTTGCCGAAACTTGGATATTCACTGCTCAACAAGCTGACGCAGAGAAAAAAGCGATTTTGAAGTCTCTTGGCGTCTCTGTTTACGAAACCAGTGGCGAAAATCAAGTGGACGTGCGGGACGTCGTGCGCATTCTCGGTGAAAAATCGATTTCTTCCTTATTCATCGAAGGAGGCGGTACGATTAACGCTGCTTTCCTAGAAGCAGGATTGGTTGATAAAACCGTCTTTTACTTCGCGCCAAAGCTGATTGGCGGCAAACATGCGCCGACATTCTTAGAAGGTACGGGCCATGATTTGATGAAAGACGCGGTCGAATTGGAACGCGGTGAATTCGTTAAAATCGGCAAAGACTTCAAGTTCACAGGCTATCCTGTTAAAAAGGGGCATTCATCATGAAATTTGGATTTGATATAGACGATACATTGATCAATTTACGGCAATACGCTTTTGAGATTTACCAGGAACAATTAGGACTCCCCGTAGAACCCGAAAAGTTCCATTTGCTTGAACAAGTGGAGATCCACGGATTATTCGGACTCAGTGACACCGAAGGCAGTCAGATGTGGAACAGTTTGCTCGACCGATTGTATTACACCGATTGCCCTGCCTACCCAGGAGCCGTCGAGCTTTTACAAAAGCTTGAGCAGCAAGGTCATGAAATCTATTATTTGACCGCCCGACCTGCCGAGCACAGTGAAGGCACGGTTAACTGGCTGCGTGCGCAAGGCTTTCCAGTTGACGACGACCGCTTTTATTGCGGCATGAAAGATCACGAAAAAGTACACATCATCGATGAATTGCAGCTGGATTATTATTTCGATGATAAACCCGCTGTGGTCGAACCGTTGCTGCGCAAATCACTGACAGTCGTTATGCGTGACCAATCGTATAACCGTCATGTCGACTTGCCGCGCATTACGCATTGGAATGAGCTCGACTCTATTCTGGCTAACAACAGAAACTGAAAGCAGCAATCCCACGCCTGAGAGATTCAGGCGTGGGATTTTTCAAACTTTGTCTTCTTCACTTAACCCACTGCTGCCGAATGCATCGTCAAGTGTGTCGTAACGAGCTAATTCACAAACTTTATCGTGTTTAATCTCCATATAGGTGAAGACGGTGACTTCGCCGCGTTCACCATCCCGTGTCTCTACTTGCTCAAAGACCACTTTGTTGCCTTTAGCATAGCGAGTTTGCGTGATCAAATGGATGTGCGATTCTTCTACCCATTGCATCAGTGTATTGTGCCCGACTCCACTGCCTGCTGGGCCAATAATTTCGATATTATGGTCCGATATTGCCAATACACCGTCGATATCCCGAGCATTCACCCGCTCCGTCCATTCATCAGCCGTTTCGATGATGTTTGCCATGCCCCGTCTCCTCCGTTCTGTTTTTTAATACTTTTTTCTGAATTTTAACACAAATAATGGTTTTCAGCAGTAAATTAAAGCATGAAAAAAAAGCCCCAATTCTCGCAGACTTTTAATAATGGGTATTCTTCAGTTTTTTAAAGGTTTTCACGAAATGGTCCGGATCTTCATAGACCTTATAAGTGACAACCCCTCTATGTGTATGCAGATACAATAAATTAGCATCCTGTGAAAACGATTTATAAGAAACGTCCCAGATATTCGGCATTTTAAAAACTGAAGCTGAAGCGATTACTTCATCTTTGTACAATTGAAGATGGTATTCGGTTTGGACAATTCGCATCTCCCCTGCTTCGATAAAGCGTTCCGTGTCAATATAAGCGACTGATGACAATAACCCAGCTTGGAACATGCTATTTCGCCTCCTCGGCTCTTCTTTGCCTAAAGTTTAACCCACCTTGCGTCAAAGGCGCAATCAAGTCGGGTCAGCAACCTCCATCATTCATCGTCTTCCTCGTGGAACTCAATATCGAAATATTCGTTTGTTAAATCTCCGTTTATCCCGACTGCAGCTGCGCTTCCTTCACCCGCTGCAATAATGAGCTGCGACGGCACGATTAATGACGCATCGCCTGCAGAATAGACGTTCCAAACATTGGTGCGGCCATAGCCATCCGTAAGAATGCCGCCGTGGGCATTTAACCGAATCCCTAGTTCTTTTGCAAACGGTGTGGCGTGGCTCCAACGCGGCGTGACAAATCCGCCGACACGATCAATCAATGTACCGTCTTCAAGGCGAACGCTGCGTAACTGCCCATCTTCTCCTTCAAGACCATCGATTGCATCTTCGTACACGACAATCCCTTTCGCCTCTAACTTTTGGCGATCCTCAAGCTCCAATCGCCCCGTTCCATCCGTGAACACCATTAAATCTCTGCTCCACGTATAGACTTTTTTCGCCAATTCAAATACATTTTTATCTGCTATAACTGCAAGCGGTTGGTCCCGCAGTTCCCAGCCATCACAATACGGACAGCTGAACAAGCTGGTGCCATAATAATGTTCAATATCCGGTATGTTCGGCAACTCTTCTTTAAGCCCCGTCGCAATCAAAACTTTGATGCTGTGGTAGACTTCTCCCTTTGCCGTTGTCAGTCTATAATGGGTGTCCGTTACATGCTCGATGTCTTTAATGCGGTCTTTTTTCAACTCCACACAGTCATATTTGGCAAGTTCTTCATATGCCAACCGTTTGAATTCGGCAGGCTGAATGCCGTCTCGTGTGATAAAGCCATGCGCCGCCCTTGTCACCAAATTCCGGCCATGATTATCATCAAAAATCAACGTCTTCCTTCTCGATCTACCTAGCACCAGAGCCGCATTCAATCCCGCTGGTCCGCCTCCGATAACTACACATTCGTATCGCATATCGGCCATCCTCCATCACTTGCTTTATCCCTTTTATTTTCCCGATTTGAATTGCCGATAAACTAATTCCCTCGCTTTTGGACCCTCCACACACAAAAAAACGACGCAGAATTCAAAAAGAATTCTGCGTCGTTTTTTATGCTTGTTTCGCCAATAAACCATTTAACACATCAATGAAGTATTGGTTTTCTTCTGGTGTACCGACCGAAACGCGAATGAACTCCGGCAAGCTCCACGTTTTGCCATAACGGACAATAACGCCTTGCGCCATCAGCGCCTTGTAAATTTCTTCCCCGTTTGGACCGACTTCTACCAACACGAAATTCGCTTCGCTTTCCGTATAATTCAGACCGAGATCCTTGAACGTTTTATAAAATAGTTCACGCCCAGCTTTATTCGCTTCACGAGAAGCGCGCACATGTTCAACATCGCTGATCGCAGCTGTTGCGGCTGCTTGTGCCAACGCATTGACGTTAAACGGCTCTTTTACTTTCAGCACCGATTGGATGATTTCTTCAGGCGCAATCCCGAATCCAACACGCAATCCCGCAATGCCGTAGATTTTGGAGAACGTCTGCAGCACGATGACCGGGTGACCGGCTTTAACGAATTCAATTCCTTCTGTATATTCCGGCACATCAGCAAAATGGCTGTAAGCCCCATCAATAACCACTAGGATGTCATTCACGCCATTGAGCACTTTTTCAATATCCGCTTTCGTCATGATCGTGCCCGTCGGATTGTTCGGTGTGCAAATATAAATGATTTTCGTTTTATCTGTGACAGCCGCAAGAATGGCATCGACATCAAATTCAAAGTTCTCGGCAAATGGCACCGGAACGACTTTCGCACCCATGATATGTGCACCAAAATCGTATTCACTGAAAGAAGGCGACGGCACAATGATTTCATCCCCTGGTTCCAAGAATGCTTCCGAAACAAGGGTGATTAATTCGTCTGCACCGTTTGTCGGGATAATTTGAGCCGCTGTTACATCGTACTCATCGGCTATCGCCGCTTTTAAAGCTGTCGCATCCGCATCCGGGTAGCGATTCAATTCTGATAAGCTCGTTTTGATCGCTTCTACTGCTTTTGGCGATGGGCCAAGCGGATTTTCGTTTGATGCTAATTTGATCACACGATCCAAGCCCAATTCTTTTTGGACTTCCCAAATTGGTTTACCTGGTGAGTAAGGCTGAATCGTAGCCAAGGTTTTACGCGGTAAAATATTTTTTCTGATTTCCATGTGAGCGCCTCCCGATGCTGATTTCCATAATCGATTGTTTATTTAAATACACTTCTAACTATACCAGTCCTTCGGCTTTTAAGGCACTCGAAATTACTCGTTCGCCATTTTATTCGACAGACATATAAAAGACATATAACCGAAGAGTTTTTACAAGTGGCACCTATCTATTTGTAACCCGTTGTTAAATGTGGTTAACTGTAACGAGACAAAACGAAGAGGAGTTTTTCCTATAATGATTAAGAAAATGAAATTTATATTTGCGCCCCTGCTGCTTGCAGCTGTGCTTGGTGCATGTTCAGATAATGAAGAAACTGCCCCGAAAGAAGATACAACAAAAGCAACAGAAGAACAGGCAGCTGCAGAACCAGAAACGCAGCTTGACTTGCCATCTGAAGATGAAGTGGTCGTTGTGGTAAATGATGAAGAAGTATTAGGGAAAGTTTACAATAGTGTAGCCCGCCAGCTAGAAAGCTCGATGGCAACACAAGGTACGGATGTGTCAGAAGAAGAAAACGCAAAAACTCTTAAAGATCAAGCGATCAACGTCATTGTTGGCAATAAATTAATTTTGCAAGATGCTGCTGCAAAAGGACATGAAGCCGACGACGCTGCCGTTAAAGAACGTTTAGAAGAGTTGAAAGGCCAATTTGAAAGTGAAGAGGCTATGAACGAAGCCCTTAAACAAAGCGGCTTTACATTAGAAGACGTTGAAAAACAACTTCGCGAGCAGATTACGTATGAAACGTATGTCGCCAAAGAATTAAACACTGAAGAAATTACAGAAGAAGAATTGAAAACGGCTTACGAACAATTCACATCGACTTCTGAAGAAGAAGCTCCGCCTTTCGAAGAAATGGAGCCGATGATTCGCCAGTCGCTCGAACAACAAAAATCACAAGAAGGCGTTACTAAGAAAATCGAAGAATTGAAAAAAGAAGCAGAAATTGACGTGAAAATTTAAATACGAAAGCCCCGCGGTCAAATTTTAGACCGTGGGGCTTTTATGATGCTTTTTATAATTTCTCTTTGCAGAACGCAAGAACTTCTTGTTCTTCGTCTTCTTCAAGACCGAATTCCAAGATTTCTTTGGAAAGCTTGTCCACAAAATTATAATGTGCAATGCGTGCACTGTCCTCGTCAACTGCCAAAATCACACGCAGTTCAAGGCCACCCGCCGTATATAATTCGTCATCTTCTTCAACTTCAACATCCAGCAAAAATTCATACCGGTTCCCTACCATGATGCCGGTCGGGTCTTGTATCGCGTGAAAACTAAAATTTGTAATGTCCAATTCAAACACCTCCATTCCCTTATTTTAGCCTGTCTGCACTTTTTTGGATAGCTCTAGCCGAAAACAATGCTCTTCCCTTTCTTATCTACAGCTTTCGTTTAATTTGGAGCTACCCGGGAATACTGATAAAAGACGCATATTTTAAAAGGAGTGGAGCTTAACATGAAGGTATTGGTAATCGGAGCGAACGGCCAAGTCGGCCGACATATTGTCAAAGAATTATCCAACTCATCGCATGAAGCGATTGCGCTAGTGCGTAAAGAAGAACAAGTGGCCCACCTGAAAGAGCTAGGAGCAACCGATGTTGTTCTTGGTGACTTAGAAGAGGATTTCAGCTCAGCATTCGATAACGCAGACGCAGTTATTTTCGCAGCAGGATCCGGCCCCTCAACAGGTGCAGACAAAACCTTGACCATTGATTTATGGGGTGCTGCAAAAGCGGCGAAGTTTGCTGCGGATAAAGGCGTAAAACGTTTTGTACAGCTTGGCTCGATCGGTTCTGCCGATCCCGATTCAGGTGGCGAAAAAATGAAGCCTTATCTGGTAGCGAAACGTACCGCTGACGAACTTTTGCAAGCAACTGACCTGGATTATACAATTGTACGTCCTGGCCCGCTTTCCGATGAAGAAAAAACTGAACAGATTGAAGTGACCAAAGAAAGCTTCACATCGATTGGTGACCGCTCAATCCCCCGTGCTGACGTTGCGCATATTCTGGTAGAAGTGCTAGAACGCCCTAATACGTATCACAAAACATTCGAGGTGCTTCAAGGCAGCAATGCAGCGGGTGCAGAACTCGATTCTCTCTAGCTTCTGCTGGCATCGGCGCAGAAAAGACCCCATGGATTTTTGCGCCTTTTTGTGGTAGTATAAGCAATACGATAATTAGAGGACGTGATAAGCATGATTAATATTCAACCACCAAAAGCGGATGTGACAATTACACAACGCAAACAAGAAATCACTGGCGACGAGGCCGTCATCAAACCGCTTTACGGTTTTATCGACCTGCATGATATTCCGCGCGACAAGGGCGGCATTATCCAGTTCTTTAACCACAGCGGCGAGCTATTGTTTGTCGGGAAAGCCCGCAAACTTCGCCAGCGCGTGAAAAAGCATTTTGAAGACAATGTATCACCGCTAAAAAACCATCGCGAAGAAGTTTACCGTATCACGGTATCCATCATTGAAGATCCGATGGAGCGCGATATTTATGAAACCTACTTGATCAACACTCAAAAGGCGAAATACAACGTCGATAAAGTGTTTTATCAAGAGCAATAGTATAGTCCAACCCCCAGCATCAGTTTATATGATGCTGGGGGTTTTGTTTTGATTGGCATAGCTGATCATTCGACTAATACATTCTTTAACTTTCCAGTCGTTTCTCAAAATAATGCTGACTATGCCCTTCCGGATGATTGTGAAGTACGCCGAATTCTTGAAAACCTTGTTTTTTATAGAATTCGGGTGCTTGAAAGCTGAAGGTATCCACTACTAGCAACCGGTAATGCTGCTCGCGGGCATATTGCTCGATTGCCTGCATCAATTGTTCAGCAATTCGTTGACCGCGGCTTTGTGGGTCCACCCATAAAAAATCGATATGCAAATGCCCCCAATAGGCGGTTCCCGTAATGCCGCCAATGATTTCACCCTCATTTCCCCGAACGGTAAATCCAACTTCCTCTTTAGGCTTGTTCGCGTGTCCTGCTAGTTCTTGCATATTGTGCTCAATGACCTTACTCCGAATAAAGTCCCGTTCCTGTTGTCCATTATCTTGTTTAACATCCATTTTCATAGCCCCCTGAAGAAAACGATTCGATTTTCATCCATTATAATTCCAATTCATGTTTTAAGCCATAATGCATTCGGGAATGGTAACGTATCAAAGAGCTTTTTGGGAGGAAACCACTATGTCATCATCGCTAAAAAAAGATACACATTCCGCCTCGTGCCGAAGTGAATACGATCCATTGCGTTACGTATTGCTATGTCCTCCAGAGCATATGGAAATCAAGGAAGTTATCAATGATGTGCAGAAGCGCTATCAGCAAGAAAATATCGATGTCGAACGAGCCCTGTCCCAGCATCGCCGTTTTGTCGCAGCGCTGCAGGAGAATGGTGTAGAAACGGCGATGCTTCAACCCTCAGACCAATTTCCAGAACAAGTATTCACACGTGATGTTGGATTTACGATAGAAGACACCGTAATCATTGGCGACATGGCGGCTTCTGTTCGTCAAGGAGAAGAACAGGAATTACAGAAATGGCTGGATTCGCAGCAAATTCAATTCCAAACGCTCGGCAGCCACCGTGTAGAAGGCGGCGATGTCCTAATCGACCAGGATCGCATTTACATTGGCATCAGCAGCCGGACGTCAGAAAAAGCGATTCAGGAACTCGAAGAAAAACTACCTTCTTTTCAAATCATTCCGATTCATTTTGACGAACGCTATTTGCACTTGGATTGTGTCTTTAATATTTTGTCGCCGACTGAAGCGTTGATTTTCCCAGAAGCGTTGAGCGATGAAGCCATCTCCTTGCTCGGCGAACGTTATACGCTCATCCCTGTCAACAGCGACGAACAATTTACACTCGGCGTCAATGTCTTATCGATTGGCGAACGGCGCGTCTTCAGCCAGCCTCAAAACAAAGACGTAAATGAGCAATTACGGAAACATGGCTTCCACGTTATCGAAACCGATTTTTCTGAAATCATCAAATCCGGCGGCGCGTTCCGCTGTTGCACAATGCCAATTAATCGTACGTAAAAAGAGGCGAGTCGATATTTCCCGGCTCGCCTCTTTCTGTAGAATAAGTTAATATCTCACTATATTTTATAAAAAAACAGATATTGTGACTAACTCAAAAACTAAGTATAGTATCTAAGTATTTGGAGAAGCGTTCGCTTGACTCCTGTGGGGGCAGCGTAGCGACGGGTTTGAGAGACTCTGCAGTCCGCGCAAGCGGGCGAGGAGGCTCGATTCCCGCCCCACGGAAAGCGAGCGATAAGCTTCGGAAAATACGGATTTTCCAGCTCGCCTCTTTTTATTATTGAATAGCTGTTTTTTCTATAACCTTCGTTAGAAATGCTTTCACCAACTCTGCTCCATCCGGTGTCCCAATTGACTCCGGATGAAATTGAAATCCATAAACCGGACGACTCTTATGCTTGATGGCCATAATGGTGCCATCATCAAGAGCGGTGGCTTGGACTTCTAAGCAGTCCGGCACCGTTTCGGTCTGCAATGCCAGTGAATGATAGCGCATCACAGGAAGCGGGTCTGAAAAGCCATTGAAGAGTCCTTGGTCGTTATGCTTTATATTCGATACTTTCCCGTGCCTGATCACTGGTGCTTCTGAAATTGTGCCGCCAAAAGCAGCACCAATCAGCTGATGTCCCAAGCAGACCCCAAGAATCGGCATCGAATTATCGACCGCATGGATAAGCCGTGTGGATTCTGGCAATGCATCCGGATGACCTGGACCGGGCGACAAAATAATGGCAGACGGCTTCTTAGCGATGATCTCTTCCGTACTTAATACGCCGTAACGCACTACTTCCACTTGCTGTCCCGCTTCGGCAACCGCCTGATAAATATTATAGGTAAACGAATCGTAATGATCGATTAACAAAATCATCCGAACACCTCCGTCAGAGAGCGTGCTTTGTGCAGCGTTTCTTCGTATTCTGATTGCGGATCCGAATCATGGACGATGCCCGCTCCCGCTTGTACATGCACTTGCTCATCTTTAACGACAAACGTGCGGATCGCAAGGGCGACATCCAAGTTTCCATTAAACCCGATATAACCGACCGCTCCACCGTAGACGCCTCTGCGCTCTTTTTCAAAGTGTTGAATCAATTGCATCGCACGGACTTTCGGAGCTCCGGACACCGTACCTGCAGGCAGGCACGAAACAAGTGCATCTAACGGATGCATCGCATTTTCCAATTCACCGGTGACTTCTGAAACAAGATGCATGACATGCTGATATCGTTCGATTGCCATGTATTTCGGAATTTTCACCGATCCAACCGCTGCTACTTTGCCAACGTCGTTGCGGCTGAGATCGACAAGCATCCGGTGCTCCGCTTGTTCTTTCTCATCATTGGCAAGTTCATCTGCAAGGAATGCATCTTCCGCTTCTGTTCGGCCGCGCTTACGCGTTCCTGCAATCGGGTTGGTGATCATATGGCCGCCGCGTACTGTCAACAAGCTTTCCGGCGACGCACCTACGACTGCGTATTCATCAAAATCAATAAAGAATTGATAGGGCGACGGATTTTGCTTGCGCAGCTTGCGATACAATTGGAACGCGTCCCCAGCATAATCCGCTGACAACCGTTGCGACAGCACCACTTGAAAGACATCGCCTTTTCGAATATGCATTTTCGCTTTTTCGACCTGCTCACGAAATGCTGCTGCGTCTGTTTTTGAGCTGAACGCTAAAGCTCCCTGCTGTAAAGTCGCTTCCTCCGCTTCCGGCTCCCGGAGCTGTGCTTCGATTTCTTCAACTTGATCTTCAAAGGAAATAATCGTCGCTTCGTGCTTTACATGATCAAAAACGATGATTGTTTCGTAAAGTTGAAGATGAATGTCTGGCATCTGCAAGCTGTTTTCGACAGCAGCATCAACCGGTTCATAAACGCCAATTGCATCATATCCAATATAGCCGAGCGCGCCACCGGTAAACGGTAAACCCTCGATGGCTGCTTCACGCATTGGCATTAAACTCTTTAACAGTTCAAGCGGTTTCCCCGTGTGCAAGGTTTCCTTGCCAGACCTGAAATCCACTTCCTTTAATGTCTGTCCATCCCCGATATAGGCTTTTGATGGATTTGCCCCAATAAATGAATAGCGTCCTGTCGCGGTTGTTTTCAACGAACTTTCCAACAAACATTTCCTCGGTCCTTTTAGTCGGTTGAACACCGCAATCGGCGTCAATGAATCTCCTTCGATCTTTTTCGTTCTCATCTCTGCTCATCTCCTCTTATCTGTTATCAATCTCTCCTGCTTCCCGCTAAAACAAAAAAAGCCCTCAGCAAGGCATATGCCTTGCTGAGGGCGGATCAACCGCGGTACCACCTCATGTTAAAGCTGAATCAGCTTTTCTTCTGCCTCAGTAACGCGAGGGAAACGGGCTTCTCTAATTTAATTTCAAGAAGCCTCTCATAAGTCCATTCACATGCACGCCCCGCCAGTTTCCACCTCACACTGGCTCTCTTTGAGAGACTGATGCACGCTACTCTTCTTATTCGACGATTTACTCAACTATGCTCAACTCAGCTGTACTTAGGCGACGTCGCTACCGACACCTTCTGCCTGATTCCGTACAAAAAGGTTGACCTCATCTTATGAAATTCAGCCGACTTTGTCAACTTGCAACGAAATTTCGTGATAATTCTGTCTTTGAAAGCCATTTTAAGGTAATCTAATAATTAGCAAAACCATTACCAGAATAAGGGGGCAACAAGATGATGAAAAGACATTGGTTTTTGACAACCGTATTATTCCTTGTAATGTTGATCGTTTCCGGCTGTGCAGGAGAAGGCGGCGGGGAAAGCACCGGGGACTCCGGTGATAAGACAAAAATCAGCTTTATCCATTGGCGCGGCGAAGACAAAGCCGTTCTGGATGAAATCATCGCTGATTTTGAAGAGGCGAATCCTGACATAACGGTAGAAATGAATATCTATCCTTCCGATCAATACCAAGGCACCGCACAACGGATGCTTGCAGATGGCGCGACAGGCGATGTCTTCACTTCGTTCCCAGGTGCACAATTTGAATCGATTCAAAGTGCCGGCTTGTTTGAAGACTTGAGCGGTGAAGAATTCATTTCGAACTTCGATGAAAACCTCATTGCAGTTGGTCAAAAAGACGGCAAACAATATGCGATTCCTTATCAACTCGTCTTCAATATGCCCGTATACAATAAAGGTATGTTCGATGAGCTCGGTTTGGAAGTTCCGAAAAGCTGGACTGAGTTCCAAGAAATGGCCGATACATTGCTTGAAAATGGCATTACACCAATCGCTTTCCCTGGAGCAGACATCGGTCCGAACCAATTTATGAATAGCATGATGATGAACAATGCTCCTGATGAAGACGTGTTCGCCAAGCTGCAAAACGGTGAAGAATCATTAACCAACGAATGGTGGGTCAGCACACTCGAAGACTTTAAATTGCTGGCTGACAAAGGCTATATTCAGAAAAACGCTTTAGGCACCAATGCGGATGCTGCGATGTCTATGGTCGCTAATGAAGAAGCCGCTATGCTTGCGACTGGGTCCTATCATATGGCTTCCCTACTGAAACTGAATCCGGACTTGAAATTGGATTTACTTGCACCAATTACAGTAGAAGAAAGCGAAGCTGTCTATGAAGGCATCAATACCGCAACGTTCATGCTCGCAGTCAACAGCAAGTCCGATAAGAAAGAACAGGCAAAGAAATTCATCGAATTCCTGAGCCAGCCTGAAACGGCTTCGAAATACGCAAACGAAACCGGACAGCATTTGACGGTTACTGACGTCAATTACGAATCAGAGGCGTTAAAAAATACCGCTTATTGGATTGATGAGAAGAAAACACGATTCCAACCGCGCTTTTTGATCACCAATGCGCAAATCGAAGCTGCCGTACTCAGCTCGATTGAAAATGTCTTAGGCGGAGAAGAACCTATGGCTGCAGCTGAAGCTGCCCAAAAAATCGTAGACGAAAACAAGGAATGATATTATGAGAACACCTAAATCCATCTATCTATTTTTCCTGCCTGGCCTTCTCTTATACAGCATCTTTTTCTTGTATCCGACGGTCAGTGCATTATTCTACTCTTTCACAAATTGGGACGGCTTCAGCGAAGCGTTCCAATTTGTTGGTATTGACAATTATCAGCGCGCTTTTACAGCTGATTCGATATTCCGGAAAACGATCGGCAATAACTTGAAATTCATGTTCGTTGTGGTTATTTTCCAGACGCTTGTAGCGTTAGCCTTTGCTTTAATCGTATTGAAAAATACAAAAACCACTATTTTTCTTCGGGCTTTGTACTTTTTCCCGACGATTTTGTCTTCGGTATCGGTGGCGTTCATCTGGGCGTTTATCTACGACCCGTCTCTTGGCATCTTGAATCGTGGATTTTCCATGATCGGGTTGGAGGTGCTGGCGCAAAACTGGCTTGGAAATTCCGATATTGCCATTTATTCGCTGGCGATCACCCAAATTTGGTTCCATGCAGGTCAGATGCTAATCATCTTTGTGGCGGGCTTGCAGGCCATTCCACAGGAAATGTATGAAGTAGCAAAAATCGAAGGAGCTAGCAAATGGCAGACCTTTCGCCAAGTCACGTGGCCTTTACTTGCACCATCCGCTACGATTGTCGTTGCCTATACGACCATCCAATCGTTTAAGGCGTTTGATTTAGTATTTGCAATGACCGGAGGCGGACCCAATTATTCAACAGAGATCATCGCTACTTACATATACGGCGTGGCGTTCAGAGGTTATCAGTTTGGCTATGCCAGCGCTATCTCTGTCATTTTCATGATCATCATCGCTTTTATCACGTATCTGCAATTTAAGGCATTGCGATCGGACCGGGTTTCTTATTAATGAAATGAAAGGAGGAAAACAGTTTGCTTTTCCGAAGGTTTTCCCTCATCGTCTATGCTTTGTTAATTTTGATTCCGTTGTTAGTCGTAATGCTGACGTCTGTCAAAACCCTTCAAGAGACATTTGCCAATCCGCTTGGCTTTCCTGAAGGCGGCATCAAATTTGATAATTACATTGCGATATTCCAAGAACAAACGATGGCCGGCTATTTTATGAACAGTACCATCGTCACTCTTTTTTCCGTTACATTAACCTTGCTTTTTGCATCCATGATCGCTTTTGGGATCATTCGACTCAATAGTTGGATCGGCAACATCTTGTTCACGCTGTTTACACTCGGCATGATGGTGCCTGCACAAGTTATTATGGTGCCGCTGTATTCATTGATGCTCAATTTTGGACTGACCAACAGTCTGGTCGGGCTGATTCTGGTCAATATTTCTTCTACGCTCCCAATTGCTGTATTCATTCTTACCGGTTTTATGAAAACTTTACCGAAGGAATTGTTTGAAGCTTCGACGATTGACGGCGCAAACAATTGGCAGATGTACATAAAAGTCGCGATGCCACTGTCTTTGCCTTCCTTATCGGCAACCGCCATTTTTCTATTCGTCATGCATTGGAACGACCTTCTTTATCCATTGCTGTTCATCACGGACAATGCGTACAAAACTTTGCCTCTTGCATTGCTTGAGTTCCAAGGCCAGTACTCGACAAACTACCCGATGCTGTTCACAGGGGTCATCATCGCTTCTGCGCCGATGGTCATTGCATACATCTTCTTGCAGCGTTTCTTTGTCGCAGGCATGACTGCAGGAGCTGTAAAAGGCTAAAAATATCAAAAGAGGACCCGGTGCAACATATGCACCGGGTCCTCTTTTGATCGTTCACCAGAAAGCGGGTTTTGCCACCATCAGCCACAACATCACAGCCAACAGGAAAATATAAAGCCAAATTGATCGGTTCAATTTGCGCAGCAACACTTCACGATTTGCGGTCGGCTCGTCAAACTTCCGCAGCACCGGCTTAAATGCACGCGCCAGAAAGAAAACAGAACCGCCCATCACAGCAAGCGTTAAAGCTATCCATGAATCTGTCCATCCCCAACCGCTTTGCCAAATGAGCAGCACACCCGTGGTCACTAATACATGTCCGGCATGTTTAACAAGCCGGACAGCTGATTTGAATGTGACAATTTGCGATTGCAGCACGTCATCCCCGGCACCATCCATTCGCTTCACCAAAGGAAGCAGGACGAAAAACGGTCCGATTGATAAAATCGCGCTGAATATGTGGAAAAATAAAATTGCAGTATACAACATAAACTATTTTTGTAACTCTTTAAATTCATGAACCCATACGTTCATATGAGGCAGCCACGGCATCCCTGGATGAGTATTCAAAATGGCCTGTTTATAATTTTCAACGCTATCATAGCCTTCTTGGCGCGCTTTTTCTTCGTTCAAATCTCCAAGTGTTTCTTGAAAAACTTGCTCAACCGTGAATTCGCGCCCTTCAAGCACCATCACTTCTCCGACATCTGCATATCGACCATTGCGGCGTGTCGCTGTTTTCAAGCCTTCCAATACTTTCTGTACGTCTTTTTCATTTGTTACTAATCGTTCTATGCTGCAAGTTTTTGGCGGCAATGCGCCTTGTGTGTGTTCAGTCATCTTTTTTCCGCCTTTCATTCGTTCTGTTTTCTATTATATACGTTTCATTCAGGCTAAAGAGCCTTCAAAGACAAATCATTGAAAAACTGTTTGATTTCGAGAATAGGCTATCTTCAAGAATGAATTACTTTAAAAGGAATTTTTCCCCTGTAAAGCGAATACTATAGCACACACGAATATCCAAGGAGGTATACTCATGTTCATCCCTCAGCCTTTTGACGAATTCCTTGACGTGACATATGAACGAATTACCGAAACGAGCATCAAAGTGACTTTGCCTATACAGGCTATTTTCACCAATAGTTCCGGCTTTATACACGGTGGCATCATTTCAACCCTTGCTGATTCAGCGCTTCGCAACGCTGTTTCGCCTGATGAAAACGGCCGCCAGAAAGCTGCTGCAATCGACTTGAACGTGACTTTCCTAAAAAAATCAAAATCTGACGTGCTGATTGCCCGCGCATTTGCGGTGAAAGAAGGAACCAACCTCACCCACGCGGATTGCATCATCCACGATGATCACGACCATGTGATTGCAAAAGCAAAAGCGATTTTATTTAATCAATAAAAAAACTGCCGAATATTTTCGACAGCCTGAAAAATTCATTGCTTGCGCATCAAATGCATTTGAGTGAATTGACCAAATTGTTTTACGCTCTCTAACTTGAATTCTGTTTCAACGTCCATTGTTTTAAAAAGGGGAATGCCTTCTCCGATCAACACCGGTGCAATGGAAATGATCAGTTCATCGATTAGCCGCTCTTTAAGAAAATCATGCAATAATTGGCCGCCGCCAACGACCCATATGCCTTTCCCCGGCTCTTGTCGCAAACGCTCAACAAAGTCAGAGACCGTCTCATCCGTGAACGTTACGTGATCATTTGTGCCTGTGGCCGACTTGGAGAATACATACGATTTTTTATCCGCATATGGATATTCGCCTTTCGTCTCCTCCATTAACCAATCGTACGTGCGACGGCCAATGACAACCGTATCAATTGTTTCGATAAAATCAGCATAACCAGCATCACCATCTATCTCCACTTTATAAAGCCAATCCAACGAGTCGTTTGTTGTCGCAATATACCCGTCCAGACTCATGGCAATATAACAACTGACCTTTCGCTTACTTGTCATGCCTTTGCCTCCTCTCATCTTCAATCGCTTGTTCTTATTTTGCTTCTTTCCCTTTCTATAATCAATGGCTTCAACTCCACTCTTTTGGTAAAGTGTAAGAAATCCATTTACAGGGAGGCTGTTATATGAAAAAGATTGTCATTGTATCGGATACCCATATTCCCGTTCGCGCAAAAAAACTGCCGCAAGCGTTGATTACTGAATGCCAAGAGGCTGATTTTATCATCCATGCCGGCGACTGGCAGACAATGGATGTCTTTTACGAATTGTCCGCATATGCAGAGACAGATGGTGTAACGGGCAATGTTGATCCATGGGACATTTTGGACCGTTTCGGCAAGAAGAAAATTTTCACGATCGAAGGTTTGAAGATTGGCGTCATTCATGGCGACGGCGTCCGCAATACAACCGAACAACGAGCTTTTGATGCATTCGCTGATGATCACGTCGACATTATCGTGTTCGGCCATTCCCATATCCCGGTCATGCGCGACGAAGATGGCATTACCCTTTTCAATCCCGGCTCCCCAACAGACAAACGGCGACAACCTCAATACTCATTCGGTTTGCTTGAAATTAGCGACTCTTGGCAACTCCGGCATGTGTTTTTTGACAAAGAAGAATAGAAAAAGTGGACTGGGCATAGCCCGTCCACTTTTTCATTTGCATTCTTTTTTCAATCCGAAACCAAGTTTGCTTAACGCAGTTTCCAAGTTCGCTTCAATAATTTCCCCTTTTAAAGCTGCTGCAAAATGCGGCACCTTTAGAGCCATGAATGGCTGGATTCCCGTAATGACCGGCGTAATCCCGATGATTTTCAACGTATTCACAAGGTTCAACAAATAATTGCCTACTTCCGAATTGAGTTGCGTGACACCTGATACGTCAATGATCAAATAATCCATTTCCACGTTGCATTTACTTAATACATCTTCGGTGATTGCTTGCGCCCGCCGGAGTGTAATATGACCAATTACCGGCAAGATGGCAACTCCTTTTGTCACGGGTACGAGTGGAGAAGAAAGCGACTGGATTTGTTCATTTGCCTCCTCGAGCTTCAATACGTACGTTAAAAGCGCTGACATCATCTCGAATGATTGATGGTGTTCTTCTGTGAAGATGAATGGCTGGTTATCGAGACCGCAAATCGTGCCGTAGACATCGCCATTCTCGTAATATATCGGAATCCCTATAAAAGAACCGTTGTTGAATTGTGAAGCGATCGGCAGCTTCTCCGCATCTGCACTTTTTGAAATATCATTGATTTTCAATGGATCCTCACCATAATTGACGCTCAAACTGCAAAAAGTTTGCTCGAATGGCGCAGAACTGCCTTCTTGTACCAATTCTTCTCTCGCATTCACTGATTTGACGATTCTATTGGTGATGCCATCATTTTTTGCAATGAATAACGTATTAATACTCATTTGCTTGCTCAGCATATGTAAAATGTGTTCGGCAGCTTCATCAAAATTTTGGAAGCTTTTTAACTTTTTCATGTCTTTCAAAGACATTGTTCTTTTCCCCCTTTATACGGCTGGCACCCGCATACTATCGTCTATTCTTAAACATACTAGTTGTGTCCGCGCTTTGCAAACCCTTACAGAAATTTCGTATTTTCCAAAAGAAATGTTCCGTTTAATCTGCAAGTGGGTATAGCCTAACATACTCTTTTAAGGAGCTGAAGCGGATGACTGAATTGGAAATTGAATTGCTTCATCAGACAGATACAATCATTGAGTTCAAATGGACCCATACCGGCGACACGTGCACAGTGCAACGAGATGCCGAAACCATTTATACCGGGACAGAAACCTCTTTTCAAGATGTCGGCTTGGAACCGGGCGAACTTTACACATATACAATCGAACGGCTCGACGACGCTGGGAATCCAAAAGAACGCCTTAAAATGCGGACAGCTACCGAAAACTGTTCAGCGGATTGCAAGAATCCCTTGGAACGCGTTGCTGTCACCGCTATTGTTTCAACATCAAAAGTTGCGCTTGCTTGGAGTACAATTGAAGAACTTCAAAAATTCGAAGTTTACAGAGATGGCCAATTGATTGGCATTACCGAAAAAAATCAGTTCACCGATTACGGATTTTCAAGAGAAGCCGAACACACCTATTTCGTCAGCGCCAAACGGCCACTCGAGCAATCAGAAACCCTTTTCCGCAAAGGAAAATCGCTCGCAGCAAACCTTTTCGGCATGTCTCATTTGAAATCTTCACAAGAGGAAGCAGCCATGGAGAAATTTGGTCTGACCTTTGAATTAGCGTCTGTTGACTATCTTTTATCAGGTTCCCCGATTACAGACGTTGAAAACCAAAACTTGAAATGGAATTTCCGTTACAGCACATTTTTACCCGATGACTATTTGCTCAACCCCAACCTTTTGTCATTGAATCGCTATTTTTCAGGAGATAACCGCGGGTTTGATGTTGATGCAACGGATTTCCGGTCGCAAGTGAACTTTAGCGTCGATTTGAATACAAGCGAAGCGGACCTCGATTTCAAGCGAGATGTCGGTATTAGCATCGCCTACGATTGGCGCAAAAAATTCCGGAAAGCCGATGTGGCTTCTGCTGAAGATGTGTATTTGGAAAAAATCGAAGAAGACGATCGAAATGCCGCTGTCCAATTGCATCATTGCGTGGGGAATCCACTGACCCCTTCGCCAAACATCGACTATAACGTTATGGCAAGGTTTTACCGGGACGGTCATTACGATATTGTAGGTGTTCACGATCAAGCACCAAACCATGAAGTCTACTTGCGTCAAAGCGGTGAAAAAGAGTGGACAAAAATCCACCAAGCGGAAAGCAAAGGTCTTGCGTGGATGTCCGATACGATTGCCAGCCAATACTGGCGAATCTTTAACTTTCATTGAGATTTATTTGCTAGGAACGCAAAAAAGTCCGAAGCACAATGCTTCGGCTTTTTTTCATTTATCCAAGAATCGCTTGCGGATATGCGGCGGCGGCAGCATGCAGCTGTCCAACTTGCCGAATACTTTGTAACGGTTTTTGGCAATCGCATCGTACGCGGCATCTCCAAGAAAACGCGGCAACGGCCGTAAGTAATACGCCAGTTTCCACAGTCCTGTCAGATGGTTGGAAATCATTAACGCACCTTCTGATTTCACATAGGCTCTTCCGTCTTTGATCAACACCAAGCTATCTACGTCGTTAGGTACATCGTGTTTCCTACTTAACTCTTTACCGATGTCGCTTTGCAACGAAGCAAATTGATAATAGCCTGCAGGATCGTGATTTATGATGAACTGAACGCTCGAATCGCAAAAATTGCAATCTCCATCAAATAGAACAATCGCATGATCCATTAATCTTCCTCCTTTATTCAAAAGCCATAGCATGGCCTGAATTCAATCCATATAGCTAATGAATAACCTCTTTTGCCATTGTTCAAACGCTATTGCTTCGCGACTGTGCCTTGATTGAAGAACAATCTCCAGCCATCTTTCCGCTTTTTCCAAACCGAACTGCGCAAAGTTTTGCGTCCGCTTCGTTCATTGATAATCGTATATGTCGTTAAAACCGCTTCAGGACCGAGTACGCGGAGCTGAAAATCGGAAATCGCCAACGGGTCTGTAGCCAGCGCATGATCACTGTCAATATCGGCGCGGTAAATCATATAGCCCGAACTGCCAATCTCGAAAAATTCGTCATCCAATACCTTGCCGATTTTCTCTTTAGATTCCCGCACTTCGGGTTTTAAATGGCTGCATTCGAGCTGATAAATTTGCTGCTCCAATTCGTTCATAACGACACTTCCTTTTTCTGTATTTCTTATACTTTAGGCAACTGCTCACCGCTAGTCAATAAGACAATAAAAAACACCCTCGTTTTTGAATGCGAGGGTGTACTGATTATTTTTTTTCGTCGTCGTAGAATTCATCCATGTGTTTTCCTGGCTGGTCTTGTGGACCGTCAGAAGAGCCGAAATCTTGAACATCTTCAAAGCTATCCTCATAATCGCGTATCCGTTTGTCGTCCTCTTTTGCTGGATGCGCTGTTGAGCTGCCTAGCGCGCTTTCCTCTGGCGGCCGCGTAGTCATATCCAAGCTATGGTCCGCATGATCGATGCAAGTTAACGCTGTCGGCAATGCCTCAAGACGCTCATACGGAATTTCCTTCCCGCATACCGCGCATTTTCCATAAGTGCCTGTTTGGATTGCGGCAAGTGCGTCGTAGGTTTCATCAAGCTCTTCTTGCTTGAATTGGTCGATTGCCATGCCGCGTTCTTGATCGAATAAGTCCGTTGCATTGTCTCCTGGATGATTGTCATAATTGGAAAGCTCTGTGCGGTCAAATTCCTCTTTATGTTCGAGACGACCTTCAAGCTTTAGTTTCTGTTCGATCAATTGTGCTTGTAGTTGTTTCAGTTGCTCGTCTGTCATGGTTATTCCTCCTCAAAAAGCTGCTTGTTCTGTATATTGCCTTTTTCAGCAAAATCAAACCTGGAGAGGTTTCATATCGACACCCTCCCTCTTTTGAGCAACATAAAGCCGCAAGTTGAAAAATGGATTTGACAGCTCTCCAAAAGTCTTTTACTATGAGTGAAGCTATTGAAAATTCATAAGCCGGCAACGGGAGAGGTTCATAGCATTTCACCCTCTATAAAAAACTATGGATCAACGAAATTAGCCTTTATCAAATGACATCGGCTGCTTCTTTTTCCTGATTTTATAGGCCTCTCTCAAGCCCACACACTTGAAGGAGGCCTTTTCATATGGCAGGACGCGACGAAGAAACATTGGACCACTTAGCACTTTTAGGCAATCAGAACACAAAATACAAATTTGAGTACGATCCCGATATTCTTGAGGCAATCGACAATTTGCATACACGCGATTATTTCGTAAAATTCAATTGTCCGGAATTCACTTCATTATGCCCACAGACTGGCCAGCCAGATTTTGCGACAATCTACTTGAGCTTTATCCCCGATAAAAAATTGGTGGAAAGCAAATCACTGAAATTGTATTTATTCAGCTTCCGCAACCACGGCGACTTCCATGAAGATGTCGTGAACATCATCATGAATGATTTGATCAAACTACTTGAACCACGCTATATCGAAGTATGGGGCAAATTCACACCGCGCGGCGGCTTATCGATCGACCCGTACACGAATTACGGAAAGCCTGGCACGAATTACGAAGAAATGGCTTCATACCGCATGATGAATCATGACATGAACCCAGAAACAATTACCAATCGATAATACAAACGGCCCGCATGAGAATTCATGCGGGCCGTTTTGCGTTCATGCTACTTTATATACTTTCCATCACACCTTTTGAAGCAACCCTTTTGCGCTTTGTTTGGCGCCGACTTTTGCAGGCACCAGCAGAAAATCGGCCAAGATCGGCAAATGATCCGATACGTTCGTCTGAATGACGGCGCTTTGCACGGCTTCAAGCTGTGAACATGCAAAGATATAATCGATTCGCGTAGCCGGATTGGAAATCTCACCAGTCACTTCGTTTTCAAATGGCGCAGGATACGTATACGCATCTCCTTTTTTCATTTTCAAAAACGTATCCGAAAAAGCGCCTTTAAGCTTTTGAAGATAAGGGTGTTCAGGCGGAGCATTAAAGTCGCCTAAAACAAGACTTGGAAAATGGCGTTTACCTGCAATATCCAACAATTCATCGATGTTCACTTTAAGCTCTTCTTCTTTTAATGCAAGGTGCGTATTAAACACATGAATATGCTGTCCTTTCACTTCGACGACCGCTTCTAAAATTCCGCGTGGTTCGTTTGTGCCAAAATCGCTCAAGACAGGTGTTAGGGAATGATTTTCACTATACTTGATCGGGTATTTGCTGAGAACAGCGTTGCCATATTGGCCACGGGGCTTCCCTGCGGTCGCTGGTTCAAAGTCTAAATTCGCGCCAAACGCTGCGTGCATGCCCAACCGCTCACTCAGCCACTCGACCTGGTCGACGAACGAACTGCGTTCTGAGAAAAAGCGATCCACTTCCTGCAACCCAATAATGTGCGCGCATGACCCTTCTATAATTGCAGCTGTTTTCTCCAAATCCACAATCCCGTCCATCCCCATACCGTGAGCAATATTGAATGACATAACCTTAACCGAAATAGTCGCTTCCATTTCTTCCGCGTGCATATAAGCATCTCCTTTAGAATCCAGCAATTCACCGGCAAGCATCTGTATTACCGCCATTGTAGCAAGCTAGTATTGCATGCCGATATCGTGCATGTTAAGGATTGTAAAGAATATGTAAAGGCAGCACCCGAAACCTCAGGTGCTGCAAGCTTGTAGACAAAAAAATAGTTAAACATTTTTCTGTATTTATATGGGATCCTCCACACCAAGCGGTCGCTTTGGGCCCACAGGATGTGGGTCATGGAACTGACGCGACAGGACGTCGCGGTGTCAGTTGCCAAGGACGAAGCGCTAAGCCTCCTCGTCGTTTAAAGAGCTGCTCCTGTCGCTGCATCGCTACGCTAGCTTCGAGACATGAAAAACCGTTACATCGCTACGCTGCTTCGTCGCAAGAGCATGCACCTTGCAAGCTTCGGGCAATGGCTTTGCGACGAAGCTAGCGAAGCGATGCAGGAGCATATTTTTGCCCTTCGCCACTTGGTGTTCCGGATCCTTGAATGTAGAGATAAAAAACAAGTAAAGTGATTGTCAATAGAGAATGGACGTAGATAAATCACTTTAATGAAAACTGACATCCTCCAAGCGGTCTGGCCACGAAGACTCCTGTGGCACAGCGAAAGCTGAAGACCCCGCAGGCAAGGTTTGACCGAACCTCATTCGGTCGAACCTTTGCGACGAAGCTAGCGCAGCGATGCAGGAGCAATGTTTTTAGTGACGAGGAGGCTGAAGCTGAGCCCACGGAAAGCGGAGTGGCCAGGCCGGTTGGAAATTATAAACCGGCATTCATTTTAGTAAAACTTTATTTGCTGCCTTTCTGTTCAATCATTATTGCAACCCTGTCCACTTGTGAATTGCATCCCGCAGGAACACCGCTGCCCCCGGTCGAATTTTATCGTAATAAGCTGTAAAGCGCGGATCGTCGACATACATTTGGGCAAGTCCCGCATGCGCTTCTTTGCTATAAGATGGCCACGTAAAGCTGAGCCATTCCTTGTGCAGCACAGCTGTTTCTTGAGCAGCTGCGCTCGAAGCATCATTCGTTTCCATCGCTTCTAAAAGTTTCGCCTTCAAGCGCTTTTCCGTTTCCATGAATGCGTCATATTGGGTTTCGCTCATATTCAGCATTTTGGCATTGGACCGATCGATCATTTCATCGCCATATTTCTCGCGAACTTCCTTGCCGTGGTGTTTTTCGTTGTCTGCAATCATTTCTTTTTTAAAGCCTTCAAATTTTTCACTATCGCTCATATTGATTACCCCCTCTTCTGAAGAAAGTGTTTGTTCCACATTCACAATCAGGCGGTCGAGCTGTTCGCGTCTTGCCAGAAGCTGTTGGTGATGTTCTTTTAATGCTGCCACCCCATCGAATCTTGGATTATTGACAATGCCTTTAATCGTGGCCAGGTCCAACTCCAACTCCCGGTAAAAAAGGATGTGTTGGAGTTTGTCTACTTCGTGACGGCCATAAACCCGATAACCGGCGTCATTTTTCCGGGCCGGCTCGAGCAGGCCAATTTCATCGTAATAACGCAAAGTCCTTGTGCTGACACCTGCTAATTGTGCGAACTTTTGTATCGTATATTCCATTCGCCCACCTCCTGATGCTTTTACATTACACCTTGACGTTACGTTAAGGTCAAGCGGGATATATCAGGTTAATTGCTGTTCTGCAAATTCTCTGTATAGCGCGTGTGAGGCGGTCAATTGCTCGTGCGTGCCAGTTCCTGTTACCCGGCCTTTTTCAATAAAGACGATTTTATCTGCATCCACAATTGTCGATAAGCGGTGCGCAATGACAAATGTTGTACGTCCTTCCATTAATCGGCTAAGCGCCTGTTGGACAATGCCCTCCGACTGGCTATCAAGACTCGCTGTCGCTTCATCCATCATTAGTATTTTAGGATCTCGTAAAAACGCACGGGCAATGGCAATGCGTTGTCGCTGGCCACCCGATAATTTGACGCCCCTCTCACCGACTTGTGTATCAAGTCCATCGGGAAATTCACGGATAAAGTCTTCGGCGTAAGCCATCCGTGCAACACGCCATAACTCTTCATCCGGAATCGGTTCCGCGTCAGGCAATCCGTAGGTCAAATTTGTTCGAATCGTGCCCGCCATCATCGCACTTTCCTGTGAAACATAACCGATTTGGCTGCGCCAAGACGCAAAGGAAATTGTGTTAATCCCAATACCGCCGATTGTGATTTCACCGGAAGCCGGCTCATAATACCGCTCCAACAAACTGAATACGGTTGTCTTTCCTCCACCACTCGGTCCTGCAAAAGCAATCATCTCACCTGGCTGCGCCTCAAAAGAAACATCCGTTAGCACTGGTTCGCTACTGTCATAAGCAAAACTGACACGGTCCACACGCAAAACTTTTCCCGCAATGTCCACATCGATTCCAGCTGTTGCTTCTTCTAGTGGAACTTCTAAAATTGCGATAATGCGTTCTGTAGCCCCTTTCGCTTTTTGCAATTCTGTAAAAAAGCGAGCAAATGTGGCGAGCGGCACGATAATTTGGAATAAATACAATAGAAACGCCACAAGCGAGCCTGTCGACATCGATCCTTCTGCCACTCGGATACCGCCATAACCCAAAATCATCACAATGACGAGCATAACAGCCAAGTACATGAGCGGCGCAATCAATGCATAGATTTTCGCTTCTTTCATGCCGATTGCATATAATCCCGCAATGCCTTTCGCGCCTTTTGCTTCTTCCACTTGTTCAGCCGTTGATGATTTCATCAGGCGAATTTCACTCAATGTTTGCTGGACATGACCTGTAAACTGCGCCGTCTCATCCTGCAGATTGCGGGAAATCTTCGCCATCCGTCGCCCAAGTGGAATCATTATGGCCACAGTTAACGGCACCGATACCATCATCAACACCGTCATCTTCCAGTCCAGCACCGCTAAAATGACAACCGCACCGACAATGGAAATAATGCCGGTGACAAATTGCGGGAAATGATCGGTAATCAAATTGCGCACGATCCCGGTATCATTGACGACCCGGCTCACCGTCTCGCCGCTCGAATGCTGATCGAAATAACCGACACGCAAACGGATCAAATGCATCCACATGCGTTCCCGCAATCCGGCGACAATGCGTTGACCCACTTTACTCAATAAATAAATCGATATACCATTAATGATCGCTTGCAAGATAAAAGCTGCGCCGATTCCCACCATCAGGGGCACACTCAGCGAGTCGAGCGAAAACCCGTCCACCAAATCTTTCGTCAATAATGGCACAGCCAATCCCACTAACGTCGTTACCAAACTAGCGCTAAGTCCGAAGATTAGCGCCGCTCTCGGAATTTTCAGCGACAGCAATAACGCCAAAAACGGCTTGAAGCCCATTGCTTGTTCTTTTTCTTTCATCTAGGAAAACTCCATTCTATTTTCTTCATCTTTCATTATAGAATATTCTTCCTGCACAAGGCATTTTCAACACCCGGCTTTGTTTAAAGATAAAAAAACACCCGCAGACTCGTGTCCGCAGATGTGTTAAGCAGTCTTTACTTGTTGCCAGTTTTCAAGGCGTCTGTCCAATACGAAGTTGCCGAAAGGAATAAACGCTACTATAACAGCCGCTACCGAAAAACGGAACGGCCATTTGTAAATGAACGTCATGTACGCGATCAACACGCAGTAAATAGTAAACAATCCTCCGTGGACCGCGCCGACCACACTGACAGCCTCCGGAAACCCGAAGAAATATTTTAACGGCATGGCAAGAAACAATAAGATTAGCAACGAACTTCCTTCAAGCAATCCCATGAAACGGAATTTACCTAATGCATTTTTCATCATTTTTTCCCCTCACGATCTATTTTTATTATAGAAGGGATCAGGTCATAGAAACAAGCAGAAGGACAAGAAATGGGGTTTCACCGCTCACCGCTCTTCAAAATTCCGCCACATCTCTCATTATCCCAATTGAACGAACAAGACTTTCAAATAATCGCCTTCTTTGAATTCTTTGCGTACGCGGAAATCCTGCGGCAACGTGAATTCTTCGACAATCTTATACTTCTTGCCTTCTTCTACGAACGCTTTTTCGATAAATCCTTTGAATTTCTTCATGCCAAAAGATGCGCTATTCGTAGACGCGACAATGATGCCGTCTTCTTCGGTGATGGCAATCGCTTCCCGCATCAAATTCGTATAGTCTTTTGATGTGCTGAATGTGTATTTTTTTGAACGCGCAAAGCTCGGCGGATCGAGGACCACCAAATCGAATTTCATTTCTTTGCGTTTCGCGTATTTAAAATAATTAAACACGTCCATCACAAGGATGTCTTGGCTTTCGTAATCGATGCCGTTCACACTGAATTGCTCAATCGTTTTGCTGTTGCTGCGCTTCGCCAAATCAACGCTTGTCGTTTTCATCGCGCCGCCAAGTGCCGCCGCTACCGAGAATGCTCCTGTATACGAGAACGTATTCAACACCGTCTTGCCTTCGGCGTAGCGCTCTTTGATCGCGTTTCGGACATCGCGCTGATCCAGGAAAATGCCGGTCATCGCTCCATCGTTTAAATAGACAGCGAAGTTGATGCCGTTTTCTTTGACGATTAACGGAAATTCTCCGTGTTCGCCTGCTACAAAATCATCTTCTTCAATGTATTGGCCTTTTGTATCAAAACGTTTTTTCTGATAAATGCCTTTGCAATCGGCTACATTTTGCAGCGCTGCAATCACTTCGTCTTTAAACGAATAAACGCCTTCACTATACCAGCTCACTAAGTAAAAGCCGTTATAATAATCGATCGACAAGCCGCCAAAGCCGTCTCCTTCGCCGTTGAACACACGGAATGCAGTTGTATCCGGGTCTTCATAAAAACTTGTACGTTCAGCAATAGCCGCTTTCAATGTCCGTTCGATAAACCCTTGAGTAATCGCTTCATCTTTATTGCGCGTCAATACCCAGCCGTAGCCTTTGTTTTGTTTGCCGTAATAGCCTTTCGCTAAAAACTTGTTCTGGAGATCCGTTAAATTGACGATCATTCCTTCTGTTTGCAATACTTCAGGACTGACTAGCGCCTCTTTGTCAATCAATGGATAGCCTCTTTGGAATTCCGCTTTCGCTTTATCGTTTACTTGTACTGTGATTTCTTCTCTCATCTTTACTCATCCTATCTTTTAAAATCTGATTGTCTTCTTCTCAGTGTATTACAATCGCGCGGCTAATCATACCGTCGCCGTCTCCAATTCCACTAGCAATACAGCTGTAAAGCGATATACTGTATAAAGAATATTTAACATTGCCACAAACTGGTGTATACTTTGAATATCATATGCAAGAGAAAGGGTGCACCTGCAATGCCGATTCCAGTAGATCACGCAAAACCGATTCGCGTGACCGCGAAAGAAAGTGCCTACAACCAATTGCAACAATGGATTATAGATGGCACCTTACAACCCGATGAAAAATTGGTTGATACCGAACTTGCGCAAGCACTGAACTTAAGCAGAACTCCTGTCCGAGAAGCATTGCAATTATTAGAAGTCCAAGGATTTGTCGAAATGTTTCCTGGAAAAGCGACTCGTGTAACAAGCGTTGAAAAAGAAGATCTCAAAACCTTGTTGCCGCCGCTCTCTGCCCTTCAAGCTTTGGCAGCCGAACTCGCAATCCCTCATTTGGACAATGAATTGCTTGATACACTTACTGAAACCAATAAACGATTCGCTGAAGCCATAAAGTCTGGAAACAACTTCTCCGCATTGAAAATTGATCAGGAATTCCATCAGCATATTGTAGACGCTGCGGGCAACTCTTATGTCGATGACATTCTTGGCCGCTTGCAAGCCCATGTGCGCAGACAATTTTTCCACCATTCGTTGATCTTGACTTTGCAGTCTGTCAAAGAACATAGTCAAATCATCGCTGCATTAAAAGAACGGAATGCCGATAAAGTCTGCATGGTGATGAAAGCGAACTGGAATCACACAGCGGAAGAACTGTCCTTATAGTACTCGAATAACCTCCATAGAAAAAAGCTGTCTCCTGAGCCTGAAGCTCTGGAGACAGCTTTTTTTATGGAGAAGGCAATCCGATTTCTAGATCAACCTAACGCCATATATTAAGATTCATTGCGCGCTGTTTGAACGTTGACGCCTTTTTGGCGGCGAGCCACAGCAGTGAATACGGCAATCGTTACTAGCGCCGGCAAAATCCAGCCTAGTCCGTCCGTGTAAAGCGGCAACGAAGCAGTGTAGAAGTCGACAATCGCTTGCAACCAACTAGGGTTGGATACACCAAGTAAAGCTGTAAGTGTCTTCAATCCATCAATGATGGCGATAAAGAACGTCACGATCATTGTAGAAGCATATACAATTTGCGCGTGTTTGAATAGCGGTGAAAGAAACGCCAAGATGATCAACACGATCGCTAGTGGATACAAGAACATCAATACCGGTATTGAATACGTAATGATGTTTGAAAGTCCTGCGTTTGCAACGATTAAAGAAAATACTGAAAAAATCACAACGTACGATTTGTAGCTAAGTCTCGGCATCAATTTATTGAAAAATTCCGATGTGGCTACAGTCAGGCCGATTGCCGTTGTCAAACACGCTAATGTAATGATAACCGCAAGCAGCAGCGCACCGAATGTTCCGAAATAATGAGATGATGCCCCGCTCAATACAGGACCGCCTGTCTCAAAAAGTCCTAACGTGCTTGTGCTTGTTGAACCCAAGTAAGCGATACCTGCATAAACGATTGCCAAAAGTCCTGCAGCGACTACGCCACTTTTCAGCGTTGCGGACAAAATGCCTTTTGACGAAGTGACGCCCAATTTTTTTACTGTCGCAATGACAATAATGCCGAAGACCAACGAAGCCAGAGCATCCATCGTGTTATAGCCTTCTGTGAAACCTTTCAAGAATGCGCCGCTTGCGTACGCTTCTTGAGGAGCGGCTGCTTTACCCATTGGTTTCACAATCGCCATGATCAATATCGCAGCAAGCGTAATGAGAATTGCCGGCGACAAGAATTTCCCGATATTATCGACTAGTTTTGAAGGGTTTAATGACAACATTAATGCCGTTAAGAAGAAAATCACTGAAAATACCGGTAAGCCGATGGCAGCGAAATCTCCTCCAACAAAAGGAGCGATGCCGATCTCATAGGACACGGCTGCTGTTCTTGGCAATGCGAAGAACGGCCCGATCGTCAAATACAAAAGCGATGTAAAAATGATGCCGAATAGCGGATGCACCCGGCTTGAAAGATCTTGCAAATCATTGCTTTTCGAATAGCCAATAGCTAAAATTCCAAGAAGCGGCAAACCGACACCTGTCGTTAAAAAGCCTAAAATCGCTAACGTGACTTCAGAACCTGCAGCTTGACCAAGCTGTGCCGGAAAAATCAAATTCCCTGCACCAAAAAACAAAGCAAACAACATCATTCCAATTACAGCATATGAACCAAACGATAAACTCTTATCCATTTTCTTTTCCTCCTCAAAGTACAAAGTATTTTAATTTATTTGAGTTAATTTCATAATTCCGAGCCCTTGCGGCTCTAAGTGTGTACCGGCAAGAAAATAGAGCACCTCCCCAAATCCTGTATAATGGTAGTCACCACAACAACACACAAACAGGAGGGAAAGCGCTCTATGCCTA